>JAEYVZ010000067.1 GCA_023431405.1 Actinomycetes bacterium
GCCCTACTCCTGTCCTGTAGCAGTTACCTCTCGGTAGATTGGCCACCATGAAGCTCGAACTCAGGGGCATCACGAAGCGATTCGGAAGCCTCGTCGCCAACGACCACATCGACCTCGTGGTCCAGCCGGGCGAGATCCATGCACTGCTCGGCGAGAACGGCGCCGGCAAGTCGACCCTCATGAACGTCCTCTACGGCCTGTACCAGGCCGATGAGGGTGAGATCCTGCTCGACGACGTCGTCCAGCACTACCGGGGGCCGGGGGATGCCATGGCCGCCGGCATCGGCATGGTGCACCAGCACTTCATGCTGATCCCCGTCTTCACCGTCGCCGAGAACGTCATGCTCGGCAACGAGGACACCAAGAGCCTCGGCCGGCTCGACCTGCAGAAGGCACGTCAGCATGTGCGCGCGGTCGCCGATCGCTTCGGCTTCCAGATCGACCCCGATGCCCTCGTGGGGGATCTTCCCGTCGGCGTGCAGCAGCGGGTCGAGATCATCAAGGCGCTCTCGCGCGACGCGAAGGTGCTCGTGTTCGACGAGCCGACGGCTGTCCTCACACCGCAGGAGACCGACGAGCTGATGGCGATCATGCGCCAGCTGCGCGACGAGGGCACCTCGATCGTCTTCATCACCCACAAGCTGCGCGAGGTGCGCGAGGTCGCCGACCGCATCACCGTCATCCGCCTCGGCAAGGTCGTGGGCGAAGCCTCCCCGACCGCCACCAACGCCGAGCTCGCCTCGCTCATGGTCGGCCGCTCCGTCGAGCTGACCGTGCACAAGGCGCCCGCTCACCCCCGGGAAGAGGGGGGACTCGAAGTCGAGGGCCTCCGCGTCCTCACCCCGACGGGGGCGATCGTCGTCGACGACGTCGACTTCACCGTGCGCCCCGGCGAGGTGCTCGCCATCGCCGGTGTGCAGGGCAACGGCCAGACCGAGCTCGTCGAGGCCATCGTCGGGCTCGCCGCCCGCGTGGAGGGGTCCATCCGACTCGACGGGGAGGAGCTGGTCGGACGCAGCGTCCGCGGCATCCTCGAGGAAGGCGTCGGGTTCGTGCCGGAAGACCGCACGGAAGACGGCCTCGTGGGCGGCTTCTCGGTGGCGGAGAACCTCATCCTCGACCGGTCCACCGACCCCGAGTTCTCACGGTTCGGCACGATCCGCACGGGGGTGCTCGACGAGTTCGCCAAGGCGCGGGTCGCCGAGTACGACATCCGCACGCAGAGCGCGCAGACACCCGCGGGCACCCTCTCCGGCGGCAACCAGCAGAAGGTCGTCATCGCCCGGGAGATGAGTCGCGACCTGAAGCTGCTCGTCGCCGCACAGCCCACCCGCGGCGTCGACGTCGGATCGATCGAGTTCATCCACAAGCGCATCATCGAGACCCGCGATGCGGGCATCCCCGTGGTCGTGGTCTCCACTGAGCTCGACGAGGTCACCGCCCTCGCCGACCGCATCGCCGTGATGTACCGCGGCACCATCGTGGGGATCGTTCCCGGTGACACCCCCCGTGACATCCTCGGCCTCATGATGGCCGGAGCAACCGACCCGGAGGTGGCCGCATGAGCGGCACGACGCCCGGCGCCCACGACGCGGCGCCCCCCGACGACGCGACCCGAGCCGACGAGCAGCTTCCCGCCGCGCACGGCCCGCTGGCGGGAGATCCGGTCCCCGAGCCGCCTCGCTCCAACGTCTTCATCAAGGAGCTGCTGCGCGGCAGCGCGATGACGACGCTGCTGGCGATCGTGCTCGCGATGATCGTCGGCGGCGTGCTGATCGCCATCACCAACGAGGGTGTGCAGACGGCTGCCGGCTACTTCTTCTCGCGCCCGGGCGACACCTTCGTCGCCATCTGGAACGCGGTCTACAACGGCTACGAAGCCCTCTTCCGCGGAGCCGTCTTCAATCCGCGCGGCGCGACGTTCGAGGCGCAGATCCGTCCGCTGACGAACTCGCTCGGCTTCGCCGCGCCGCTCATCGCCGCAGGTCTCGGCGTCGCCCTGGCCTTCCGCGTCGGACTGTTCAACATCGGTGCGCGCGGTCAGATGCTCATCGGTGCGATGTTCGCCGGGCTGTTCGCGTTCAACCTCGACCTGCCGATGTGGATCCATCTGCCCCTCACCCTCATCGCCGGCATCGTCGGCGGTGCGCTCTGGGGCGGGCTCGTGGGCCTCCTCAAGGCGAAGACGGGTGCGCACGAGGTGATCCTCACGATCATGCTCAACTACGTGGCCTACTACCTGCTGCTGTGGATGCTGCGCAGCCCCGGCCTGCTGCAGATGGCCGGTACGAACCAGCCGCAGACCAAACCCACCCCCGAATCGGCGCAGTTCCCCGACCTGCTCGGCCCGCTGTTCCCGGCCCTCGACTGGGGCTTCGTGATCGTCGTGCTCGCCACCCTCTTCGTCTGGTGGCTCATCGAGCGCTCGAGCCTCGGCCTGCGCCTTCGCGCCGTCGGTGAGAACCCGCACGCCGCCCGCGCTGCCGGCATGAACGTCGAACGCCTCTACATCTACGCGATGCTGTTCGCCGGAGGCCTCGCCGGTCTCGCGGCCATGAACCAGATCCAGGGCAACGTCACCACCGGCTTCGGCGCCACGATCGACGCCGGCATCGGCTTCGACGCGATCACCGTGGCACTCCTCGGCCGCAGCCGCGCGTGGGGCACGTTCGCCGCCGGCATCCTGTTCGGCATGCTGAAGGCCGGCTCGTTCTCGATGCAGGCGCAGGGGATCCCGGTCGACATCGTGCTGGTCGTGCAGTCGCTCATCGTGCTGTTCATCGCCGCGCCGCCGCTGCTGCGCGCCGTGTTCTTCCTCCCCAAGACCGATCTCGAGAAGGCGGCCAAGGCGCGAGCCAAGGCGGCGAAGAAGGCGGTGGCCGCATGAGCGCGCTCGCACCCTCGCGCGAAGCCGAAGACGGCACGATCCAGCTCGCCGTCGTCAAGCGGCGAAGCCTCAAAGTGCCGATCGTCTTCGCTGTCGTCGTGGTCCTGCTGGCGGCCCTGTTCGCGCTCGCCCCGCGCGACGGCGTCTCGACCTTCCGTCTCGGAGACCCGAGTTCGGCGATCGCCCTTCCCGACATCGGTCTTCCGACCGCGCTGACGAGCTGGATCGTGCTCCTCGTCCTCGCCGTCCTCACGGCGTGGGCGGCGTGGGAGGCGTGGTCGTACCGTCGGGTTCCGCTCTGGCTGACCGCCGTGTTCGGTGTGCTCGGCGTGTTCGCCTTCCTCGTGTGGGCGGGCGCCGGCGGCCTCGTGCCGGTCACGAGCCTGCTGTTCGGGGCCGTCTCGCTGTCGGTGCCGCTCGTGTTCGGCGCGCTCGGCGGCGTCATCGGCGAGCGCGTGGGCGTCGTCAACGTCGCCATCGAGGGGCAGCTGCTCCTCGGGGCCTTCTCGGCCGCACTCCTGTCGAGCATCACGAACAACCCCTTCGTCGGACTCATCGGTGCGATGATCGGCGGCGTCCTCGTCTCCCTCGTGCTCGCGGCGTTCGCGATCAAGTACTTCGTCGACCAGGTGATCGTCGGTGTCGTGCTCAACGTGCTCGTCACCGGCCTCACCGGGTTCCTCTACGGCGCGCTCCTCGTGCCGAACGAGACGGAGCTGAACCGTCCCGACCGCTTCGGGCGCATCGAGATCCCGCTCCTCAGCGACATCCCCGTCATCGGCCCGGTGCTGTTCAACCAGACCTTCATCGTGTACCTCATGTTCATCACGGTCGCCCTCGTGGCTTGGGGGCTCTACCGCACGCGGTGGGGGCTTCGCCTGCGCGCGGTCGGAGAGCACCCGCAGGCTGCCGACACCGTCGGCATCAAGGTGAACATGACGCGCTTCTGGAACGTGTCGCTCGCCGGTGCGATCGCCGGCATCGGCGGCGCCTACTTCACGCTCGTATCGGTGCCGCAGTTCGGCAAGGAGATGACCGCGGGCCTCGGCTTCATCGCCCTGGCCGCCGTGATCTTTGGCCGCTGGGACCCGATCCGCGCGACCCTGGCGGCGTTGCTGTTCGGCTTCGCCACCAACCTGCAGAACCTGCTGACGATCCTCAAGACCCCGATCCCCAGCGAGTTCATGCTCATGCTGCCCTACGTCGTCACGATCCTCGCGGTCGCAGGCTTCGCCGGGCACATCCGTGGACCGGCCGCCGCCGGCAAGCCGTACATCAAGGGATGACATGACCGACATCGACTGGGACCATCTCCGCCACGTCGCCACCGAGGCGATGCAGCGCGCCTATGCGCCGTACTCCCGCTACCGCGTCGGCGCCGCGGCGCTCGTCAGCGACGGGCGCATCGTGTCGGGCTGCAACGTCGAGAACGCCTCGTACGGCGTCGGCCTCTGCGCTGAATGCGCCCTCGTGGGGGATCTGCACATGAGCGGCGGCGGGCAGCTCGTCGCGTTCGTGTGCGTCAACAACGACGGCGCGACCATCATGCCGTGCGGGCGCTGCCGCCAGCTGCTGTACGAATTCGCGATCCCCGGGATGCTGCTGGAGACCGTCTCCGGCATCCGCACGATCGATGAGGTGCTGCCCGACGCGTTCGGACCGCGCGACCTGGAGGACGCACGATGAGCGACCCGCAGGTCGAGCCGTTCGACGCCGTCGACGTCATCCGCACCAAGCGCGACGGCGGCGCGGTCGCCGACGACGCGCTGCGCTGGATGGTCGACGCCTACACGCGCGAGTACGTGGCCGACTCGCAGATGGCCGCGTTCGCGATGGCGGTGCTCCTCAACGGCATGACCCGCGACGAGATCCGCGTCATGACGGATGCCATGATCGCCTCCGGCGAGCGGATGAGCTTCGCCGGCCTCGGAAAGACGACGGTCGACAAGCACTCCACCGGCGGCGTCGGCGACAAGATCACCCTGCCGCTGGCGCCCCTCGTCGCCTCGTTCGGTGTCGCGGTGCCTCAGCTGTCGGGCCGCGGACTCGGCCACACGGGAGGCACCCTCGACAAGCTCGAGTCGATCCCGGGCTGGCGGGCCGCCCTCTCCAACGACGAGATGTTCGCGCAGCTGCGCGACGTCGGCGCCGTCATCTGCGCCGCCGGCTCCGGCCTCGCCCCGGCCGACAAGCGGCTCTATGCGCTGCGCGATGTCACCGGGACGGTCGAGGCCATTCCGCTCATCGCATCCAGCATCATGTCCAAGAAGATCGCCGAGGGCACCGACTCCCTCGTGCTGGACGTGAAGTTCGGCTCGGGCGCATTCATGCGCGATGTCGACAAGGCCCGCGAGCTCGCCCGGACGATGGTCGCGCTCGGCACCGACTCCGGTGTCGCCACCACAGCTCTGCTCACCGACATGAACACCCCGCTCGGACTTGCCATCGGAAACGCCAACGAGGTGCGCGAATCGGTCGAGGTGCTCGCCGGAGGCGGACCCGCCGACATCGTGGAACTCACCGTCGCGCTTGCACGCGAGATGCTCGCCCTGGCCGGTCACCCCGACGCCGACGTGGAGGCGGCGCTCGCCGACGGCCGCGCCATGGACACCTGGCGCGCGATGATCCGCGCCCAAGACGGCGACCCCGACGCACCGCTCCCGACGCCCCGCGAGACCCACACGGTCGTCGCGGAACGGGCCGGCGTCATCTCTCGCCTCGAAGCGCTGCCCTTCGGTGTCGCTGCATGGCGCCTCGGCGCCGGGCGTGCCCGGGCGCAGGATCCGGTCGTCCACGCCGCCGGCATCGACCTCCACGTCAAGCCGGGTGACACCGTCACCGCCGGACAGCCCGTCTTCACGCTCCTCGCCGACGACGCGAAGAGGTTCGCCCGGGCACTCGACGCGCTCGACGGCGCGTGGGAGGTCGCCGACGAAGCCCCGGCATCCACCCCCTTGGTGCTCGAACGCATCACCGCCTGATCCGCACCCGGATCGTCCGCAAGAAATCCCGACCGAGGAGAACCATGGCCATCGACCAGCACGGCGACGCGAAGCTGCAGGGCGTATCGATCCGCTCGCTGCCGAAGGTGTCGCTGCACGATCACCTCGACGGCGCCCTGCGTCCCCAGACGATCATCGAACTCGCCGATGCCGCAGGCGTCGACGTTCCCGAGACCGACCCGGCGGAGCTCGCCGACTGGTTCGAGGAGAAGAGCGACTCGGGCTCCCTCGTCGAGTATCTGAAGACGTTCGACCTGACCACCGCGGTCATGCAGACCCGGGAAGGGCTCCAGCGCGTCGCGAAGGAGTTCGTGGAGGACCTCGCCGCCGACGGCGTGATCTACGGAGAGGTGCGCTGGGCTCCGGAGCAGCACCTGGCCGGCGGTCTGACGCTGGAAGAGGCGGTCGAGGCCGTGCAGGAGGGCATCGAGGAGGGGGAGGACTCCGCGGAGTCGCGCGGCCACGACATCCGTGTCGGGCAGCTCATCACCGCGATGCGGCACGCCGACCGCTCGCTGGAGATCGCCCAGCTCGCCGTCGCCTTCCGCGGTCGCGGCGCGGTCGGGTTCGACATCGCCGGCGCCGAAGACGGCTTCCCGCCCTCGAAGCACCGGGCCGCGTTCGACTACCTCGCTTCCGAGTTCTTCCCCGTCACCGTGCACGCGGGCGAGGCGGCCGGGCTCGACTCCATCCGTTCGGCGCTGATCGACGGCCGCGCGCTGCGCCTCGGCCACGGTGTGCGCATCGCCGAAGACCTCGACGTCGTCTCGCAGAAGGGCGAGGAGGTCCTGGTCACGTTCGGCGACCTCGCCCACTGGGTGCGCGACAGGGAGATCCCGCTCGAGCTGTCGCCGAGCTCGAACCTGCAGACCGGCGCCATCGCCGCCTGGGGCACCACGCTCGAAGACCACCCGTTCGACCTGCTGTACCAGCTCGGGTTCTCGGTGACGGTCAACGTCGACAATCGCACGATGAGCCGCACGTCGCTCACGCGGGAGCTGGCGCTCCTCGCCGACACCTTCGAGTACACGCTCGAAGACCTGGAGGCGTTCCAGTTGAACGCCGCCGCCGGCGCCTTCCTCTCGGTCGAGCAGCGGGAGGAGCTGATCGAGCTGATCGCGGAGGGCTTCGATCGCTGAGACCCGACGGCGGGCATCGCGGTCACGACGTGGACCGCGGCGCTCGCTGACGTCGTCTGCGTAACTCCGGCAATCTGCAGCCTCGACGGCGTGAGCGCGGCGTGTCGCGGCTTCGCCGCACCGTTGTGCAGGAGTTGTGCCGCGGCCTGTCCGGACGGCGATCACGCTCCGACGATCGCCTTCATGGTCGCCAGCACCTCGTCCGGGCGGGCGAGGATGTCTTCGGCGACGGGACGGACCGTGGTGTAGCCGAGCGCCGCTGCCGCGAGATCGCGGCGGCGGTCGGTCTTCTGGGCATCCCAGCCGCTGTGATGAGCGCGGCTGTCGCACTCGATGATGAGCCAGCCGTCGACCAGCAGGTCGACGCGGCCGACGCCGTCGATCTGCACCTGCAGCTCGACGGCACAGCCGAGAGCGCGCAGCATCAGTCGCATCAGCGTCTCCGGTCCGGACTCTGCTCGCCGGTCGAGCAGGGGCAGCAGCCGTCGATATCGTCGGGGGAGCCGGGCGAAGATCTCGGCGATGCCCGGTTCGTCGATCATGCCTTGATGCCACGCGCTGTCGAGCGTCGCGACCGCGTCGCGCGGTGACTGGCACCGGACCGCTTGCGCGAGTGCCTCGGTGATGTCCGCGGCGAGCTGCGCCGCGGGCGCCACCGTGTTCCGCCAGTGGGCTCGGATGCCGGTACGGGCGGGGAGCCTGCTCGCCTCTCGATCGAACTGCACGTGGAGAGCGGAGTCTCGAACTCTGACGAACACCCCGATGGCACGCAGGAGAGACACGCAGTCGAGGCGTCCGCCGAGGCTGCCCGCGCGGATCAGGTCGGGAGGGGCGTGGCTGCCGACGAATCTGCCACGACGCAGTCGGATGAGAGTGCCGTCAGCGACAAGACGGCCGACGGCGTGACGGCGGAGACCGCGGCGACGCAGTTCCGCAGTCACGAGGAAACAGCTCGACAGCACGTCGTGGGGAGCCTGGCAGGAATCGGACACCCCGGGTACTCCACCCCAGTCGGCGGCGTTCGACACCGGTGTCGCTCGGCCCCGGTGAGGAACTTCCGCACTTGGCGGTGCGTGGAGGAGACGCTGCTCGGCGGGGCTGGCCCCCGGCGTGCGGCGCAACTCCTGCGAACGAGCGGCTGCCGCGGGGTGCCGGCGGCGTGTCGTGCGGCGCGGAGCGCGATGTGCAGGAGTTGCGCCGCCGGCGCCGAGCCCGACTGCGCCGCCGGCGATCGCGCGTCAGCGGCGCGCGACGCCGGGATGGGTGGCGAGGTACGCCTCGAACGCCTCCCGGGTGGTCTTCTGCGGCACGAAGCCGAACCGTTCCTTGAGCGCGTCGTTGGCGAGCACCGGCCGGTGCTGCAGGAACCCGACCTGTTCCGGGCCGTGCACGGTCAGCCGCAGAGCCCGGCCGATCCGCAGCGCAGCGGCCAGGACGCCCGCCGGCACCGTGACGGTGCGCTTGCCCAGTCGGGCCGCGATCTCGTGCACCGGCATGCGACCGTCTCCGGCGACGTTGTAGATCCCCGCTGGGCCGTCGGTGGCGGCGCGGGCCATGGCGTCGGCGACGTCATCGACCCACACGAACACGAAGGGCGAGTCGGAGCCGCGGATCGCGAGGATGCGGGGTCCGTCCCACAGGGCCGTGATCTGGTTGCGCACCGTCGGGCCGAGGATCGTGCCGATCCGGAAGATCACCTGTTCGAGCTGCGGATGCCGGGTGCGCTGGTCGGCGAGCATCTCCTCGACGAGGCGCTTGTGACGGGCGTACGGGAACTCGTCGTTGCCGCGCAGCGGGTGCTCCTCACGCAGCCACTCCGGGTTGTCGGGGTGGTAGCCGTAGGCGGCGCCCGACGACGACACGACGATGCGGCGCACTCCTGTCGCCGTGCACGCGGCCAGCACGTTGCGGGTGCCGTCCACGTCGACCCGGTACTCGAGGTCGTGGTCGCGTCCGGGGCTCACGATGGCCGCGAGGTGCACCACGACGTCGATCGCGTGTCGACGCAGGATCGGCTCGAGGGCCGCAGGATCGGTGACGTCGCAGGTCTCGAAGGCGACGCCCGGCGGCGGGTGTTCGGGTGCCCGCACATCGGCGGCGACGACGAGCTCGACCCCCGGATGCCGGGAGAGCGCGGCGGCGACGTGCGTGCCGAGGAAGCCTGCGCCGCCCGTGATGAGTACGCGACCCGGTGCCGCCGTCGTCATGCCCGGGCCTCGGCACCGCTGCCGCGGGGGTCGTCCTGGCCGTGGCGGGTGGCGTCGCCCTTGGGGGTGCCGGTGCGCCGCTTCGTGTGACGTGCCCACAGTCCTGCCACGATGAGCCCGGCGATGATGTCCCAGATGCCCCACCAGCCGGCGACGATCGCCATTCCGCCGAGCCCGTCGAAGAACGCGAACACGAGGCCGAGGCCGAGGCCGGCGTTTCTGATCCCGACTTCGAAGGTCATCGCTTTGCGCTCGCGGGTGCCGAGCCCGCCGAGGGCGGCGGTGCTGTACCCGATGGCGAGGGCGACGGCGTCGTGGATGGTGACGACGAGGAGGATCACGCCGAGGAAGGCGATGAAGATCTGCCAGTTGCCGGCGAGGGCGGCGACGATGAACCCGACGAGCGCGAGCAGAGAGAACCACTTCACGACCGGCTGCACGCGCTGCGCGAACCGGGGGAAGCGGCTGCGGACGGCGAGTCCCACGACGAACGGCACGCCGATGATGAGGAAGACGTCGAGGAGCATCTGCCAGGGGTTCAGCTCGACGGTCGCGAGAAGGTCGCGTGCGGTCGGGTGGAGCGCTCCCCAGAAGGCGACCGACAGGGGCAGCGCGATGATGTAGAGCGGGTTGGCGACGGCGGTCATCGATACCGAGAGGGCGACGTTGCCCCCCGCACGGTGGGTCAGCACCTGCGAGATGTTCCCGGGCGGGCAGCATGCGACGAGGATCATCCCGAGTGCCATGGATGGTGTCACGGGGAGGGCGAGGGTCAGCAGGAAGGTGACGGCGGGGAGCACGATCAGCTGCGCGAGGATGCCGATGAGGAACGGTCGCGGCTTGCGGGCGACGATCTTGAAGTCCTCGAGGGTCGTGTCGAGGGCGATCCCGAGCATGATGAGGCCGAGCACCACGTTGAGGATGACGAGGGTGCCGGGGGTGAAGTTGAGGAGGACGTCGTCGGGGTTCATGGGCGGGTCACTTCTGCGTGAGGGTGCGGGTCATCTCGCGCACCGTGGTGCGGTACGCGTCTTTGTTGACGTAGTACGACATGCGTTCGAGTCCGAGATAGCGGTAGCCGCCGGTGAGGTCGGGCCAGGGCTGGTTCACGCGCCGGCGGAAGAGTGAGGCGGCATCGGGGGCGGACCCTTCGGCGGCGAGGTAGGCGGCGATGAGCTCCGCCTGCTCGTACCGGCCCTGCCAGCCGAGGCCCGAGGCTTCCACCATCCCCATCATGTAGAGGCCGTTGAACGACGGCGGGAAGATGTTGAGGAACAGGTGCGGGGCCATGCCTGTCCAGTGCAGGTGCTCGCGGTCGACGAAGGGGTAGTCGAGCCGGTACCCGGTGGCCAGCAGCACGGTGTCGTACTCGTCGGCGCTGCCGTCGCGGAAGTGCACGCGGGAGCCGTCGAACCGGTCGATGTCGGAGCGGATGCGCAGGTCGCCTTGTCCGAGATGGTTCAGGATCAGGGTGTTGACGATCGGGTGCGACTCGTAGATGCGGTAGTCGGGACGGGGGAACCCGAAGCGGGTCGGGTCGCCGGTGAACGCGCGCAGCACCCGGGTGTCGACGAACTGCTTGATGGGTCGCGGTAGGGGGCGGCCCTGGTTGAGCGTGTCGGCGGGGCGGCCGAAGAGGTAGCGCGGCACGAAGTAGTAGCCGCGGCGCACGCTCATGTCGACGGATGCCGCATGGTGCACGGCATCGACGGCGATGTCGCACCCCGAGTTGCCGGCGCCGATGATGAGCACGCGGCGGTCGGCGAGCTGTCGCGCGTTCTTGTACGCGCTCGTGTGGAGCAGTTCGCCGGTGAACCGCCCGCGGAAGTCGGGGACGTGGGGCTCGGCGAGGGTGCCGTTGGCGATGATGACGCCGTCGTACACGCGCGAGACCTCACCGGCGGGCGTCGCGGCGGTGAGCTCCCAGGTGCGGCCCTCACGCGGCGAGAGGCGGGTCACGGGCGATTCGAACCGGAAGTGCTCGGCGAGGCCGAAGTGCGCCGCGTAGGCCCGGAAGTAGCGGATCAGTTCGCGGTGGCCGGGATAGTCGGCCACGGCATCCATGGGGAACTCGGTGAACTCCGTGGTCGTGCGCGAGGAGATGAGGTGCGCGGAGTCGTACATCGTCGACCGCGGGTTGTCGATGTCCCAGAGCCCTCCGACGCCGGTCGAGGCCTCGTAGCCGTCGAACGCGATGCCCTCGCGCTGCAGCGCCCTGGCGGCGGCGAGCCCGGAAGGCCCGGCGCCGATGACGGCGTAACGGCGCGGGCGACTCTCCCCAGCATGCATTCCCCAGGCACTCCCTCGTGTCGGACGCAGACTTCTGCCGATGTTATCGGCTGATAACCGGATCGCGGAATCGCGAGGCCGTCGTCCGCACGCCGTCGTGCCGGGAGGAAGAAGCGCGGTCCGGACCCCAGCGGGGGCCCGGACCGGTGGCCTCAGAGCGGGGCGAGCTCGCCCTGGCGCTCTTCGATGACCTCGCGCACGCGCGGGTAGAGGGGGTGGTCTGCGGGGAGGCCGGTGATGGATGCCGTGAGCTCGTCGGCCGGCTCCTCTCGCAGCCGCCGCTGCAGCTCGACCGACTGCTCGTCGTCGGCGGCGTCGAAGCGCAGCGCGGCCGCCATCGCCGACAGCAGCGCGCTCACTTCGAGGCCTCGCTCGGCGGCTTCGGCGGCGGGGCCGACGAAGCGCTCGTGCCGCGACAGCTTGCGCAGCGGCTGGCGGCCCACCCGGCCGACGGTGTCGGGGAGGGCGGGGTTCGCGAAGCGGCGGAGGATGGTGGCGCGGTAGTCGGCGAGCTCACCGGCATCCAGACCGTGCTTGGCCACGAGGAGTGCGGAGGTCTCGGCGAGCACGGCGGCCACGCGTGCGGCGATGTCTTCGTCGGCGAGGGCGTCGGAGATCTTGTCGATGCCCGCTTCGGCGCCGAAGTAGGCGGTCGTCGCGTGGCCCGTGTTGACGGTGAACAGCTTCCGCTCGATGTACGGCGCGAGGTCGTCGACGAAGTGCGCGCCGGGGATCGAGGGAGGCTCGTCGCCGAACGGCGGCCGTTCGATCGCCCATTCGAAGAACGGTTCCACGGTCACGTCGACACCGGCCCCGGGGGGCTGGGCCGGCACGATGCGGTCGACCGCGGTGTTGGCGAAGACGGCGCGGCCGGACACGGCATCCCACGCGTCGCCCGCCTGCTCGCGCATCTCGTCGCGGAGGAGGTCGGTCGCGTTGATGGCGTTCTCGCACGCCATGATCTGCAGCGGGGGCGCCGACGGGTCGCGCATGCCGAGGCCGGCGACGATGTGCGGGGCGACGAACTTCAGCACGGTCGGCCCGACGGCGGTCGTGACGACGTTGGCCGTCGCGATCTCGTCGATCAGCTCCTGGGGCTGCTCGGCGCTGTTGATCGCGCGGAAGCCGGTGACGACCGTGTCGGACCCGCCGTCGCCGACCGCATGCACGGTGTACGAGTCGACGGCGTTGATCGCGTCGACGAGAGGAGCGGCGACGTCGGAGAACACGAGCTCGTAGCCGCCTTCGTGGAGGAGGAGTCCGACGAAGCCGCGCCCGATGTTGCCGGCGCCGAAGTGGACGGCTTTCATCAGCTGTTCACCGACGACAGCAGAGCGTAGAGCTCTTCGGGCGTGCGTGCGGCCTTCAGTCGTGCCACCTCGTCTTCGTCGGAGAAGATCAGCGCGATCTGCGACAGGATCTCGAGGTGCTCGTCGCCTTTCCCGGCGATGCCGACGACGAACGAGACGGGATTGCCGTCCCAGTCGACGCCGCCGTCGTAGCGGACGAACGACAGCGCCGAGTCGAGGATCGTGTCCTTCGTCTCGTTGGTGCCATGGGGGATGGCGAGCTCGTTGCCCATGTAGGTGGAGACCGTCTCCTCGCGCTGCTGCATCGCGTCGAAGTAGGCGCCGGTCACCGCGCCGGCCGCCTCCAGGATGTCGGCCGCCTCCTTCATCGCCTCTTCGCGGCTGGCCGACCCCGGGTGGATGCGGACCTGACCGACGTTGAGTACTTCACGTGACATGACGACCTCTTTCCTGCGTTCTCCGGCTGCTGTCATCCCGGGGATGCCGGATGGTCCCGGGCTGTCCGTGCGGACAGGGGTGAAAAGGCTGCGAGGCCGGGCGCTTCGCGCTGCCCGGCCCCGCAGCGGTCTTCCGAGGTTACGCGTCGTGCTGGTCGACGACCAGCTTCACGACCTCGTCGTACTTCGGCGAGTTCATGAAGTTGTCGACCGACACGTGGACGGCCTCCGGGTTCTTCGCGCGGGCGCGATCGGTGAGCTGCTGCTGGGTGATGACCAGGTCTTCGCTGCCGTCGAGGTTCGCGACGGCCTTGTTGACCACCGTGACGTCTTCGACGCCGGCCTTCTTGATCTTGCTGCGCAGCACACTGGCGCCCATGGCCGACGACCCCATGCCGGCGTCGCACGCGAACACGATGCTCTTGATCGTCTTGGTGGTGGCGGGTGCTTCGGATGCCGCACCCTCCGCTGCCGTGGCGCCTGCCGCGCCAGCGGCGACTCCGGCCGACCGCATGCCCGACAGAGCGGCCGACGACTTGCCCTTGTTCGCCTCCGTCGCAGCGATCGCAGCGTCGAGGCCGCCCTCGCCCGCCGCCTCGGCGGCGAGGTCGCGCTTGCGGCTGGCGAGCATGATCGCCGCGGCGACCGCGAAGGTGACGGCAGCCGAGATCAGCACCGACAGGATCACCCCGAGGTGGCTGCCGGGGGCGGTCTGGATGAGCACCGCGAAGATCGATCCGGGGGAGGCGGGGGCGACCAGGCCCGACTGGAACACCACGTTCGTCAGCACGCCGCTCATGCCACCGGCGATGAGGGCGAGGATGAGGAACGGCTTTGCGAGGACGTACGGGAAGTACACCTCGTGGATGCCGCCGAGGAACTGGATGATGAACGCGCCGGGGGCGGTCGCGCGGGCGGCGCCGACACCGAACACCGAGATGGCGAGGAGCAGGCCCGCACCGGGGCCGGGGTTGGCCTCGACGAGGAACAGCAGGCTCTTGCCCGTCTCCTGCACCTGCTGCAGACCGAGCGGGGTGAACACGCCGTGGTTGATCGCGTTGTTGAGGAAGAGCACCTTGGCGGGTTCGACGAGGATGCTCGCGAGGGGGATGAGGCCGTTGTCGACCAGCCAGCCCACCGCGCTTCCCAGGACGTCGGTGATCCACTTCATGACCGGCGCGAGCCAGAAGAACGACGCGAGCGCTGCGAAGAACGCGACGAAGCCGGCGGCGAAGTTGTCGACGAGCATCTCGAAGCCGGCCCGGATCTTGCCCTGCCACGGCTTCTCGACGTACTTGAGGAGGAGCGCGGTGAGCGGCCCGGCGATCATGGCGCCGAGGAACATGATGGTGCCGTTGGCGCCGACGATGACGCCCATCGCCGCCACGGCGCCGACCACACCGCCGCGGACGCCGTAGACCATGCGTCCACCGGTGTAGGCGATCAGCAGGGGCAGCAGATAGGTGATCATCGGCCCGACGAGCCCGAGCCATGTCGTGCCGTCAGGGGTCTCACCGCCGCCCAGCATGCGCGAGTCGGCCCAGCGCCACGCCTCGACGGGGCCGTTCTGGCCGACCCAGCCGGTGTCGATGAACAGGGCGGTGATGAGGCCCCACGCGATGAAGGCCGCGATGTTCGGCATGATCATGCCGGACAGGAACGTGCCGAAGCGTTGCACTCCGACCCGTGCGCGGTTGGCCCCCTTCGTGGGGGCAGACGCCGTTGTCATTTGCTGGTTCTCCTTCGGGTTGACCGCACTCATGCGGGGATTCCTGCCGCGGCCTGGGCCGCAGCTCGGGCGGATGCCGCGTCGGACGCGGCGAGGGCAGCAGCGGCGATGCGTTCGGCATCCTCGCGGCTGTACTGCAGAAGGGTGGCGCGCACGTCGGCGAGCGCCGTGGGGGCCATCGACAGGGTGGTCGCGCCGAGGCCGACGAGCACGACGGCCAGCAGCGGGTCGGCGGCGGCCTCACCGCAGATTCCGACCGGTTTGCCGTTGGCCCGGCCGCCGTCGCCGGTGGCCTTGATGAGCTGGAGGACGGCCGGGTGCCACGGGTCCTGGAAGGAGGCGACCGAGCCGAGGAGACGGTCGGCGGCCAGCGTGTACTGCGTGAGGTCGTTGGTGCCGATCGAGGCGAAGTCGGCGATGGCGAGCACCTTGTCGGCCAGCAGCGCGGAGGAGGGGACCTCGACCATGACACCGGCGGTCTTGATGCCGTACTCCTTCGCGAGCGACACGAAGTACTCCGTCTCTTCGACGGTCGACACCATCGGCGCCATGACCCACAGGTCGGCGTCGGTGGCGGCGTCGGCGTTGGCGAGCGCGGTCAGCTGCTCGCGGAGGATGTCTTCGCTGGCGCGCAGGGCGCGCAGGCCCCGGAGCCCGAGGGCCGGGTTCTCCTCGTGGGCGTCGTTGAGGAACGCGAGGGGCTTGTCGGCCCCGGCATCCAGGGCGCGCACGACCACCTTCTTGCCGGGGAAGGCCTCCAGCAGCTCCGTGTAGGCCTTCGTCTGCTCGTCGACGGTGGGCGCCTGGGAGGCGGAGAGGAACAGGAACTCCGTACGGAAGAGACCGACGCCCTCCGCGCCGAGCTCGACGGCCTCAGCGGCACCGCCGGGCTTGCCGAGGTTCGCCAGCAGCGGCACGGGGGTGCCGTCGGCCAGCGCGCCGGGCGTGACGGGGGCCGAGGCGGCGGCGGCGCGTGCGTCGGCGCGGTGCTGGGCCTGCGCGAGCTCGTCGGCGGACGGGTCGCCGGTGACGACCCCGCGGGCCGCGTCGACGATGACCATCTCGCCGTCGACGAGGGTCTTCGCCTCGGCGGCGCCCACGACCGCGACGATCGACTTCTCGCGCGCGAGGATGGCGGTGTGCGAGGTCGGCCCGCCGTCGGTGGTGACCAGGGCGAGCACCTTGTCGAGGTCGAGCAGCGCGGTGTCGGCCGGAGCCAGGTCTTTCGCGACGAGCACGAACGGGTGTCCCGGGTCGGGGATGCCGGGGGCGGGGAGTCCGCGCAGGCGGGCGATGACGCGCTGGGCGACGTCGTCGAGATCGGCGGCGCGCTCGCCGAGGTAGCCGCCCATGGCCGCAAGGGTGTCGCGGAAGGTCGCGAACGCGTCGTGCACGGCGAACTCGCCGGTCTTGCCGGCGTTGACACGGGTCGACACCTCCGCGTCGAGCGTCGGGTCTTCGGCCATCATCGCCTGCGCCTCGAGCACCTCGCGGGCAAGGCCGCCGGCATGGGAGCCCCGCTCTTCGAGCTCCCGGGCCACCGCCGCGACGGCTTCGCGGACGCGGGCGAGCTCCTCGTCGGGAGTGCGGGTGCTGGGCACGTCTTCGGGGGCGGGCAGCGGCTCGGCCATGCGCGCCACCGGGCCTTGGGCGACGCCCAGTCCGATGCCGACTCCTCGCAGTTCACTCATGACGTGGATCTCCTCGTAGTGCTCGTTGTCCGTCGTACGTTTCGTGTGTCATTCGTCGTGGTCGGTCGTCAGCAGCTCGGCGAGGGCGTCGAGCACGCTCTCGGCGTCGTCGCCCTCCGCGGTGAGGGTGACGTAGTCGCCCTTCTCCGCCCCGAGCGAGATGACGCCGAGGATGCTCGCCGCGTTCACGGGTGCGCCGGCGCCTTTCGACACGGTGACGGGGATGCCGGCATCCTTCACGGCCTGCGCGAACAGCTTCGCGGGGCGGGCGTGCAGCCCGTTCGACGACCCGATGCGGATCGTGCGTGACACGGCGCTCATGAGTGCTCCTCTCGCGGGGTGCTCGCCAGGGCGAGGTCGACGAGCGCGAGGGTGCGCGTGCCGTCGAGGTCGGTGAAGATGTCGGGTGGGAGGAGGATGACCTGGGTTCCCCGTCGTGCGGCATCGCGTTCGATCCGCTCGATCGCGTGCTTCAGGTGCGGACCGACGAGCACGACGTCCGCGGCATCCAGATCGATCGGCAGCGAGAGCTCGGTGCCGGCGACCGCGCTGATGTCGCGACCGCAGGCGTGAGCCGCGTGCCGGACGCGCTGCGCCACGAACGTGCTCGACGCTCCGGCGCCGCACACAACGAGGATCCTCATCGACCCGCCTCCTTGGCCCCATTCTTGTGAATGGCCTGAGGGCGGACAACCACTCCTCTTTCCGCGGGGGCGGAAGCCGCGCGCGGTCTTCGTGGTTGACTGATCGGGTGAGCAGAGCCCGTCAGGATCGTGTCCTCGCTCTGCTGACGCGAGATGCAGAGTGGATCACCGCTGCCGAGCTCGCCGACGCGATCGGCGTGACGCCGCGCAGCATCCGTTCCTATGTGACTGCTGTGAACGGACGCGTGCCAGCGGGCGTCGCGATCGAGTCGGGCCCGCAGGGGTACCGGGCCGGACCGGATGCCGCCGCGGCGCTCCGTGCGGGCGGACTGGAAGCGGGAACGCCGCGCGAGCGGCTCCACCGTCTGGTGCGCACCCTGCTGGCCGCCCCCGACGGCATCGACGTGTTCGAGACGGCCGACGCGTTCCACGTGAGCCCGGCGACCCTCGACGCCGACCTCGGGCGGGTGCGAAGCCTCCTCGGCGGCACCGAGCTCGTCCTCGAGCGCACCGCCTCCCGCGCGCGGCTGCGGGGAAGCGAGATCGCTCAGCGGCGCCTCCTCAGCAGGCTCGTGCACGAGGAGACCGAAGACGGCGCGTTCGACCTGGATGCGCTGCGGCGGGCCCTCGGTGAGGATTCGCTGGGTGCGGCCGCCTTCGGGCCGTTCAAGGAGGCGATCGTCGCCGAGCTGACCGGTCTCGGATACTTCGTCAACGAGTTCGGCATCGGCGACGTCATGATGCACATCGCGATCGCCGCCGACCGCGTCACCCGCGACCACGCCCTCGACGACACCGGCATGGGTGAAGGCGGCGACGCCGCCGCGCGCATCGAAGACGTCATCGACCGGCTGAGCGCCCGCCACCTCGGCGTGGCGTTCGGCGCCGGTGACCTTCGCCATCTCGCCGCCCTCGTGCAGAGCCGTGTCGTGGCGCCCGGTGCGGGGGAGCCGGTCGACGTCATCCGGGAACGGCTCGATCCCGAGGTCGCCGCGGCGGTGCGGGAGGTCGTCGCGCGGGCGGCGGCGGAGTTCCAGGTCGACATCGACCACGAGGACTTCGTGCTGAGGCTGGGGCTGCACGTGCAGAATCTGCGGATGCGGGCCCGGGAGCAGGCGTGGTCGCGCAACCCGCTCACGCGGTCGCTCAAGACCACGTATCCGATGATCTTCGAGGTGGCCGTCTACCTCTCCGAAGGGCTGCGGGGGCTACTCGGCATCTCGCTCCTCGACGACGAGATCGCCTACATCGCGATGCACGTCGGCGGGCGTCTCGAGCGCAGCCGCCGGGCTGACACCCTGCTGTCGGCGACGATCGTGTGCCCCGGCTACTACGAGCTTCACGAGCTGCTGCGCTCGAGTGTCGCCCGCTCCCTGGGGCAGGCGGTGACCGTCGTCGGCGTCGAGACGCGCGTCGACCCCGACTGGACCTCGATCGACACCGATCTCGTGCTCACGACGATCGATCCGCCGGTGTCGTCGGAGCGTTTCGTGCGGATCCAGCCGTTCCTCACCGACGCCGACGTCGAACGGGTGCAGGCGGCTGCGGGGCGCGTGCGCCGGGCTCGGCGGCTGGCGCGCCTGCGCGCGGAGCTGGAACGCTACTTCTCGTCCGACGCCTTCGTGTACGGGCTCCGGCCGGACGAGGGCGAGGAAGCGGTGATCACCCGGCTCGGATCGCTCCTGGTCGCGCAGGGCGTCATCGACGACGACTACGTGCAGCGCACCCTCGAACGCGAGCAGCTCTCCTCCACCGCGTTCACCGATGCCCTCGCCGTGCCGCACGCCCTCGGCATGACGGCCTCGCGCACCGCCATCGCCGTCGGCATCGCCGACCCGTCGATCCCCTGGGGCGAGGGGCGGGTGCAGGTGGTGGCGATGGTGGCGTTCAGCGAGTCCGACCGCGCCGCGTTCCAGACCGTGTTCGAGCAGCTCGTCGAGGTGTTCAGCGAGCGCGAGAGCGTGCAGCGCATCGTCCGCAGAGGCACGACCTTCGCCGCGTTCCTCGATGAGCTGGTCGCCGTCGTCGACGGCTGAGAGCGTTCAGGAACGGTCGACCCTCAAAAACGGTCGACCCTCAGGAACGGTCAAGTCGGGCCTGGAGTCCGCGACGCACCGCGGGCCACTCGTGCGGCAGGATCGAGTACACCACCGTGTCGCGCAGCGACCCGTCAGGACCCACGCGGTGATTGCGCAGCACGCCGTCCTGCCGGGCGCCCAGCCGTTCGATCGCCGCGCGCGACTGACGGTTGTGCCAGTGGGTGCGGAACTCGACGGCGATCACGTCGCACTCGTCGAAGGCGTGCGACAGCAGCAGGAGCTTCGCGGCGGTGTTGACCCCGGTGCGCTGCACGGCCGGAGTCAGCCACGTGTAGCCGACCTCGACGCGGCGGTTGTCGAGGTCGATGCCGGCGAAGCTCGTCATCCCGACCGCGCGGCCGCCCACGACCACCGCCCACGGGTTCATGCGGCCGGCATCCCGCTCGGCGAGCCGCGCGTCGATCTCGTCGGGCACCGATGCGGGAACCGACGTGTACCAGGCGTACTCCAGCCCGTCCCGCGCCGCGGCGAGGTCGTCGGCGTGCGCGGGCGACAGCGGCTCGAGGGTGACGAGCGGGTGGGTGAGGACGACGGGCTCGGTCAGCAGCACCCGTCGAGCCTAGTGGCGTCCCGCTTCGTCGAGCAGCAGACGCGTCGCGGCCTCGAGCGCCGACAGGCGAGCACGGGCGTCGGATGCCGAGGTGCCCCGCACGTCGAGGTACGCCTTCAGCTTCGGCTCGGTGCCGCTGGGCCTCACGATGAGCCGCGAACCGTCGGCGAGCCACAGTCGCAGCACGTCGCTGCGGGGGAAGCCCTCGACACCGGCGAGCAGGTCGTCGATGCGCTCGACCGCCACGTCTCCGACGCGGCTGGGGGGAGCGGCGCGCAGGGCGCCCATGATCGTCCCGATCACCGACAGGTCGTCGACGCGCAGCGACACCTGATCGGACGAGAAGTAGCCGAACGTCTCCTCGAACTGCGTGATGAGGTCGGCGAGCGTGCGGTTCTGCTCCCGCGCTTCGGCGACGAGTCCGAGCATCGCGACCGCCGCCGAGATCCCGTCCTTGTCACGCACCGTCGCAGGGTTGACGAGGTATCCGAGCGCCTCCTCGAATCCGAAGACGATGCCCGGGGCTCGGGAGATCCACTTGAAGCCGGTGAGGGTCGCGTGGAAGTCGAGCCCGTAGTGCTCGGCGACCGTCTGCAGACCGGGGGAGGAGACGAGGGAGCAGGCCAGCGACCCGCCGGATGCCGTGCGCGCCGCGCGCCAGCCCAGGAGGAGGCCCACCTCGTTGCCGGTGAGGCGCCGCCAGCCCTCGGGCGCGTCCGCGTCGGGCAGCGCCACCGCGAGCCGGTCGGCATCCGGGTCGTTCGCGAGGATGAACTCGGCGCCGGCCGCCGTCGCCGCCGCGTAGGAGAGATCCATCGCGCCGGGCTCCTCGGGGTTGGGGAACGAGACCGTCGGGAAGGCGCCGTCCGGGCGGATCTGCTCCTCCACGACCACCGGCAGCGGGTAGCCGGCCGCGGTGAGGATCTTCTCGAGCGTCTCGTAGCCGACGCCGTGCATGGCCGTGTAGACCCAGGTCATCCCTGCGGCGCCCGCCGGGGCGGGGGCGACGGTCGCGGTCGCGGCGATGTACGCCTCGACGACCGACTCGTCGGCGATCTCGTACCGGCCGCGGGGGAGGGCATCGACCGTCGTCGAGGCGGCGACGGCCTCGATGTGCGTCGCGATCTCCGCGTCGGCGGGCGACACGATCTGCGAGCCGTCGTCGGCGCCGCCGAGGTACACCTTGTACCCGTTGTCGTCGGGCGGGTTGTGCGAGGCGGTCACCATGACGCCGGCGGCCGCGCCGAGGTGCCGTACCGCGAAGGCCAGCACGGGGGTGGGCAGCAGGCGCGGCAGGAGCACGGCGCGAAGCCCGGCTCCGGCGAACAGCTCCGCGCTGTCGGCGGCGAACACGTCGGAGTTGCGGCGCCCGTCGTACCCGACGACCACGAGGGGCGTCTCACCGTCGGCGGCCTTCTCCCGCAGGTAGGCGGCGAGACCCGCCGCAGCCTGGGAGACGAGCACGCGGTTCATGCGATTGGATCCCGCGCCGAGCCGGCCCCGGAGTCCCGCCGTGCCGAAGGCGAGGCGCGTGCCGAACCTGTCGGCGAGATCGGCGACGGCCGTGGGGTCGCCGGCGTCGGCGGCTTCGATCAGCGGCGCGAGCTCGGCGCGCGTCGCCTCGTCGGGATCCTGGGCGTACCAGGCGCGGGCGGCGTCGATGAGCGGCGCCGACATCAGAGGGCGCCGATCACGCGGGCCAGCAGGGCGGAGATCACCGGCTCGGCCTGCTGGCCGGCCTCGATGACCTCCTGGTGGCTGAGCGGAGTGGTCTGGATGCCGGCCGCCATGTTCGTGATGAGCGAGAAGCCGAGCACCTCCATGCCCGCCTGCCGGGCGGCGATCGCCTCGAGCGCGGTCGACATGCCGACGATGTCTCCGCCGATCGTCTTCGCCATGCGCACCTCAGCGGGCGTCTCGTACTGGGGGCCGCGGAACTGGCAGTAGACGCCCTCGTCGAGCGAGGGGTCGACGGTGCGGGCGAGGTCGCGCAGGCGCGCGGAGTACAGGTCGGTGAGGTCGACGAAGGTCGCGCCCTCCAGCGGCGAGTCGCCGGTCAGGTTGATGTGGTCGCTGATGAGCACGGGCTGCCCCGGCGTCCAGGAGCCCTTGATGCCGCCGGCGCCGTTGGTGAGCACCATCGTCTTCGCCCCCGTCGCCGCCGCGGTGCGCACGCTGTGCACCACCCGGCGCACTCCGTGCCCCTCGTAGTAGTGGGTGCGGGCGCCGATGACGAGCACGCGCGTGCCCGCGGGGGTCAGGATGCTGCGCAGCGAACCGACGTGGCCGGCCAGGGCGGGCCTGCTGAATCCCGTGACATCCGTCGCGGCGAGTGTCGCGGTCGTCTCGCCGATGAGGTCTGCGGCCTTCCCCCAGCCGCTGCCGAGGGTGAGGGCGATGTCGTGACGCTCGACGCCGGTCAGGCGTGCGATGTCGGCGGCTGCCTCGGCGGCCACCGCGAAGGGGTCGATGGCGGGGTCGTCGAGGGGGTTCTGGGTCGATTCGGACATGGATCCACTCTAGGAACACGGGCGGCGCCTCGCCAGGACGGACGCGCGGACCGCCGCTGTGCCCGCGCGGGCGCAGCCATGCTTCGCAGGGCCGGCCGGCGCGGTCGGGGAGCGCGGTTTCGCCTGAGACAATGGATGCCATGTCTGTGAGCTTCGAACGCACCCAGAGCGTCGCCGTCCTCGGCGGCGGCCCCGGCGGATACGAAGCGGCGCTGGCTGCCGCGCAGCTCGGCGCGGAGGTGACGCTCGTCGAGCGTGCCGGCGTGGGCGGGGCGGCGGTGATCACCGACGTCGTCCCCTCCAAGAGCCTCATCGCGACCGCCGACGCCGCCGTCGCGATCTCCCAGGCATCCGAGCTCGGCGTTCAGCTGTTCGCCCGCTCGGAGGCGGGGAAGCCGTTGAAGCCCGAGATCGCCATCAACCTCGCCGCCGTCAACAAGCGCCTCCTCTCCCTTGCCCGTCAGCAGTCCGACGACATGCGCGCCCACCTCGTCGAGGCGGGCGTCCGGATCATCTCGGGGCACGGACGCCTCGACGGGCCGCATGCCGTCGTGGTGTCGACGGGTCCCGGCGGCGTCGACTTCGACCGCATCGAGGCCGACACGCTCGTCGTGTCGGTGGGAGCCTCGCCGCGCGAGCTCCCCAGCGCCCGGCCCGACGGGGAGCGCATCCTCACCTGGACGCAGCTGTACGACATGCCCGCCCTGCCGAGCCACCTGATCGTCGTGGGCTCCGGTGTCACGGGGGCGGAGTTCGCCTCGGCGTACATGAACCTCGGCGCCAAGGTCACCCTCATCTCCAGCCGAGACCAGGTGCTGCCGGGCGAAGACCACGACGCGGCCACCGTGCTCGAGAAGGTGTTCACCCGCGGCGGCATGACCGTCATGTCCAAGGCGCGCGCCGAGAAGGTCGAGCGCTCCGGCGACGGTGTCGTCGTGACGCTCGCCGACGGCCGCACGGTGGAAGGCAGCCACTGCCTCATGGCAGTCGGCTCGATCCCCAACACCGCGGGCATCGGTCTCGAGGAGGCGGGAGTGCAGATGACCGACTCCGGTCACATCCGCGTCAACCGGGTGGCGCGCACATCGGTGCCCAACATCTACGCCGCCGGTGACTGCACGACCTTCGTGCCGCTGGCATCCGTCGCCTCGATGCAGGGACGCATGGCCGTCTTCCACGCCCTCGGCGACACCGTCATCCCGCTCGACCGGGTGCGGATCACCGCGAACATCTTCACCGCACCCGAGATCGCCACCGTCGGGCGCCAGGAGAAGGACATCGAGGCGGGCACCATCAACGGGTACGTGTACAAGATGCCGCTTGCCGCGAACGCGCGCGCCAAGATGATGGGGATCAAGGACGGCTTCGTGAAGATCATCGCGCACGAAGGGTCGGGCACCGTGCTCGGGGGCGTCATCGTCGGGCCGCGTGCGTCGGAGCTCATCTACCCGATCGCGATCGCCGTCGAGCGCCGGCTCACGGTCGACCAGGTGTCGCGCGTGTTCGCGGTGTTCCCGTCGCTGTCGGGCTCGATCACCGACGCGACGCGGGCGATGCACCTCGTCAGCCGCGACGAGATCGCCCTCGGCTGACCGGGGTCAGCGTTCCGTCGTCATCGCCTGGATGAACGTCACGTACAGGTACGTCGGGGCGGCCGATTCGCCCTCCACGCGCACCGCGGAGGCCTCCACCCCGCCGAGGTCGATATCGTGCGGCTGCTCGTCGCAGGGGACGTCGGCGTCTCGGGAGTCGTCTCCGGCGGCGGGCTCAGGGATGACGGTGATCTCCACCTCGGCCGTGCCACCGCCGTAGCACCGCGCTTCGGCGCGCGTGAGAGGCGTGGCGGAGCGGAAGTCGACCCGCACATCGTCGGCGGCATCGTCGTCCGGCCCGATGAGGAGGATGGCCGTCCCGGCTGCGCCCGGTCCGTCGGACGCCTCGTCCTGCACCTGCTCGACCCACGCGCGGGCGGCGGCGAGGTCCACCGTTCCGGCTGGCGCGGTGGGCGACGCAGCGGAGGAGGAAGGCGTCGGCGACGACCCGGTGGCAGACGGCGAGGAGGGTGCCGCATCCGGGGAGGGGCCGGCGCAGGAGGCCAGCATCAGCAGGGCGCCGGCGGTGGCGGCGACGAGCGCAGCTGTCGATCTCATCGCCACACGCTAACCCGGCCTGCTGCGCGTGTCAGCCCACTTGTGGATCGGGGTCGCACGTGCGTGCCCCGGCGGCCGGAGCCGTCAGGAGATCGTGAGGAGCTGGTGGCCCGCGGGGACCGTGGAGCCCGGCTGCGCGTCGATCGCGCCGATCACGCCGTCTTTGTGGGCCTGGAGGGGCTGTTCCATCTTCATGGCCTCGAGGACGACGACGAGGTCTCCCTTGACGACCTGCTGACCCTCTTCGACGGCCACCTTCACGATGGTCGCCTGCATCGGCGAGGTGACGGCATCGCCTGAGGCGCCCGCGACGACGGTCGGGGCGTGCGAGCGACGCGAGGGCGGCACAGCCGCCGGTCGGCCCGCGTGGGCGGGCGCCTGCGCGATGCGCTCGGGCAGGTTGACCTCGAGGCGCTTTCCGCCGACCTCCACGACGACCGTATGGCGGGGCTCGCCCGCTTCAGGCGACTCGAGCTCGCCGTCCCACGGTGCGATGTCGTTGTCGAACTCCGTCTCGATCCAGCGCGTGAACACGCCGAACCGGCCGTCGTCCGCGGTGAAGGCGGGGTCGCGCACGACCTTGCGGTGGAAGGGGAGCACCGTCGGCATCCCCGCGACGACGAACTCGTCGAGGGCGCGGCGCGAGCGCTCGAGGGCTTCGGCCCGGTCGCGGCCCGACACGATGATCTTGCCGAGGAGCGAGTCGAACGCACCCGACACGCTGTCGCCGGCGGTCACGCCGGAGTCGAGACGGATGCCGGGGCCGCCGAACGTCTTGAACTGGTGGATGCGTCCCGGCTGCGGCAGGAACCCGCGACCGGGGTCTTCGCCGTTGATGCGGAACTCGATGGAGTGTCCCTGCGGTGCGGGGTCGTCGTAGTCGAGGGTGCCGCCCTCGGCGAGGCGGAACTGCTCGCGGACGAGGTCGATGCCGGTGACCTCCTCGGAGACGGGGTGCTCGACCTGCAGTCGCGTGTTCACCTCGAGGAAGGAGATGGTGCCGTCGGCACCGATCAGGAACTCGCAGGTGCCGGCGCCGACGTAGCCGACCTCCTTGAGGATCGCCTTCGACGCGCTGTAGAGGATGTCGTTCTGCTCGTCGGTGAGGAAGGGAGCGGGGGCCTCCTCGACGAGCTTCTGGTGCCGGCGCTGCAGCGAGCAGTCGCGGGTGGAGATGACGACGACGTTGCCCTCGGCATCCGCGAGGCACTGCGTCTCGACGTGCCGGGGCTTGTCGAGGTACTTCTCCACGAAGCACTCGCCGCGCCCGAAGGCTGCGATCGCCTCGCGCGTGGCGGATTCGAACAGCTCGGCGACCTCGTCGAGCTCGCGCGCGACCTTGAGGCCCCGTCCACCGCCGCCGTAGGCGGCCTTGATGGCGATCGGGAGGCCGTGCTCCTTCGCGAAGGCGATGACGTCGTCGGCTCCTTCGACGGGTCCGGGGGTGCCGGGGGCCAGCGGTGCACCGACCTTCTCGGCGACGTGCCGGGCGGTGACCTTGTCGCCGAGCGCTTCGATCGCCTCGGGTGACGGGCCGATCCACGTGAGGCCGGCGGCGATGACCGCTCGGGCGAAGTCGGCGTTCTCGGCGAGGAATCCGTAGCCGGGGTGAATCGCGTCCGCTCCCGAGCGGCGGGCGACAGAGAGGATCTTGTCGATCGACAGATAGGTCTCGGCGCTTGTCGTGCCGTCGAGGGCGTACGCCTCGTCGGCGAGGCGGGCGTGCATGGCATCGCGATCCTGGTCGGCGTAGACCGCGACCGACGCTTTCCCGGAGTCGCGCGCCGCGCGGATGACACGGACGGCGATCTCGCCGCGGTTCGCGATGAGGACCTTGGCGATGTGAGGCATGGATGCCAGCCTACCCAGACCGCCCGTCACGCCTTTGGATCACTCGCACAAGATCATCTCGAGAACGTGTGTGAGAGTCTACGAACCGGCGGTCGGGTGGGGCGGCTCCGGCGTCCGGTTCCACAACGACGGCCAGAAGACCCCGAGCTCGGTCGCGAGGCGGCGGACGGTCGACAGCGACATGCCGACGACGGTCGACGGGTCGCCGTCCACGCGCGTGATGAACGGGCCGCCGAGACTGTCGACGGTGAACGCGCCGGCCACCAGAAGCGGCTCTCCGGAGGCGACATACGCGTCGATCTCGTCGTCGGTGACATCGTCGGCGAAGGTCACGGCGGCAGCGGCGACCGCGTGCGCCTCGACGGGATCCGCCCCCGGGCGCACCCGGAACACGCTGTGGCCGGAGTGGAGGATGCCGGTGCGGCCCCGCATCGCGTGCCAGCGGGCGGTGGCCGCTTCGGCGGTGTACGGCTTGCCGAGCACCTGTCCGTCGATCTCGAACATGGAGTCGCCTCCCACGACGAGCCCCTCGAAGTCGGGCGTGTCGGCGGCCAGGGCGCTCACCACGTCCGCGGCCTTGCGGCGCGCGAGCAGCAGCACGTGCTCGTCGGGCGGGAGCGTGCGGCCACCCGATGCCTCGACGTCGGCGATCACCGCCTCCTCATCGACCTGCGGCGCGCGGCCGAGCGGCTCGATGCCGGCTTGGCGCAGCAGCATGAGGCGGGCGGGAGAGGTGGAGGCGAGGCACACGCGCATGACTTCACGCTACTGCGGCGATGGCGCAGCGCAGGATCGCTGTCCGAGGGGTCCGCTGTGAGAGAGTCGAGGGATGGCTGCGGGCACCGAGATCGAACTGGACATCACCGACGTCGCCCATGGCGGCGTCTTCGTGGGGCGGCACATCGACGAGGAGAGCGCCGACCGCGGCGGCCGGGTGGTGTTCGTGCCTGATGCGATCCCGGGGGAGCGTGTGCGCGTGCGGCTCACCGACACGGGACGCAGCTCGTTCTGGCGCGGTGAGACCCTCGAGGTGCTCGTCGCCTCCGAGCACCGACGTCCGCACGTGTGGCGTCAGGCTGACGTCGCCAACCCGCCCGAGGCGAGGCCCGGCGGTGCAGACTTCGGCCACATCGCCCTGGGGCACCAGCGCGACCTCAAGACCCGTGTCATCCGCGACGCGCTGCAGCGCATCGGCGGCCTCGAGCTCCCCGTCTCCATGGAAGGCGCGCGCCCCGTTCCCGGGGCCGGCGGGCATCCGGTCTCGGCGGAGACCGAGGATGCCACCGGCTGGCGCACCCGAGTGAGCCTGCACGTCGACGCCGACGGCCGGATCGGTCCGTTCGCCGCGCGCAGCCACCGCGTGGTGGAGGTCGACGATCTTCCGCTGGCGACCGCGCCGATCGCCGAGATCGCCCTGTCGCCGCGGGCGGCGGAGCCGGGCAGGATCGATTTCGTGCAGCCGGCCGACGGTCGCGTGCGGGTCATCACCCGCCCTGGTGC
>JAEYVZ010000073.1 GCA_023431405.1 Actinomycetes bacterium
GAGCCACGCCTCGGCATCCGCTGCGCGGCGACTCTCGAAGACGCCGACCGTGTACCCGTCGGCGGCGAGCCTCCGGCCGAGGCGATCGTAGACGGGCGCCGTCTCGCCCGCGCCGGTGAGCAGCGCGATCGTCCCGCGCACGCGGACGGCGGCGGGAGGTTCGTGGAGGGTCGCGGGCGTGGCGGTGTCGACGGCGGCGGTGTCTGCGGGGGCGGAGGTCATGCGGTCCATTCCATGTCAGGGGCGGGCGCGGTGTCGCGGATGTTGCGGTGTGTTTCTCGGCGACCGCGTCACAGGGTTCCCGCCTCGTGCGCCACGAGCGCGCGCAGGTGCGCCCGGCGCTCGCGGTCTGCTCCGGCGGCACGCAGTGTGGGAGCGGATTCGATGAGCAGCCGCGTGTACGGATGCCGCGGCGTCGCGACGAGATCCTGCGTCGGCCGGTCTTCGACGACGCGCCCTCGATACAGCACGACGATGCGGTCGGTGATGCCGGCGACCGAACCGAGGTCGTGCGAGATGAACAGCTGGGCGAAGCCTCGCTCGGCGGCCGTGAGACGCAGCAGATCGAGCACGTGCACCCGGTGGGCGGCGTCGAGCGCGCTCACCGGTTCGTCGAGGATGAGGAGCTTCGGTTCGAGGATGAGGGCGCGAGCCAGCGCGACGCGCTGACGCTGCCCGCCCGACAGCTCCGCCGGGCGGCGCGATGCCAGCGCCGGGTCGAGCCCGACGGCGTGGAGCGCCCCGGCGATGCGGGCAGCGCGGGGACTCTGGTCCCCGTCGCCGCCGCCGGTACGCGCGACGCGGCCGCGCACGTCCAGCCCTTCCGCGACCGCATCGCCGACCGGGAGGTCGGGGTCGAGGCTGCGGAGGGGATCCTGGTACACGTACTGCACGACGCCCTCCCGGCGGAAGGCGCGGAGAGCCCGGGGACGGATGCCGGCGAGCTCCCGCCCGACGACCCGCACCGTCCCGCGGGTGACGGTCGTGAGACCGAGGAGGGTGCGCGCGAGTGTCGTCTTGCCCGACCCTGTCTCGCCGATGAGCCCCACCGACTCTCCTGCGCCGATGCGCAGCGAGACGTCGTGCAGCACGGGCACGCGGCGGTGGTGCCCGGCCGTGACGGCCCGGACGTCGACGAGAGGGTCAGACACGGGCGGCCTCCCGCTGCGGGGTGTGCGCCGAGCCGTCGTGAGCACCGGCGCCGGCACCACCGACGACACCGGGCAGGGCGTACTGTGCATGGGCGGCGATGAGCGCGCGCGTGTACGGATGCTGCGGGGAGTCCAGCACGTCGCGCGTGCGTCCCTCCTCGACGATGAGGCCCCGTTGCATGACGGCGATGCGGTCGCACACCTGCGCGACGACGGCGAGGTCGTGGGAGACGAACAGCAGCGCGAGACCTTGGCGTTCGCGGAGGTCGGCGAGCACGTCGAGCACCTCGGCCTGCACGGTCGCGTCGAGCGCCGTGGTCGGCTCGTCGGCGATGAGGAGGTCGGGCCCCTCTGCGAGGGCGATGGCCAGCAGCACCCGCTGCAGCATCCCGCCGCTGAGCTCGTGCGGGTAGCGGGTGGCGACGCGCGCCGGGTCGCGGAGCCCGAGCCGCGCGAGCAGACCGATCGTCTCCTCCCGCGCGGCACGACGGGTGCGGCCGAGCCTCACCCGCAGCACCTCGGCGAGCTGGCGTCCGACGGTGATGGAGGGGTTGAGGTACGAACCCGGGTCCTGGAAGACCGCGCCGATGCGACGTCCGCGCACGTCGGCCCAGCCCCGCTCCTCTCGTCGGCCCGCGCCGCGGCGGCGTCCGCCCTCGGCGAGCGCAGCGAGGTCGATGCCGTCGAACTCGAGCCGATCGGCGCGCGCCTCCAGCCCAGACGGGATGATGCCGAGCACCGAGCGGCAGGTGAGCGACTTGCCGCTGCCCGATTCGCCGACGATGCCCACCGCCTCTCCCCGATGCACGACCAGGTCGATGCCGCGCACGAGCTGCGCCCTGCCGGGGAGTCCTCCCGCGGGGCGCACGACGAGGCCTTCGATCTCCAGCAGCGGTGACGCGGTCATGCGCCCTCCTTCGAGACGGGCGCTGCGTCGCGCAGCGCGTCGGCGATGGCGTTCAGCGCCCACACCGTGCCGACGATGAGCGCGGCCGGCGCGAACGGCCCCCACGGGCGCTGGTACAGGTACTGCAGGTCGGTGGCGAGCAGTCCACCCCAGGTCGGCTCGGGCGGAACGACCCCGATGCCGAGGAATGTCAGCGACGACACGATGACAAGGGCGGTGCCCGTCATGCCCGCCGTGGTCACCGCGACGGCCGGCATCACGTGCCGCCACACGTGGCGCCGCACGATCCACGCGGTCGAGGCCCCGACGAGCACGGCCGCCTCGACATACGGCGAGCGCGCGACGGTGAGGGCGGCTGCACGGCTCACGCGGGAGAACGCCGGGGAGATGAGGATGCCGACCGCGACCATCGCCGGCACCACGCCGTTGCCGAGGAGCGCCGTCATCGCGATCGCGAACACGAGGAACGGGAGGGCGATGAGCGTGTCCGTGATCCGCAGGGTGAGCCATTCTGCGGCGCGCCCGAGATGCACCGAGAGGATGCCGGGCACGACCCCCAGCGCGAGCCCGACGACCACGGCGAGCAGCGCCGCCGAGATCGACGTCGGCGAGCCGGCGAGGAGCCGGCTCCACACGTCGCGTCCGAGCGCGTCGGTTCCGAGCAGGTGCTCCGCCGAGGGCCCCTGGAACAGGGCCGCGGTGTCCTGCGCGAGCGGGTCGTGCGGCGCGAGCGCCGGGCCGAAGACGGCCAGCACGGCGACGAGGGCGAGGAAGCCGACGGCGACGCGCGCCGACAGCGGCCGGAGCACGGCGGCGGTGCGCGGCATCCGTCTGCCGGTGAACGATGTGGAGCGCCGGGCGGGCGCGTGGGTGGTGCTCATGTCTCCCGTCCTCCTCGGCGGCCGGCGGGCTGCAGGGTCTCGAGGGCGACGTTGACGATGAGGCTGAACACGAGCACCAGCACGACCGCCACCACGAGGGTGCCCTGCACGACGGGCACGTCGCCGCGCAGCGCCGAGTCGGCCGCGAGCATTCCGAACCCGGGCATGCTGAAGATCGTCTCGGTGACCACGGCCCCGCCGAGGAGGGCGGGCGCCTTCATCCCGAGCACGGCCAGCGCCGGTCCGGCGCCGTTGCGCAGCGCATGCACCCACAGCACCCGGCGCCCGCTGAAGCCGCGCACCCGCGCCCCCACGATGTAGTTCTCGCCCATCACGCGCACGAGGCCCGTGCGCAGCTGGCGGGCGAGCTCGGCCATCGCGTCGAGGCTGAGGGCCACCGCCGGCATGATGACGAGCGCGAACCAAGCGAGAGGGTCTTCGGTGAACGGCACGTAGCCCGCCGACGGCAGCAGCCGGAGCCACACGCTGAAGACGACGATGAGCCCGATCGCGACGACGAACGGCGGCAGTGTCGAGACGATCGTCGTGAAGACCGTCACGGCACGGTCGACCAGGCTCCCGCGGAAGATGACGGCGAGGAGCCCGAGCGTCACACCGCCGACGAGCGCGATGGCCAGGGCGAGACCGGCGATCGAAGCCGTCACCGCCAGTCGCTCCACGATCAGCTGCGTGACGGGGAAGCCGTTGTACCAGCTGACGCCGAGGTCGCCGCGGAGCACTCCGCCGATCCACGTCAGGTACTGCACCGCGACCGGCTGGTCCAGTCCGAGCTCCGCGTTGATCGCCGCGATCCGCTCGGGGGTGGCCTCGTCTCCTGAGAGCGACGCCGCAGGGCTCAGTCCGCTCGCGCTCCCCAGAGCGAACGTGACGAGCGTCGCGAAGAGGAACACGGGCACCACGATGAGGATCGTGCGGCCTGTCGCCGCCCCGGCTCGGCGGAGCGCGCGCCCCGCCCGCGCCGGAGCGACCGGCGGGGTGACCGACGGGAGCGCGGCGACCGCGGAGTCCGCGGGGAGCACGGCCGTCATGCTCAGCCCTCCACCTTCACGCCTTCCCAGCGCACCTGGGACGGCAGGAGGTTGAGCTCGCCCACCCGGTCGCTCGTCGCGAAGATCCACGGCGAGCTGTACAGGTAGTTCGTCGGCGACTGCGTGACACCCGCCTCGACGGCAGCCCACAGTGCCTGCTGATAGTCGGGCGAATCGATGGGCGTCGCGCGCACCGCATCCAGCGCGTCGAGGAACGCGTCGTCGGCGTGCGGTCCGCTGAGGTTCATGATGCCCTGCGGCCCATAGGTGGCGAGGAGGTTCGCGACGGGCGACTCCCGGCCGATCGTGCCGTCGAGGGCGAGCTGCGGCGATTTTGCGACGTAGACCTCGTCCTGCCAGGTGGTGGAACCTGCGGGCACGATCTCGATCTTCGACGAGACCCCGATGTCGGCGAGCTGTGCCTGGGTGAGCTCGGCAGCGACCTCTCCCGTGGCCTGCGCGGTGATGGTGAGCGAGAGGTCGCCCTCTTCGTAGCCGGCCTCAGCGAGGATGCGCTCGGCCTTCTCAGGGTCGTAGTCCCACAGCTGCTCGACGGCCGGTGAGAAGGCGAGATACCCCTCGGGGAACGGCTGGTGGGTGACGGAGCCCAGACCCGCCGTCACGACGTCGACGAACGCCTCACGGTCGAACGCGTACCGGAAGGCCTCCACCACGGCCGGGTCGGTGAACGGCTCGGTGTTCAGATTGATCGAGGCGTCGCTGGCCGTCAGGGCGGTCTCGATCGTCACGGTGATGCCTGCCGCCTCGGCCGCCGCGGCCTGCGTGGCCGGGATCACGGCGACATCCACGGAGCCGGACTGGATCGCGGCGACCACGGTGGAGGGATCGAGGCGCGGCGTGAGCGTCAGCGTGTCGATGTGGATGCTGTCGGCATCCCAGTAGTCGGGATTCTTCTCGAAGACCGCGTGCGACTCCGCGACGAACTCGGTGAGCACGAACGGGCCCGCGCCCACCGGCGCCACGGCCAGCTTCTCGGGGTCTTCGCCGGCGGCCGGACTTGCGATGGCGCCCGTGCGGCCGGCCACCAGATACGGGATCTGATAGTCGACCTCGCGCAGGTGGAGGGTCACCTCGCGGTCGCCGTCGACGGTGACCTCCTCGAGGTCTGCGAGCTGGTCGCGCAGGTGCGAATCCGCTTGCGACGTGCCCCGGTCGAAGAACGCCTTGACGGCGGCGGCGTCGAGCGGCTCGCCGTCGCTGAAGGTGAGCCCCTCGCGCAGCGTGAAGGTGATCGCCGTGCCCGCGTCGTCGTACTCCCACGACTCGGCGAGGCTCGGCTCCACGTTCCCTTCGGCGTCGAGCCGGGTGAGCGATGCGTACGGCAGCGAGATCGTGTTGATGTCGTAGCCGGTGCGGCTGGTGACCGGGTCCCACGAGGTCGGCAGCGCGAGGGCCACCGTGATCTCGACGGGGTCGTCGGCGCCGCCCGTTCGGCCGTTCCCGCCGCTCGCGCAGGCGGACATCGCCAGCGCGACGGCGGTGACGGCGGCGGCAGCGGCGAGGCGGCGTGCGTATCGGGACATGGTTCCTCTTTCGAATCGGTGGGGGTGGGGGAAAGGGCGGTGCCCAGCGTCAGCGCGCGAGCAGCGGCGCGGTCGCCGTCTCGTGCGCCCGCTGCCGCGCGGCCGTGTGGCGGTTGACCGGAACGGGGAGCCCGAGGTGCTCTCGCAGCGTCGTGCCCTCATAGGCGGAGCGGGCGAGGCCCCGCTCCCGGAGGATCGGCAGCACCTCGTCGATGAACCGGCGGAACTGCGACGGTGTGGAGACGTAGATGTTGAAGCCGTCGGCCGCGCCCGCCCGGAACCACTCCTCCAGCACGTCGGCGACCGTCTCCGGCGATCCGACGAACGGCGAGCGCCGCGGGGCCGCATGCTGCTCGACGACCTGCCGCAGAGTCAGCCCGTCGCGGCGAGCACGCTCGGCGATCTCCACCGCCTGGGTCTTGAAGCTGCGCTCCGCGAACACGAGCGCCTCCTGCGGGAACGGCGCGTCGAGGTCGTACCCGCGGAAGTCGTGCCAGCCGAACGGGCGTCCGAGCTCGGCGAGCGCCTGCTCGAACGAGTTCGACAGCCGGTGCTGTGCGAGCTCGATGTCGCGCGCCTGGGCGTCGGTGTCGCCGACGATGATCTTCGCCCCCGGGAGGATGAGCACATGCTGCGGGTCGCGGCCGAACCGCGCTGCGCGAGCCCGGATGTCGTCGGCGAAGGCGACCCCTCGCGCCACGGTCGAGGCATGCGTGAAGATGCCGTCGGCGTGGGCTGCGCCGAGGTCGCGACCCTCATCGGAGTCGCCCGCCTGGAAGATGACGGGCTGGCCCTGCGGCGAGCGCTGGATGTTGAGAGGACCGGCGACCGAGAAATGCTCGCCGCGGTGGTTCACGGCGTGCAGCTTCGCCGGATCGAGGAACACGCCCGTGGCGCGATCGCGCGGAAAGGCGTCGTCTTCGTACGAGTCCCACAGGGCGCGGGACACCTCGATGTGCTCCGCGGCGCGTCCGTAGCGCGTCGCGTAGTCGTAGTGCTCGTCGAGCCCGTAGTTGCCGGCGGTGCCGGCATCCCCGCTCGTGACGACATTCCAGCCCGCTCGCCCCCGGCTGATCAGGTCGAGGGAGGCGAAGCGGCGCGCGAGGTTGAAGGGCGCGTTGTAGGAGGTCGTCGCGGTGCCGACGAGCCCGATGCGCTCGGTGCGGGCGGCGAGTGCCGACAGGAGCGTCAGCGGCTCGAGCCGGTTGAGGTAGTGCGGCGGCGAGTCGGGGGTGATGAACTGGCTGTCGACGATGAAAACGAGGTCGAGCGCCGCCCGCTCGGCGAGCTGGGCCTGCTCGACGTACCAGTCGATGTCGACGCTCGCGTCGCCGGGGATCTCCGGGTCGAGCCACCGGTTGTGCTCGCCGGGGCCGCCCGTGCCGGTGAGGATCACGCCGAAGGTGATGTGCCGTGCCATGCGAGGTCTCCTGTCCGTGTGGGTCGGATCTCGATGGTGCAGCGCCGCCGGCCGCCGCCGCGCGGGCCGTTTCCCCGTGTGTACGCACGTTTCGCCGTATGACGAAGCGCACGCCTCAGGCGACGACGATGGCGCCCGAGGGCTCGGGCCCGACGGCGACCGCACGCCCCGGGCTGCGGGACCACTGGCTCCAGGAGCCCGGGAACACGCGTGAGCGCACGCCGGCGAGGGCGAGGGCGAGCGCTGAATGTGCCGAGGGGATGCCGGAGCTGCAGTAGAGCACGATGTCGGCATCCGCCGGCACGGCATGCCTCGCGAGGGTCTCGCGGATCTCCGCCGGCGAGCGCAGCAGCCCGCCCGGGGCGATGTGACTGACGGTCGGGATGTTGATCGCGCCCGGGATGTGCCCGGCGACCGGGTCTGCCCCGACCACCTGTCCGCGGTAGTGCTGCGGCGCACGCACATCGATGAGCACGCCGTTCTGCGGCGCGGTCGCGGCATCGTCGATCGTGGCGACCGGGGCCGTCGCCTCGCGCAGCCGCGCATCTCCGGGGCGCACACCCCGGTCGCTGCGCTCGAGGCGGCAGCCGGCGGCGAGCCACCGGCGGAAGCCGCCGTCGAGCACCCGCACGTCGAGGCCGTGACGATGCAGCAGCCACCAGGCGCGCGCGGCGGCGACCCCGTCGTTGTCGTCGTAGACGACCACCCGCTCCCCTTCGCGGACCCCCCATCGGCGGACGGCCGCCTGGAGGTCTGCCAGTTCGGGCAGCGGATGCCGACCCTCCTCGGGCCTCCCGACGCGTGACAGCTCGCGTTCGAGATCGACGTACACGGCTCCGGGAAGGTGGCCGGCGAGGTACTCCGGCCTTCCTTCGGGCTGGTTCAGGCGCCAGCGCACGTCGAGCAGGCGCACGTGCCGCCCGGCGCCGAGTTCCGAAGCAAGCTCATCGACCGAGACGAGGGCGCGGGCAGCGGGATCGTGGATGGGGGCCTCCATCCCCCCATGGTCTCCGCCGCCCGGGGCAGCACCGAGGCTCCTGCAACACGGCGAAACGCGTTCCGTCACACGCGTTCACACAGCGACATACGCGCTCACAGACGGGCCGAGCCCTGTCGGAACGGAGTTAGCGTCGATGCATGGCCACGTCATCCCCCGCCTCCAGCGAGCCGTCGCCCGTCGCGGCGATCCCGGCGCCGTCGATCCCGGCACCGTCGATCGAGGGCACAGACCACCGTTTCTCGACGTCGCTGACGCCGGAGGAGTTCAAGGCGCTCTTCCGAGGACACCCCGGCGGGGTCGCGGTCATCACCGCCGACGCGGGCGAGGGGCCGGTCGCCCTCACGGCCACGTCGGTCTCGTCGGTGAGCGCCGAACCGCCGCTGCTCATCTTCTCGATCTCCGCGCTCTCCTCGGCATCCGACGTGCTCTCCCGCGCCGACACGGTCGTCGTGCACCTGCTCGATGCCCACGATCTCGAGCTCGCCCAGCTCGGAGCGACGAGCGGCGTCGACCGCTTCGCCGACCCGCAGCGCTGGTCTCGCCTGGTGACGGGAGAGCCGGTGTACCACGACGTGCGCGCGTGGGTGCGCTGCGCCGTGATCGGCCGCATGGATGCCGGCGCCTCCACCGTCATCGCCGCCCACGCGCTGCAGTCGCGCCTCGAACGCGACGTCGAGCCGGGCGCTTCGGGCGACGCGCTGGTCTACCACAACCGCACGTGGCACCGCCTGAGCGACCAGAGCCGCATCCGCGTGTGATCCTCGCTTCGCGTGGATCCGGCTTCCCGTGGTTGCGCTTCGCGTGATTCACAGCGACCGCTGAACCCACCGGGCTAGCGTCGAGATCATGCTCGCGAGTCCGGATCCGCTGCCCGTCCCGGCATCCCCGGAAGAGGTGTCGCGACCCGGCGCCGCTCCGCCCCCGCCGCACGTCGAGACACCGCCCGCCGGCATGACGGTCGCCCCCGGCACGACCGAGCTCACGGTGCGCACCGACGCGGGGCTGGCGACCTTCTCGCCGCAGGAGCTGCGAGCGCTCCGCGACGAGTTCCAGCGCTTCCTGGCCGAATACCAGTTCGGGATGCGGGAGGTGGAGACCAAGCTCGGCATCCTGCGGGAGGAGTTCCAGCTCCTCCATGACTACAACCCGATCGAGCACATCTCGAGCCGCGTGAAGACTCCCGACAGCCTCATCGACAAGGTGGTGCGCAAGGGCGTCGAACCGACGTTCGAGGCCATCCGCGCGCAGATCACCGATGTGGCGGGTGTGCGCGTGACGACGAGCTTCACGAAAGACGCCTACCGGCTGTTCGATCTGCTCACCCAGCAGGACGACATCTCGGTGCGCGAGGTCAAGGACTACATCGCGGAGCCCAAAGAGAACGGGTACAAGAGCCTGCACGCCATCGTCGAGGTTCCCGTCTTCCTTTCCAGCGGGCGCGTCGACGTGGTCGTCGAAGTGCAGTTCCGCACGATCGCGATGGACTTCTGGGCGAGCCTCGAGCACAAGATCTACTACAAGTACGAGGGGGCGGTGCCCGACGGCCTGCTCAGCGAGCTGAAGGATGCCGCCGCCACCGCCGCCGACCTCGATGCCCGCATGGAACGCCTCCACGCGTCGCTGCACGGCGCCCGGCCCGGGCGCATCGTCGCCCTCTGACTCTCGACCGGCTCGGAGTCAGAGCCCCTTCCCGCCGGTGACGGCGAGCACGGCACCCGACACGAACGACGCGTCTTCCGAGGCGAGGTACACGTACGCCCCTGCCAGCTCGGCCGGCTGCCCGGCACGGCCCAGCGGAGTGTCCTTGCCGAAGGTGGCGAGACGCTCGGCATCCCAGCCCGTCGCCGGGATCAAGGGCGTCCAGATGGGTCCGGGAGCCACCGCGTTCACCCGGATGCCGCTCTCGCCGAGCTGCTCGGCGGCGGCCTTGACGAACGCCACCTGCGCGGCCTTGGTCATGGCGTAGTCGATGAGCCCCGGCGAAGGGTTGGACGCCTGGATCGACGAGGTCACGATGATCGACGACCCGGGCTTCAGGTGCGGGATGGCGGCACGCGCCGAGTAGAGCATGCCGTACAGGTTCGTCTGGAAGACGCGGTCGAACTCGGCCGTCTCCAGCGTCGCGATGCTCTCCCGGTCTTTCTGGTAGGCGGCGTTGAGCACGAGCACGTCGAGGCCGCCGAGCCGTTCGACCGCGCCCCGCACGATGTCGGTCGCGAAGCCTTCGTCGCGCACGTCGCCGGCGAAGCTCATACCGGTGCGCCCGGCCTCCTCGATGAGGGCGACGGTCTCGTCGGCGTCCTTCTGCTCCTCGGGGAGATGCGCGATGGCCACATCTGCACCCTCCCGCGCATAGGCGATGGCGACGGCGCGGCCGATGCCGGAGTCGCCGCCGGTGATGAGCGCCCGCTTCCCCGCGAGGCGGCCGGCTCCCCGATACGAGCCCTCGCCGTGGTCGGGGGTGGGAAGCGTCTCGTCGGTGAGGCCCGGCTGGTCCTGCTCCTGAGCGGGGAAGCCGTCGTCGTGGTGCTTGTCACGCGGATCGGTCATGCGTTCTGCTCTCCTCGGTGTCTCGTTCGGCTCGTCGCACGCGGGGGTCGCGCGCGCCCCCTGACGGTAAACACCGACCGACACCCCCGAAGAGGGGGTTGACAGCACCTCACCACGGCTAAAGTTTGGTCTGTGGGCACTATCTACTACGGCGGGTCGGCGACACCGATCCACATCGACGACCGCGCTCTGGCGCACCTGAAGGTGGTCGTGGCCACCAAGCTCCGCCGGGGAGAGAGCTTCACCGTGTCGTGGCGGCACCCCGACGATGAACCCCGCGGCCGCAGCACGATCTGGCTCCACCCCTCGATCCCGCTCCGGTTCGTGTTCGACGATCCGGAGACCCCTGATCTCAGCCGCGAATGGCTGGAGGAGCTGTCGCAGACCGCCAACTCGTCAGGCGGCATCATGCTCGTGGCCGAGCACATCGACACGGGACCCATCGACGTCGCCGACAACGCGCCGCAGGTCGTGGAGGTCACCGACGCGAGCGACGCCCCGGCATCCTGAGCGGCGCCGCGCGCGCCGCACCGCGCGGGCGGCGAGGCTCAGTCGGCGGTGGCGTCGCTGCCGCTCGACTCCGCAGGCTCCGGCACGATGTACAGGCCGTTGGTGGAGTTGGCCGTGAAGGTGAGGGCTTCCAGCCACGCTCGGTTGAGGCTCGGCTGACGGCTGCCGAAGTACTTGTACACGAGCGATGCCGACGGGTGCAGCCACACCGACGTGCGGCCGTCTCCGAGGCTCGGGTCTTCGCGCCACGTGAAGTGGAAGGCTTCGCCGCGGCGAAGCTTCTGACCGATGACCACCTGAACGTGCGCGAGCACGCGGTCGTCGAAATCGACCGTGACGGTGCCCTCGTAGATGAACTTGCCCACTCGGCCCTCCGGGTAATCGGTGCGGGTTTCCCCTGACGCGTGCGCTCTCCCACGCACAAGCTGGTGGTGGTGCACGCAACGCTGCGCATTCCGCACGGACGCGATCGCGTCACACCGACGTTATTACAGTTCGACGCGGTCGTTCGCACCGAACGCGCGCGGACCGACCCTGTGGCCTCGTCAGCGCAGCGCGTCGGCGCGCCGCGCGATCTCGGCGCACGCGTCGTCCGCTCCCGGCAGGTGGGGCGGGAGCACATCCGCATCCACCACGGCGACGACCGTGGCAGGGGTCAGCAGAAGGGAGCAGCGAGAGATCTCGCCGTCGTGGAGGGTGGGAAAGGTGACGACATCCGAACGAGCGGCGCCGTAGAGCTGCCACGCGTAATCGATCACCGCATCGGCGATCGCATCCGTCGTGAGAAGCCGGTGCCCATCGATCAGAATGTCCTTCATGCGCTCCAGTACAGCGAGCGACGCGCTCTCCGAGTAGGGGGTTGACACTCGTCTGCCGACGGTCGTATCCCTGGGACACGGACCTCCCTCGCGCGGCGCGTCCGACGACCCGCCGGCGGATGGCGCCCTGCCTCGGAGTCGCTCAGGCGATTGCCAGAATCGATTGCCGGTTGTCAACCCTGTTGAGCGATCTGCTCGGTGGGAGGACCATCGTCCTATGACCACTCTCGCTCTGATCCTTCTCATCGCCGGTATCGCTCTGCTCCTCGTGGGCGTCTTCGTCTCGGCGGCGAAGTTCCTCATCTGGGTGGGCCTGGTGATCGTGATCGTCGCGGTCATCGCCTGGCTCATGCGGATGATCCGCCGAAACGCCTGACGCTCCCCACGAGCACCAGACCTCGCGCAGCGCGGTTCGCGCCTGACACGCACGGTTGTCGAGTTGCGAACCGCGCTGTTTCCATGCCGTTACGGCGATCCGGACGATCTGTCAGGGTCGCGGGGATGCCGGGCTGATTCGTCCGGCGCGCCCCCGCGATGATTGCGCCCCCAGATTCCGCACGTATTGAATGTCGGTCACACGCGCCAAGGCGGTGCGTGGGAGCGGAGCACGTGTGACGTCGGCACCCGAAGCCACGATCGACCGGCCCGGCTCTGCGGAGTCGGCGACCACCGGGGCCCTTGCGGCCGGTTCTGTCGTGCTGGCAGGAATCACCAAGAACTACGGCGAGCAGCGTGCCGTCGACGATCTGTCGCTGACGATCCAGCCGGGCGAGTTCCTCTCGCTCCTCGGGCCGTCGGGATGCGGCAAGACGACGACGCTGCGGATGATCGCAGGGTTCGAGCACCCCGACGCGGGCGACATCGTCATCTCGGGCCGGAGCGTGCTCGGCACCCCGCCGTTCAAGCGCGACGTCAACACCGTGTTCCAGGCGTACGCCCTCTTCCCCCACATGTCGGTGGCCGAGAACGTGGCCTATGGCATGCAGCAGCGCCGCACGCCCAAGAGCGAGATCCGCGACCGCGTCTCGGCGGCGCTCGACATGGTGCAGATGCGCCGGTTCGCCGACCGCAAGCCCACGCAGCTCTCCGGCGGCCAGCAGCAGCGCATCGCTCTGGCCCGCGCGCTCGTCAACCGCCCGTCCGTGCTCCTGCTCGACGAGCCGCTCGGCGCCCTCGACCGCCAGCTCCGCGAGGAGATGCAGCTCGAGCTGAAGCTCCTGCAGTCGCGGCTGGGCATCACCTTCGTCTTCGTGACCCACGATCAAGGCGAAGCGCTCTCGATGAGCGATCGCATCGCGATCATGCGCGAAGGCCGCATCGAGCAGCTCGCCGATGCCGACACCGTCTACGCCCGACCCGCCTCGGCCTACGTCGCCGCGTTCGTCGGCCAGCAGAACTTCTTCCGCGGCCAGGTCGCCGCCGGCGGCGACGCCGTGGCATCCGCTCACGTGCTCGTGCGCGGCAGCGGCAGCCCGCTCGCGGCGGGTTCGGCAGGGGAGGCGGCCGTGCGCCCGGAGTTCGTGCGCATCGAAGCCGACTCCCCCGCGGCTCCCCTCGCCGAGGCGAACGCCGTCCGGGGTGAGCTCCTCGGCATCTCGCACCTCGGCGAGACGATGCAGTACCTCGTGCGGCTCGGCGACGACCAGAGCCTCATCGTGCGCCGCCCGACACCGGAGGCACCCGCCCTCCGCGTCGGCGACCCCGTCGTGTGCACGTGGTCGCCGCAGCACGTGCTCCTGTTCCCCGCCGACGACGCCGCGCAGCAGGGCGGGTACGTCGCCCCGCCCACCGAGTAGCCGACCACCGCTCCCTCGACGGCGCACCCGCTTCCCCCCCCCCCCCCCCCCCCCCCCCCCCCGGCGCCCCCCAGCCCCCCGCCCCCC
>JAEYVZ010000097.1 GCA_023431405.1 Actinomycetes bacterium
TGTATCCGAAGATCGGCTTGCGGCTGAACACCGGGAAGATCTCCGAGACGATGCCGAAGAACGGCAACGCGATGATGTACACCTCAGGGTGACCGAAGAACCAGAACAAGTGCTGCCACAACAGCACACCGCCGTTCTGCGGGTCGTAGATGTGCGAGCCGAGCACACGGTCGGACGCGGCGGCGAGGATCGCGGCGGCGAGCACCGGGAAGGCCATCAGGATCAGGATGCTCGTGACGAGCGTGTTCCACGAGAAGATCGGCATCCGCCACATGGTCATGCCCGGGGCGCGCATCGTGATGATCGTCGTGATGAAGTTCACCGCACCGAGGATCGTGCCGAAACCGCTCATACCGAGACCCAGCATCCAGAGGTTCCCACCGGCTCCCGGTGAGAAGCTCGCGTTAGCGAGCGGCTGGTAGGCGAACCACCCGAACGCAGCGGCACCCTGAGGGGTGAGGAAGCCGGCGATCGCGATGATCGAGCCGAACAGGAAGAGCCAGAACGCGAAGGCGTTCAGCCGCGGGAAGGCGACGTCGGGTGCACCGATCTGCAGCGGCAGGATGGCGTTCGCGAAGCCGGCGAAGAGGGGCGTCGCGAACATCAGCAGCATGATCGTGCCGTGCATCGTGAACAGCTGGTTGTACTGCTCCTTGGTCGGAACGACCTGCATGCCCGGCTCGAACAGCTCCGCGCGGATGATCAGCGCCATCACACCGCCGAGCAGGAAGAAGATCACCGAGGCGATCAGGTACATGTAGCCGATCGTCTTGTGGTCAGTGGACGTGATCCACTTGACGATCATGTTGCCCTTCTGCTCGACGCGGGAGGCGCTCATGAGCGCCGCCTGACGCGGGGGCAGAGTGGTGGGACGGCTTTGCGTCTCGCTCTCGAGCGGAAGCGTCGTAGCCATCAGCGGTCTCCCTCGGATTCTTCAGACTGACCGTCGGTACCGGGAAGGTTCTGCAGGCGGTCGTAGGCCTCGTTGATGTCGCCGGTCTGACCGGCCTCGCGCAGAGACGCGAGGTATGCGTCGTACTCCGCCTGCTCGACGACCTTGACGTCGAAGAGCATCATCGAGTGGTACTGGCCGCACAGCTCCGCGCACTTGCCGTCGTACTCACCCACGCGGGTCGGCGTGAAGGACCAGTAGTTGTCCTTGCCGATGTACATGTCCTTCTTGTACAGGAAGTCGATGATCCAGAAGGAGTGGATGACATCACGCGAGGTGAGCTTGATCTTCACTTCCTTGTCGACCGGCAGGTACAGCGTGGGAAGGTCGTTGATGATGTTGCCCTCGGCATCGGTCTGAGCCTGGACGCCCATCGACCACACGGCGTTGTCGGCGTCTTCGCAGTCGCTGCCGGTGTACTGGAAGTCGAACGCCCACTGCTTGCCGATGGCGGTGATGCACACGTCGGGGTCGTCGTACTGGGTCTCGAGGATCGCCTGGTCACGCGCGGTGAAGGCGAAGAAGCCGATGACCAGGATGAGCGGGACGATCGTGTAGAAGATCTCGATCGGCATGTTGTACCGCATCTGGACCGGCAGGCCGGACTGGCCCTTGCGGCGACGGTACGCGATCGCGGCGAAACCCATGAGGGCCCACGTCACGATGCCCACGACCAAGAGGACGATCCAGGAGTTCACCCACAGACCCGACACCATCTCGGTGCGGTCAGTGGCCTGCGTACCGTCGTCGGTGAAGCCCGGAAGGTATCCGTTCAGCTCAGTCGGAGTGCAGGCCGCAAGAGCGATCGCCGTAGCGATTCCCAGCGGGATGACGGCCCAGCGGAGGCGACGTTTGACGCGCACGGTGCACCTTTCGGGGTCATGAAGGTCGAACACCAGCCAGTCTAGGGCAACCTCTCATGTGATTCAGGCCATGCCCCCAGGATGTTCGGGCTCTCGGGAGGGTGAAGTGCGCTCTGACCTGCGCAATTCGGTCTGTCAGTGGAAGCTGTCGCCGCAGGCGCAGCTACCCGCCGCATTGGGGTTGTCGATCGTGAAGCCCTGCTCGGAGATCGTGTCCTTGAAGTCGATCGTCGCACCGTCGAGGTACGGGACCGACATGTCGTCGACGATGACCTCGACGCCGTCGAAGTCGACGGCCTTGTCACCGTCGAGGAAGCGCTCGTCGAAGTACAGCTGGTAGATCAGGCCGGAGCAGCCGCCGGGCTGGACGGCGACGCGCAGGCGCAGGTCATCGCGATTCTCCTGGCTGAGCAGGCTCTTCACCTTCGCCGCGGCGGCCTCGGTCAGGGCGACGCCGTGGTCGGGTGCGGACGTGGCGGCGGGTGACGTGGCGATGTCGGTCATGACTCTCCCGGAGGTCGGGCCGTCGGTGCCCTTCAGAGGCGGAGACGGCGGATGGCTCGATTCTACTGCCGCACCCGCCGCGACGGCCCGGCCTCCCGGGTTTCAGCGCTGTGACGCGTCGAGGCTCTCCAGGAGCAGCGCCTCGGAGACGAGAGCGTTGCGGAAGGTGTCGAGGTGAAGCGATTCGTTGGGGCTGTGTGCGCGCGCGTGCGGGTCTTCGACACCGGTGACGAGGATCTGCGCGCCCGGGAACTCGCGCACGAGGTCGGCGATGAACGGGATCGACCCTCCCACGCCGATGTCGACCGGAACGACGCCGTAGCCCTCCTCCAAGGCGGCGCGTGCCTGCTCGACGGCGGAGCCGGACGTGTCCACGAGGAACGGATCGCCGCAGTCGATATCGCGGAACGCGAGCTCGGCGCCGAACGGCGCATGCTCCCGCAGATGCGACTCGATGGCCGCGAACGCCTCTCGGGCGGGCTGGCCCGGCGCGATGCGGGCACTGATGACGACCGACAGCTGCGGAGTGAGGGTGTTCGACGCGTTCTTCACGGTGGGGAAGTCGATGCCGGTCACCGTGATCGACGGCTTGTTCCAGATGCGGCTCAGGATGCTGTCGCGACCGACGGGGCTCACGCCCGCAGGCAGCCCCGCTTCGCTGCGCAAGGTCTCCTCCGAGTAGTCCGGAGTGTCGGCATCGCGCTGAGCGAGGCCGGCGACGGCCACCGCGCCGTCATCGTCCCACAGAGTCGACAGGAGCTTGACGGTGGCCATCATGGCGTCGGGCACCGCTCCGCCGAACATGCCGGAGTGCGACGCGTGGTCGAGGGTCTTCACATCCATCGTGAACCGCGCGTTGCCCCGAAGCGACACGGTGAGCGCCGGGGTCACGGCATCCCAGTTGCCCGAGTCCGCCACCACGATCACGTCGGCCCGCAGGGCGTCGGCGTTGTCGGAGAGGAACGCGGCGAACGATGCGGATCCGGCCTCCTCCTCGCCCTCGATGAAGAGGTTCACCCCCAGATCGAAATCGGTGCCGAGCGCTTCGACGAGCGCGCGCAGCGCACCGACGTGGGCCATGACGCCGGCCTTGTCGTCGGCCGCCCCACGGCCGTACAGACGCCCGTCGCGCACCGTGGGCTCGAAGGGAGTCGACTCCCACAGCTCTTCGTCGCCGACCGGCTGCACGTCGTGGTGCGCGTACAGGAGGATCGTCGGACGTCCATTGCGGGCCGCGCGCGTCGCCAGCACGGCGGGCATCCCCTCCTCACCCGTCTCCGGGACACGCGCGGTCGTGACCTCGACGCGGTCGAAGATGCCGAGCTCGTCCAGGAGCGCCTTCACCGCTTCCGCGCTGCGCTGCACCTGGCCGCGGTCGAACCCCGGGAACGCGATCGACGGGATGCGCACGAGTGAGCCCAGATCGGCGAGGGCAGCGGGAAGCGCGGCCTCGGCCGCAGCACGAACGGCGTCACGCCGAGAGAGTTCAGAGGTCATGCGGGTAATCTTAAAGGGCACGCTTTCCGCAGATCCGAGGTTCATCCCGTGGCAAAGACCCCCGCCGTACCCGCACCCGACACCGAGCCCGACGCTCCGACCGGTCCGGGAAAGAACCGGCCGACCCCCACGCGGGCAGAGCGCGAGGCCGCCCGCAAGCGCCCCCTCGTCGCCGACACCAAGGAGGCGCGGGCCCGCGCGAAGGCAGAGCTGGCGAGCCAGCGCGAGAAGGCGCGCATCGGCATGGCCAATGGCGAGGAACGCTACCTCCCGGCGCGCGACAAAGGCCCGCAGCGCCGGTTCGCGCGCGACTTCGTCGACGCCGGCTGGCACATCGGCGAGCTGATGATGCCGCTCATGATCCTCGTGATCCTCCTGAGCCTCATCCCCAACCCGGCCGTCGTCTACTACGGCTTCATCGCGCTGTGGGCGTTCATCCTGTTCGTCGTCGGCGACATGATCATCACGAGCATCCGGGTCAAGCGCGCCGCCAGGGCGAAGTGGGGCGAACGGATGGAGAAGGGCCTCGGCTGGTACTCCGCGATGCGCTCCATCCAGATGCGTTTCATGCGACTTCCCAAACCGCAGGTGAAGCGCGGTCAGCACCCCGTCTGATCCGCGGTCTCACCCCGCGACGGCCCGCACCCCCTCGGTGTGGGCCGTCCTCGTCTCGGAGCAGCCCTGATCGGCCTCAGCCGCGCGCGAGTCCGCGGTTGATCTGTCGCGCCCAGAGCGGGCCGCGGTAGATGAACCCCGTGTATCCCTGGACGAGATCGGCGCCCGCCGCGAGGCGCGCGCGCACATCATCGGCCGTCTCCACTCCCCCGGCCGCGATGACGCAGAAGCTGTCGGGGACGGCCGAGCGAACGAGGCGGAGCACCTCGAGTGCGCGCGGGCGCAGGGGGGCACCGGACAAGCCGCCGGCGCCGATCGCCGCAACAGCTTCCGCATCGGTCTTCAGACCTTCGCGCGAGATCGTCGTGTTCGTGGCGACCAGGCCCGCCAGCCCGATGTCGGCGGCCAGAGCGGAGATCGCGGTCACCTCATCGTCGGGGAGGTCGGGGGCGATCTTGACGAGGAGGGGCGTGGTGCCCGCTGCGTCGCGCACAGCCTCGAGGAGCGGCCGGAGGGTCTCCACCGCCTGCAGCCCTCTCAGCCCCGGAGTGTTGGGGGATGAGACATTCACCACGAGGTAATCGGCGACGGGAGCGACCAGGCGGGTGCTCGCCACGTAGTCGGCAGTCGCCTGTTCGACGTCGACCACCCGGCTCTTGCCGATGTTGGCCCCGATGACGGGGCGTGCGCGACGCCGGCGGAGACGGGCGAGCCGGCGCGATGCGGCTGCCGCGCCGGCATTGTTGAAGCCCATGCGATTGATGAGCGCACGATCGTCGACGAGGCGGAACAGTCGGGGGCGCGGGTTGCCCTCCTGCGGGATGGCGGTGACGGTTCCGACCTCGATGTGCCCGAACCCCAGGGCGTGCAGTCCCGCCACGGCGACGGCGTTCTTGTCGAATCCTGCCGCCACGCCGAACGGGGAGTCGAAGACGAGGCCGAGCGCTTCGGTGCGCAGTGACGGGTGCGGCCGGGTGAGGGCGCGAGCGCCCCACGAGAACGGGCGCACGCCGAGCAGGCGGATCACCGGCATGACCAGGTGATGTGCCGTCTCGGGGTCGAGGCGAGCGAAGAAGGTGCGGAAGATGACGGCGTACATCACTCCCCCGCCGCCCGCAGCGCGTGGTCTGCGCGCAGCTGAGCGATGGAGGCCTCGAAGTCCTCCAAAGAGTCGAACGCCTGGTAGACGCTCGCGAAGCGCAGGTAGGCGACTTCGTCGAGTTCGCGAAGCGGTCCGAGGATCGCGAGACCGATCTCGTTGGTGTCGATCTGCGAGGAACCCGTCTGACGCACGGCCTCCTCCACGGCCTGCGCGAGCACGGCGAGGTCGGAATCGGTCACGGGGCGGCCCTGACACGCCTTGCGCACGCCGGACATGACCTTTTCGCGGCTGAAGGGCTCGATGACGCCCGACCGTTTGATCACGTTGAGGCTCGCGGTCTCGATCGTGGAGAACCGACCGCCGCACTCGGGACACTGGCGTCTGCGTCTGATGCTGAGACCGTCGTCGCTCGTACGGGAATCGATCACACGGGAGTCGGGATGACGACAGAAGGGGCAGTGCATGGTGACTCCAGCCTAAGACGCCGTGGGCGCAGCGTCGGGACCGTCGAAACGTGCCGTGACCGCTTCGCCGTGGGCGGGGAGCACCTCTGCATCCGACAAGGCGACGATGCCGGAGCGTACCGCCGCGAGCGCATCACGGTCGTACTCGATGACCTGCTGGGGCCGCAGGAACGTCGAGGCGGACAGCCCGGAGGCGTAACGGGCCTGGCCACCGGTCGGGAGCACGTGATTGCTCCCCGCCAGGTAGTCGCCGAGGCTCACCGGCGTGTGGTCGCCGACGAACACCGCTCCCGCATTGACGAAATCGTCGACGACGGGTCTGCCGAGGTGGAGTTCGAGGTGCTCGGGCGCATACGCGTTGCTGAACGCCGTCGCGGCGGCGATGTCATCGACGAGGACGATCGCCGACTGCGGGCCGCCCAGCGCCTCAGCGATGCGACGGGCGTGCAGCGTCGTCGACGCTCGCGCCGCTACTTCTGTCGCGACATCCGCGGCGAGTGATTCCGAGGGCGTGACGAGGACGGCGGCGGCCTGCTCATCATGCTCTGCCTGGCTCACGAGATCCGCTGCGACCAGCCGTGGATCTGCAGACTCATCGGCGACGATGAGGATCTCCGTGGCCCCCGCTTCGGAGTCGGTGCCGACCATCCCTGCGACGACCCGCTTCGCCAGCGCGACGAAGTTGTTGCCCGGCCCCGAGATCACATCGACCCTGGCGAGGTCGAGCGAGGGGATGCCGTAGGCGTATGCGCCGATCGCACCGGCACCGCCCATCGCGTACACCTCGGAGATGTCGAGGAGGCGAGCGGCGGCGAGGATGACGGGGTGCACGCGGCCTCCGTGATCCCGCTGCGGCGGAGATGCGAGGGCGACCTGCTGAACGCCCGCGACCTGGGCCGGCACGACGTTCATGACGACGCTCGAGGGGTACACCGCTTTGCCGCCGGGAACATACACACCTACGCGCTGCACCGGGCGCCAGCGCTGCTCCACCCGTGCGCCGGGCGCGATCTCGGTGGTGACGGCGGGTGGCACCTGCGCCGCTGAGGCGAGGCGCACTCGGGAGATCGCCTCCTCGAGGGCGCGGCGCACCGCGGGGTCGAGGGAGGCGAGGGCTTCCTCGAGGTGGTGGGCAGGCACCCGGATCTCGTGGGCTTGAACACCGTCGAACTGCGCTGCCTGCTCACGCAGCGCATCTTCACCGCGCGCTGCCACGTCATGGACGATGCGGGCTGCGGTGGCGAGGGCCTCATCGCGGGCGGCTGTGGCGCGAGGAACCTCGGCGAGGAGTTCGGCCGGCGTCAGGGCGCGGCCGCGCAGATCGATCGTGCGAAGCATGATTCCAGCGTACTTCTCACGGAGCGACGCGCTGGACGCCGCCTCCGGTCGCCGACCGTCAGCGACCGATCCGACGCCGGCGGCCGCCCGGTCGTGCGCCGGTCAGCCCCGGTCGTGCGCCGGTCAGCCTCGGGTGACCCCCGAGACATCGTGCAGGTATCCCACGCGGCCGTCTTCGTGGCGGACGACGAACGTGTCGCCGCGGTCTTCGATCACGAGGGCCCACGCCGTCGGCCCGATCGTGAACAGGGGGAGGCCGTTCTCGTCGACCACGTCGCGCTCGACAGGAGCGAGAGCCCAGAACGCCTGGCTCGCGGCCGGCGCCGCCACCGGTTCATCGCCCTGCGGCTGCTCGAACGGGGCGAAGGGCGAGGTGGCGTCCGCCTCCGCACTGGCCGCGGGGTGCTCGTAGGCGGCGCTGTCATACTGCTGGGGGCCCGGCGCGGGTGCCTCCTGACGCTCCTTGGGGGCACGCGGAACGAACGGTCGTGCCACGACAGGGCGGACCGGCCGTGCGTTGCGATGAGCCGGAACCTCCGGCCGGTCTCGGAAGTCCTCGTCGAAGGGCTGGATGAACGGCGCGAAGACCGTGAGGAAGACCCCGGCCATCATGAGGAAGAACTCGACCCACACGACCCAGCTGCTGAGCCACAGTCCGGTCTGGATGCCGCGCGCCACGTTGGCCCAGAGCATGCTGAGCCACACCACCGCGGACACCGAGAACGCGACCGAAGCGAACTGATCGACGGCCAGCGAGCCGACCCGCCGGATGCCGTCGGGCGAGAAGCGGCGGAGAACGATCAGGAAGACGGCGGCCGTCGGCACCCCGATGGTGAGGATCCAGTCGATGCCGCTGCTCCACACGGAGCCGAACGGCAGGAGCATCGAAGCGCCCCGCGCATCCACCCATACCGAGAAGAAGGAGAAGATGAAGGCGAGAAGCCAGACTCCGATGAGGGAGACCTCGCGGAGAGTGAAGGGGCCGATGCCGTAGGGTCCGCTCGCGGCTCGACTTTCCGGAAGGCCACCGGCAAGGTCATCGGCCGCACGCGCGTCGGACGGATCTTCGCGCCGGGCCTCGGAGTCACCCTGCGCGGTCGTCGCCCCATCGTGGCCCGCCGTGGCCCCGAAGGCCGCGGTCTCCTCGACGGCGGGAGGATCGGTGGGGTCACCGGAAGTGGCGTCAGACGCGGTGCGGGGGAAGATGCGGTCGTCGCTCACGACGTGGTCCTTTCGGCTGGAGGCAGATCGGTCCTGCGATCCTACTCGCGTGGTCTTTCCGCGGCCTATGCGCGGCCTGGGCGTTGTCGATCATGCAGCGCTATGGCATCCTTCCGCCTCCGCCGCCGAATCGAAACAGGGTCTCGTCGGGTCCCGGCTCAGCCGAGGCACTGGGGGCCGAGAAGGCCCTTCAGCTCGCCGTAGAGGTCGACGGTCACCGAGACCGGCTTCGGCACCTCGAACACCTTCGCGGAGCCTCCCCGGTGGAGCTTCAGGGTCACCTCGGTGCTGCCGGGGTGCCGGCCGAGCACTTCGGCGAGCTGGGAGATGGTCGATTCGGTCGCACGATGCTCGGGCATCATCAGCACGAGAGGTCCCGACGCGTCGACCGCGCCGAGGTCGGGCACGAACGCCGACTGCCCGTGCAGATTGAGACCGTCGTCACGACGCGATACGCGACCACGGACCACCAGGATGGTGTCGGCCTGAAGCAGGGACTGGAACTCCGTGTAGGTCTTTCCCATGAACATGACGGTCACCTCACCGTCGAAGTCTTCGACGGTGATCATGCCGTAGGGATTGCCGCTCTGCTTCGCCACACGATGCTGCACGCTCGTCACGAGCCCTGCCACGGTCACCTGATCGCCGTCTTGCACGTCGTCGGACGCGAGGAGGTCGTGGATGGAGGTGGAGGCATGCTTCGCGAGCGGGATCTCGAGGCCGGCCAGCGGGTGATCGGAGACGTAGAGTCCGAGCATCTCGCGCTCGAAGGCGAGCTTGTCCTTCTTCGTCCATTCCGGCCGGGCGGGCACCTTGGCGGGAAGAGTCTCCTCCATGCCTTCGTACAGGCTGTCGAAGTCGAACCCGATCGCCCCCTGCGCCTCATTCCGCTTACGGTCGACCGCCGCCTCCGTCGCCGACTCGTGGATCTCCATGAGGGCGCGGCGGGTGTCGCCCATCGAGTCGAACGCCCCGGCCTTGATGAGCGATTCGACCGTGCGCTTGTTGGCCACGTGCATCGGCACTTTGTCGAGGAAGTCGTGGAACGACGTGAAGGTGGCCTTCTTGCGCGTCTCGACGATGCCGTCAACCACGTTGGTGCCGACGTTGCGCACGGCGCCGAGGCCGAAACGGATGTCGTCGCCGACGGCGGCGAAGAAGTTGATCGATTCGCGCACGTCGGGCGGAAGCACACGGATGCCCATGCGGCGGCACTCGTTGAGATAGACCGCCATCTTGTCTTTGGAGTCGCCGACACTCGTGAGGAGCGCCGCCATGTACTCCGCGGGATAGTGCGCCTTGAGGTATGCCGTCCAGTACGAGACGAGGCCGTAGGCAGCGGAGTGCGCCTTGTTGAATGCATAGTCCGAGAACGGGAGGAGAATGTCCCACAGCGCCTGGATGGCCGCGTCACCGAAGCCGCGCTCCTTCATGCCCCCCGAGAAGCCTTCGTACTGCTTGTCGAGCTCGGACTTCTTCTTCTTTCCCATGGCCCGCCGCAGGATGTCTGCTTGGCCGAGCGAGAAGCCGGCGACCTTCTGGGCGATGGCCATGACCTGCTCCTGATAGATGATCAGGCCATAGGTCGTATCGAGGATGTCGCGAAGAGGCTCTTCGAGCTCCGGGTGGATGGGGGTGATCGGCTGCAGGCCGTTCTTGCGCAGCGCGTAGTTGGTGTGGGAGTTCGCGCCCATCGGACCGGGTCGGTACAGCGCGATCACCGCGGAGATGTCTTCGAAGTTGTCGGGCTTCATGAGACGCAGCAAGGAGCGCATCGGCCCACCGTCGAGCTGGAAGACGCCGAGCGTGTCACCCCGGGTGAGCAGGTCGTACGCCGCGCGGTCATCGAGGGTGAGATGTTCGAGATCGAGCTCCTCACCACGGTTGGAGCGGATGTTGTCGAGTGCATCGGAGATGATCGTGAGGTTGCGCAGCCCCAGGAAGTCCATCTTGATGAGACCGAGCGTCTCGCACGAGGGGTAGTCGAACTGGGTGACGATCTGGCCGTCCTGCTCGCGGCGCATGATTGGGATGATGTCGAGCAGCGGTTCGCTCGACATGATGACGCCCGCGGCGTGGACGCCCCACTGGCGCTTGAGGCCCTCGAGACCGAGCGCACGGTCGAAGACCGTCTTCGCGTCGGGATCGGTCTCGACCAGCGAACGGAACTCGCTCGCCTCCTTGTACCGAGGATGCTGCGGGTCGAACATGCCGTCGAGGGGCATGTCTTTGCCCATCACGGCCGGTGGCATCGCCTTGGTGAGCCGCTCCCCCATGCTGAAGGGGAATCCGAGAACGCGGCCGGCATCCTTCAGCGCCTGCTTCGACTTGATCGTGCCGTAGGTGACGATCTGGGCGACGCGTTCAGACCCGTACTTCTCGGTCACGTACTCGATGACCTCGCCGCGACGACGGTCGTCGAAGTCGACATCGAAGTCGGGCATGCTGACGCGGTCGGGATTCAGGAACCGCTCGAAGATGAGCCCGTGCTCGAGGGGATCGAGGTCGGTGATCTTCATCGCATACGCGACCATCGAGCCCGCGCCCGAGCCGCGACCGGGACCGACTCGGATGCCGTGATCCTTCGCCCAGTTGATGAAGTCGGCGACCACGAGGAAGTACCCCGGGAACCCCATCTGGAGGATGATGCCGGTCTCGTACTCGGCCTGCTTGCGGACCCGGTCGGGGATGCCACCGGGGTATCGGTAGTGGAGGCCCTTCTCGACCTCCTTGATGAGCCAGCTGTCTTCGGTCTCGCCGTCGGGGACGGGGAAGCGCGGCATGTAGTTGGCGGACGTGTTGAACTCGACCTGGCAGCGCTCGGCGATGAGCAGGGTGTTGTCGCACGCGTCGGGGTGATCGCGGAAGAGCTGGCGCATCTCCTGCGCCGTCTTGATGTAGTAGCCGTCGCCGTCGAATTTGAAGCGGTTCGGGTCGTCGAGCGTGGAGCCCGACTGCACGCAGAGCAGCGCCGCGTGCGCGTCGGCCTCGTGCTGGTGCGTGTAGTGCGAGTCGTTGGTCGCGACCAGCGGAATGGAGAGGTCTTTGGCGAGTCGGAGCAGATCGGTCATCACGCGGCGCTCGATCGAGAGGCCGTGATCCATGATCTCGGCGAAGTAGTTCTCCTTGCCGAAGATGTCCTGGAACTCGGCGGCGGCCGCCCGCGCGGCGTCATACTGGCCGAGCCGCAGGCGGGTCTGGACCTCTCCCGAGGGGCACCCTGTCGTGGCGATGAGCCCCTTGCCGTACTTCTGGAGCAGCTCGCGGTCCATGCGCGGCTTGAAGTAGTAGCCCTCGATGCTCGACAGGGAGCTGAGCCGGAAGAGGTTGTGCATGCCCTCTGTCGACTCGCTCCACATGGTCATGTGGGTGTAGGCGCCGGATCCTGACACATCGTCGGATTTCTGATCGGGCGACCCCCACGCCACGCGAGACTTGTCGCCGCGGTGCGTTCCCGGCGTGACATACGCCTCCAGGCCGATGATCGGCTTGACTCCAGCGGCGTTGGCGGCGCGGTAGAACTCGAAGGCCGCGAAGGTGTTGCCGTGGTCGGTGACGGCGATCGCCGGCATGCCGTACTCGGCTGCCGCCTGCGTCATCGCGCCGATCTTGGCGGCGCCGTCGAGCATCGAGTATTCGCTGTGAACGTGAAGATGTACGAAGGAGTCGGATGCCACGCATCGAGTCTACGAATAGGCTCCGACAACGGCGGCCGCCCACACCCCCGCGAAGGGAGGAGACCTCACCTTCGGGTTGAGGGTGAGGCCGCCGTCGCAGCACCGCACCGTCCGCCTACGCTGGAGGACATGTCCACACCCGAGTTCGTCCTCACGCTGCGCGAGAAGATCGGTCATGCCCCTCTGCCCCTCGTCGGAGTGACCGCCGTCGTCTTCAAGGACGAGAAGGTGCTCCTCGGCAGGCGCAGCGACAACGGCGCCTGGCAATGCGTCTCGGGGATCGTCGACCCCGGCGAGGAGCCCGCCGACGCCGCCGTGCGCGAGTGCGCGGAGGAGGCCGGCATCGTCGTCCGCGCGACGCGTCTCGCTCTCGTGCAGCAGGTGCCGCGCATCACCTATGCGAACGGCGACCAGGTCGACTATCTCGACCTGGTCTTCCGCTGCGACTGGGTCTCGGGCGAGCCGCATCCCGCCGACGGCGAACTCACCGAGGTCGGCTGGTACGGCCTCGGCGAGCTCGTCGAGGTGGAGCAGGAGCACGTGCGGAAGATCGCGCTCGCCATCGCCGAGGACGATCCCGCCTCGTTCGCCGGAGGCCGCTGACCCTGCGCGTCCGGCGGCGCTCCTCGTGCCGTCGCAGGCGGTGTGAGGTCAGAGACCCGCGCGCCCCCGCATGTCCAGCGGGCGACGTGTCACTCCCCTCGCAGCACGTCGAGCGCGTGGGCGAGATCGGGCGGATAGGGCGAGGTGAACGTGACCCACTCCCCCGTCACGGGATGGGCGAACGACAGCTGGCGTGCGTGCAGCCACTGGCGGATCAGCCCCAGCCGCGCGGAGAGCGTGGGATCGGCGCCATACAGGGGGTCGCCGACGCACGGATGCCGGTGCGCCGCCATGTGAACGCGGATCTGGTGCGTGCGGCCTGTCTCGAGGTGGATCTCCAGCAGAGAGGCACCAGGGAACGCCTCGAGGGTCTCGTAGTGGGTCACCGAATCCTTGCCGTCCGGAGTGACGGCGAACTTCCAGGAATGAGAGGGATGCCGCCCGATCGGAGCATCGATCGTCCCCGCCAGCGGGTCGGGGTGACCCTGCACGACGGCATGGTAGATCTTCTCGACCTCACGCTCCTTGAACGCGCGCTTGAGGGCCGAGTAGGCCCGCTCGCTCTTGGCCACAACCATGAGACCGCTCGTTCCGACGTCGAGACGATGGACGATGCCCTGACGCTCGGCCGCGCCCGACGTCGCGATCCGATACCCGCCGGCCGCGAGGGCACCGAGCACGGTCGGCCCCTCCCACCCGATCGAAGGATGCGCGGCGACACCGGAGGGCTTGTCGACCACCACGATGTCGTCGTCGTCGTAGATGATCCCGAGGTCGGGGACCTCCATCGGCACGACCTCGGCCTCCCGACGCGGTTCCCACTCGACCTCGAGCCATCCGCCTGCGCGCAGCCGGTCGGACTTGGCGAGCGTGCGGCCATCGAGCCGCGCCCCTCCCGCGTCCACGACCTCGGCCGCGAAGGTACGGGAGAACCCCAGCATCTTCGCCAGCGCCGCATCGACGCGGGTGCCGTCGAGCCCGTCCGGCACGGGGAGTGTGCGGAACTCCATGTCAGTCCCGCGAGGAGGCGTCAGCGGGCCGGTCCGCATCCGTCGCCGTGTCAGCCGTCGATTCGTCGTCTGCCCCGTCCGCCCCGTCCGCGACCGGCGCCGCAGCGGAGGGGTCGCGCGGGGAGCTCGAGTGACGCGGCTCGCGCGTGCCGTCGAGCTTCAGACCGACGAGCACGAGCAGTGCGACGGAGATCATCATCGTCACGATGAAGACGTCTGCGATGTTGTAGATGGCCGGCATCATCCACGGCGTGTGGATGAAGTCCACGACATGCCCGACCGGGAAGCCGGGCTCACGGAACAGGCGATCGGTGAGGTTGCCGACGATCCCGCCGAGAAGCAGCCCCAGCACGGTGGCCCACAGCCAGGAGCGCACACGGGTGACCGCCAACACGAGGATGGCAACGGCCGCCGCTGCCAGGATGATCGTGAAGATCCATGTGACGCCCTCGCCGAGCGAGAACGCGGCCCCCGGATTGCGAGTGACGTAGAACTGCAGGAGATCGCCCCACACCGGAACCGACTGCTGATAGGGCAACTCGGCCAGCACGAGGTTCTTGGTGAACTGGTCAGCGGCCAGCACCAGCACCGCGAGGATCGCGATGGTGGCGCCGGCCGCTGCAGGATGGACCCGCGAGGGCCCGACGTTTCGACCTGTCAAAGGCGCCGCTTACAGACCGGCGGACGACACGGGCGTCGCCCCCGAAGAGGAGCCGGCGACATCGAGGTCGCGGAGCTTCTCCTCGATGAAACCGCGCAGCTGGGAGCGGTAGTCGCGCTCGAACTGACGGAGCTCGCTGATGCGGCTCTCGAGGGTGCCACGCTCCTTCTCGAGTCGCGCGATCTCGTCGCGCCCCTTCGCCTCGGCGTCGGCGAGGATCGCGGCGGCCTGCGCCTGCGCCTCCGAGATGAGCTTCTCCTTCTGGGCGAGACCTTCGGCGACATGCTCGTCGTGCAGGCGCTGGGCGAGCTCGATGATGCCGGCGGAAGCGGTGGCCGGAGCAGCCTCTGCGGCGGGCGCCTCGGCGACGGGCGCGGGAGCCTCCTCGACGACCGGCTCCTCGGCGACGGGGGCGGCCTCGGGCGCGGCGGCCGCGGGCGCGGCACCGGACTCGTAGGCGGCGAGCTTCGCCTTCAGCTCCTCGTTCTCGGCGATGGTCTTACGCCACTCGACGACGATCTCATCGAGGAAGTCGTCGACCTCATCCGGGTCGAAACCCTCCTTGAACCGGACGTGCTGGAACTGCTTGGTGACGACGTCTTCGGGGGTGAGAGCCATGGTGTTGTCCTCTTTCAGAGCTTCACGACGGAGCCGTTTGGCGGTGACCCGCGGACGGCGAGCCGTAGATGAACAGCATAGTGCGCCCTCCGCGAGGGCGCGAGAAAGGCTGATCAGAGGCGCATGAGCACGCCCGTGACTGAGAGCAGCACGAAGCAGCAGAGCATCGTGATGGGGAAGCCGAGGTCGATCGCGACCGGTCCGAGGCGCAGCGGAGGGATGAACCGGCGGAAGAAGCGCAGCGGCGGATCGGTCAGGGTGTAGACGACCTCGGCGAGGACGAGACCGAGGCCCCGAGGACGCCACTCACGGTTGAACAGCGGAATGTACTCGAGGATGACACGGGCGAGCATCACGAAGATGTAGAGCACCAGCATCGTGTTGACGATGCCGGCGACGAGGCGCACGACCTCCACGACTACGGAACGAAGGGGCCGGCCTCAGGGTCGGCCTGGGCGACCACTCCGTCTCCGGAGACCGCGATGTTCTCGGGCGAGAGCAGGAAGACCTTGCTCGTCACGCGCTCGATGCGACCGAAGAGGCCGAGCGACAGCCCGCTGGCGAAGTCGACGAGCCGACGGGCGTCGGCGTCGCTCATCTGCGAGAGGTTGATGATGACGGGGATGCCGTCGCGGAAGGCTTCGGCGATGCCCTGCGCGTCACGGTACTGCTTGGGGTGCACGGTGAGGATCTCGCTCACGGTGCCCACGGCAGGCTGACGGACGACGGCGGGGCGGTGCAGCGGGGTCACGGGGGCGGTCTTCTCCGCGGTCTTCTCGACCGGCTTCTCTCGACGGGGTGCGGGGGCCGCGGCGGCCTGCTCCTCGTAGATCTCCTCTTCGTCTGCGAGACCCAGGTACACCATGGTCTTCTTCAGCGGGTTCGACATCGCATCCTCCGTTTGCTGGTCTGGTTCGAGGTTAACCGCGCACCGGACGCGGACCCGTGATTGCCGAGCCGATCCGCAGGTGTGTCGCACCTGCCGCGATCGCCTCGGCGAAGTCTCCCGACATTCCCGCCGAGACCCACGTGGCATCCGGTACCACGGATCTCACGACGTCGGACTGGGCGGCCAGTCTCGCGAACGCGGATGCCGGTGCTTCATCGAGGGGGGCGACGGCCATGACGCCCCGCAGACGGAGCGAAGGACACCGCTCGACGATGTGGTCGGCGAGGTGAGCCACACCCGAGGGCGAGACGCCCCCACGGGCCGGATCGTCGGTGAGATTGACCTGCACGAGGACGTCCAGCGGCTCGGATGCCTCGGCGTCGGCCGCGTGAAGCGCGTCCGCGATCCGGTCGCGGTCGACCGAGTGGACCACGGACGCCGCAGCGCGGATCGCGCGCGCCTTCTTGGTCTGCGCCTGACCGATGAAGTGCCAGGCGAGACCGTCGAGCTCGGGGAGCTCGGTGCGTTTGGCGGTGAGCTCCTGCTGCCGGTTCTCCCCCACATCCCGGACACCGAGCTCGTAGAGCTCGCCGATGAGAGCGGGCGGGTGGAACTTCGTCACCACGATGCGCGTGAGACCGGCGGGGTCGCGACCCGCCGACCTGGCCGCATCCGCGATGCGGGCGTCCAGATCGGCGAGCCGACCTGCGAGATCCATTACTTCAGGAAGTCGGGAACGTCGAGGTCGTCGTCACCGAAGACCGAGTCGTTCGACGTCGAGATCGACACCGAGACGGACTCCTTGGGCTCCGCCTCCGCGAACTCCCGCGCGACCTCGTCGGCGGGCACGGCGGGAAGGACGGGCGCCGTGCGCTGCGCCGCGATCGGCTCGATGCGCGTCTGCGGTTCACCTCCGTCGAACCCCGCTGCGATGACGGTGACCCGAACCTCGTCGCCGAGGGTGTCATCGATGACCGTTCCGAAGATGATGTTGGCCTCGGGGTGCGCGGCCTCCTTGACGAGCTGGGCGGCGTCGTTGATCTCGAAGATGCCCAGGTTCGATCCGCCCTGGATCGACAGGAGCACGCCGTGCGCGCCTTCGATCGAGGCCTCGAGGAGCGGCGACTCGACGGCCAGCTCAGCCGCCTTGATCGCGCGATCGGCGCCTCGTGCAGAGCCGATGCCCATGAGTGCGGAGCCCGCTCCCTGCATCACCGACTTGACGTCGGCGAAGTCGAGGTTGATGAGGCCCGGCGTCGTGATGAGGTCGGTGATGCCCTGAACACCGGCCAGAAGCACCTGGTCGGCGGTGGCGAAGGCCTCGATCATCGAGATTCCGCGGTCGCTGATCTCGAGGAGGCGGTCGTTCGGCACCACGATGAGGGTGTCGACCTCTTCCTTGAGCTTGGAGACTCCGGCCTCCGCCTGGCTCTGCCGGCGGCGCCCTTCGAACGAGAACGGCTTCGTGACGACACCGATCGTCAGCGCGCCGATGGACTTGGCGATGCGTGCCACGACGGGAGCACCACCGGTGCCCGTGCCGCCGCCCTCGCCGGCGGTGACGAAGACCATGTCGGCGCCTGCGAGCGCCTCCTCGATCTCCTCCGCGTGGTCTTCGGCGGCACGCCGTCCGACCTCGGGGTCGGCGCCGGCACCCAGGCCGCGCGTGAGCTCGCGCCCGACGTCGAGCTTGACGTCGGCGTCGCTCATCAGCAGCGCCTGCGCGTCTGTGTTGACCGCGATGAACTCGACACCACGCAGGCCGAGCTCGATCATCCGATTGACGGCGTTCACGCCGCCACCGCCCACGCCGACGACCTTGATCACCGCGAGGTAGTTCTGGTTCTGGCTCATGCCGGCCTCCGTATCGTCCCGAACCGTGCGTCTCGACGTGGTCTCAACCTTCAACCTCAACCAGAGGTTTAAAGTATTGCCGAGTATGCATTTCCTGAACTCGAAGGTATGCGGCACGGGCCACGAGAGCGCACAGGCGATAGGCGTGTCGCGAATCGAGACCTCGAAGTTCGCCGACGCGGCGCGCTCAGCGGACGACGACCGCGCCCGGCGACGACACGTCGTAGACCGACACCTTCGAGGGCGGCTGCGCCCGCATGATCTGCTCGAGCACGACCGCCTTGTACGCCGACCGCGACGCGTCACCCCACACGACGTCCGTGCCGGTCTTCCCGAAGGTCAGCGTGACGTCGTTCGGCGTCGTCGCCGACATGCGCGTCACCCGCTCCCGGATGTCGTCGGGCAGCGAGCGGAAGACCGTGCCGATGGCGGTGAACGCCTTGGAGGTCACTCCCCCGGGCACACGGATGACCGGGTGCCCCTTCGGGCGCTCGGGCGTCGTCGACAACGCGACGCCTGCGGCATCGACCAGCGTGTAGCCCGCCGACGACTTCAGCACCCCGATCGGTGTGCGCTCGACGATGCGCACCACGAGTTCGTGCGGCGGACGCGCCTCCAACGTGTACGACTCGACGAGAGGGAACGCGACGAGCGCGGCTTTCACCTCGCTCGAGTCGACGAGAGGAAGCGGTCTGCCGAGCTGCGACGCGAGCGCCTGCTCGACCTCCTGCGCCGGCAGAGCGTCGACTCCGACGACCCTGATGCGCTCGACCCCGAACAGCGGGCTGTAGGCCGCCCCGACGGTGCCCAGCACGAGGAGGACCAGGGCGGCGAGCACACCCGCCCAGATGATGCGGCGTCGACGCTGCCGCGCGGTGAAGCGGCGCACTTCGGCGCGCAGCGCGCGGCGACGGGCGCGGGCGGAGGCCCACACGTCGCGAGCGCGCAGCGCCGGGTCATCCGGCTCTGCGGCATCCGGTCCGGTTCCGTCGGAGAGGGTCGGCGACGCGAGGGATGCCGGAAGCGCGTCGTCGCGCGCGAAGGGGATGACCGGGGCGGTCTCGCCTGCCAGACCCTCCGGCGGAGTGGGGGGCGCCACCTCGGTGCCGGTCGCTGCACGACCCCCGGCCACCGGCTCGCGATACGGCGGCAGAACACGCGTGACGACGTCGTCGGCCGCGGGCGCGGTGTCGTCCCGCGGCGGGCGCGGGGGCGGTGGCAGCGGCGACGGCCGGCGCACGCGTCAGCCCTGCTCCGACTGCAGCGCCTCGAGCACCTGCGGGATGATCTGGTACACGTTGCCGCACCCGAGCGTGATCACGTAGTCACCCTCGCGCGCCACCGACGCCGTGTACTCCGCTGCTTCCTGCCAGTCGGCGACGAAGTGCACCTTCGAGGGGTCCTCGAAGGCTTCGGAGACGAGCGCCCCGGTCACTCCGGGAAGGGGATCCTCGCGCGCACCGTAGACGTCGAGGACGACCGTGTGGTCCGCACGCGTCTCCAGCACGTCGGCGAACTCCTGGAACATCTCCTGCGTGCGCGAATAGGTGTGAGGCTGGTGGAGCGCGATGATGCGGCCGTCCCCCACCACTGAGCGCGCGGCGTCGAGCGCCGCCGCGACCTCCGTCGGGTGGTGCGCGTAGTCGTCGAAGACGCTGACTCCGCGGGCCGTGCCGTGCAGCTCGAAACGTCGCACCGTCCCGCCGAACGACTCCACCGCGCGCACCGCCGGCTCCAGCGCGTAGCCGAGAGTGAGAAGCACGGCGACCACGCCCGTCGCATTGACCGCGTTGTGCGCGCCCGGCACGGATAGACGGGCCGTCACGCTCTCGCCGCCGTGGACGACCGTGAAGGCCACAGGTCCGTCGGTCGTGATCCCGACCACTCGCACATCGGCGTCCTCGGCCTCACCGAAAGTGACCACGTGGGGGTGCGAGAGGGCGGCCGCCACCCGCTGCGCGCCCGCGTCATCGGCAGAGATGACGACCGCCTCGCGGGCCTCGTCGGCGAAGCGGACGAAGCCGTCGTAGAACGCGTCGCGCGTGCCCCAATGATCGAGGTGATCGGGATCGACGTTCGTGATCAGCGCGATCGACGTGTCGTACAGGAGGAACGTGCCGTCGGACTCGTCGGCCTCGATGACGAACAGCTCGTCGCCGCCGGTGGCGCTGGAGACACCCAGATCGGCGATGACGCCCCCGTTGACGAACGTGGGCGCGGTGCCGAGCGCGCGCAGCGCCGTCACGATCATGCCTGTCGAGGTGGTCTTGCCGTGGGCTCCCGCGACCGAGACGAGGCGGCGACCGCCGATCAGCCAGTAGAGCGCCTGCGACCGGTGGATGACCGCGAGGCCCCGGGCTTTCGCCTGCACGTACTCCGGGTTCTCGGGCCAGATCGCGCCGGTGTGGATGACAGCATCCACGTCGTCGGGAAGATGCGATGCGTCATGGCCCACGTGGACGGTGGCGCCCCGCGCAGCGAGGGCCTGCAGCGCAGTGCTGTCGGCGCGGTCGGATCCCGACACGCGGATGCCGCGGTCGAGGAACATGCCCGCGAGCCCGGACATGCCGGAACCGCCGATGCCGATGAAGTGGGCGGAGGTGATCTCAGCAGGGATCGGCAGGGTCAAGTCGGGTCGAATCATGGCCCGTCAAGTCTAGGTCGCGGTGTGCTGTGCAGACGCTGCGGCGCGCCTGCTCCGCCCGCGACCCCGGCGAGCCCCCGCCGGCGCGGACGTGTCAGCGGCCCATCGCCTCGTCGATCAGGGCGATGACGTTCTTCGTGCCGCGCCGGGTTCCGACACCGGCCGCCGCCGCGCGCATGCGCTCCAGGCGTGCCTCGTCGGTCAGCAGCGGCACCACCTCGTCGCGTACACGCGCCGCGGTGAGCTCCGCATCCGGAATGAGGATCGCCGCGCCGGCACGCACAGCGGAGGCCGCGTTGAGCGCCTGCTCGCCATTTCCCACCGCATAGGGCACGTAGACCGCCGGGATGCCGAGGGCGCTGATCTCGCTCACGGTCGCCGCGCCCGCACGCGAGACCACGGCATCCGCCAGCGCGAAAGCGAGATCCATACGGTCGATGTAGGGGACGATCCGGTAGCCGGGTTCGCCGGGATCGGGGACCTCGTTGCGCTCCCCCGCCGCGTGGAGCACCTGCCACCCCGCCGCCACGACGTCGCCCCAGGCGCCGCTGAGCGCCTCGTTGAGACGACGTGCACCGAGGGAACCGCCGAACACGAGAAGCACGGGCCGTCGGGGATCGAGCCCGAAATACGCGGCGGCCTCCTCGCGGCGCGCGGACCGGTCGAGTTCGACGATCTCGCGCCGCAACGGCATCCCGACGACGCGAGCGCCCTTCAGCGGCGTGCCCGGGAACACGATCCCGGATGCCGCAGCCCCGCGCGCGCCCAGGATGTTCGCGAGGCCGGGCCGCGCGTTCGCCTCGTGCACGACGAACGGCACACGCTCGCGGCGAGCGGCCACATACGCCGGAGCCGACGCGTACCCGCCGAAGCCCACCACGACATCGACGCCGCGCCCCCGGATGTGCGCGCGCACCTGCGCGATCGCCCGCGAGAACCGTGCGGGGAAGCGAGCGGCGGCCGCGTCGGGTCGGCGGGGGAAAGGCACTTTGTCGACGAAGAGCAGCTCATAGCCGCGCGCGGGCACCAGCCGGGCTTCGAGGCCCTCCCTGGTGCCCAGCACGAGCACCGTCGAGCCGGGCTCCCGCGCTGCGAGGGCATCGGCCACGGCGAGCAGAGGATTCACGTGGCCCGCGGTCCCCCCGCCGGCCAAGAGGTACGTCGTCACCGGATCGAGCCTACCGGGCAGGTGCGCC
>JAEYVZ010000003.1 GCA_023431405.1 Actinomycetes bacterium
GCACCCGGCGCGGCAGCCGGAGGGGATGCCGGTCGCCCGGCGAGGCCCGTGAGCAGCTCCAGCACGCACAGCGCCGCCAGACGCACCGTGCGGCCGTCCGGCGCGTCGGCCGTGGCATCCACCTCCACGACGTCTGCCGAGCGCACGCGCGGATCGACGGCGAACGAGCGCGCGAACGCGCGCAGCTCCCACGCGGCGAGGCCGCCGGGAACCGACGCCGGACATCCGGGAGCGACCGTGCGGTCGCAGACGTCGACATCGATGTCGAGGTGGATGCGGCCACCATCGGCTCCCGCGACCTCCAGCGCCTCGGCGATGACGTCGTCCATGCCGCGGCGGCTGAGCTGGTCGAGGGTGATGACCGTGATGCCGAGATCGGCGGCGCGCTGCGCGTACGCGGCGGAGTTCGCGAAGTCGGCGATGCCGATCTGGACGATGCGGCGGGGGTCGAGACCGTCGTCGATGAGGCGCCGCACCGGCGAGCCGTTCGACACGCCGTCGCGCAGATCGAAGTGGGCGTCGATCGTGATGAGGCCGGTCGCCCCGGTGCCCTGTGCGACACCGTAGGTGAGGGAGTTGTCGCCCCCGAGCGCGATCGTCAGACGGGCGTCGGCGAGCTCGGCGACCCGGCGGCGCAGACGCTCCTCGCCCTCAGGCCCGTCAGGCTCGTCGACATCGCCCGCGTCGGCGATCCGCAGCACCTGCCGGAGGTCGAGGGGAGGGGGACCCATGACCGTCGGGCTGAACCGGCGGAGCGCGGCGCGCACCGCGGCCGGAGTCTCGTGGGCGCCCGTCGGCGACAGCGACGTGCGCCACGCAGGCACCCCCACGAGCACGGCATCCGCCTCGCCCTCCCATGCGGGCCAGCCGCCGGCGCGCGGCCAGAGCGGATCGTCGTGAAGCTCGTCTGCGGAGGAAGTCATGCCACATACACCCATGCTGTTCGGCCGCTTGCCAGCGGCACCGAGATGCGACGATACAGCGACACCTCGGCATCGTCTGCGGCGTCGAGTTCGTCGCTCGTGATGTGCAGGAGACGGCCCATCACCTTGTCGCGCGGATCTCCGGTGTGCCGGAGCACGGGATGCGCCGAAAGCCCCGAGACCTCCACCACCCGCCGGTCGTCGATCTCGACGTAGTCGATCGTGTAGCCCGGCAGCACGTCGGGCTCCCCGACGACCACGCGCCCGAACGTGTCGAGCTGCACCTCGGCGAACTGGAGTGTGCCGTAGGTGAACAAGAGCTCATCGGCCTCTGCCACCGCCTCAGGCTACCCCGCCTCACCCGAGGAAGGCATGCGCCACCGTGAAGATGAGAAGCCCCGCCAGCGCGCCCACGATCGTGCCGTTCAACCGGATGTACTGCAGGTCGCGGCCCACCATCAGCTCGATCTTCTCGGTGGTCTCGGCCGGGTCCCACTTCTCCACCGTGTCGGTGATGATCGAGGCGATGTCGTGGCGGTAACGGTCGACCAGGAACACGGCGGCATCCGTGATGCGGTCGTCCACCCGCTTCTGCAGCGCCGGCTCCGCCGTCAGGCGCGCTCCCACCTCTGCCAGCGCCTCGGCGGCCCGGCGACGCAGCGGACTGGCCGCATCCTCGAGCGAGCGCAAGAGCCCCGACTTCGCCGTGTTCCACGCCTCGGCGGCGAGCTGACGCACGCGCGGGCTGTCGAAGACGGCGCTCTTGGCCTCCTCCAGACGTCCGATCGTGGCGGGATCGTGCTGGAGGTTGTCGGCCAGCCGGGCGAGATAGCCGTCGATGGCCTTGCGGGCGGGATGGTCGGGGTCGGCCTGCATCGCGTGGACGAACTTCACCGCCTCGTTGTAGACGGTGTCATCGATGAGGCGCATCGCCACCGACGGCACCCACGACGGCAGACGGCGGGACACCAGGCCGTTGAACGCGTCACGGCCCGATTCCAGCCATGTCGCAAGACTGTCGACGCCGAGGTCGACCGCGCCGCGGTGTGCGTCGGCATCGACCACGCGCCCCAGCCACTCACCGACCGTCGGACCCCACTCCGGTGCGAGGAGATGCTCACGGGCGAGGTCGCCGATGAGATCCTGCACCTCGTCGTCGCTGAGCGCGCGGAGGATGCCGGTGGCCACCGCAGCCCCTTCGGCAGCGACCCGCTCGGCATGCTCGGGCTCGCGCAGCCACTCGCCTGCCTTGGCGGCGATGCCCGTGGACTCGAGCTTCGCCCGCACGACGGCGCCGTCGAGGAAGTTCGTCTCGACGAACTCACCGAGCGTCCGGCCGATCTCGTCCTTGCGCCGCGGGATGATCGCCGTGTGCGGGATCGGGATGCCGAGCGGATGCCGGAAGAGCGCCGTCACGGCGAACCAGTCGGCAAGTGCGCCGACCATGCCGCCTTCGGCTGCGGCGCGCACGTACGCGAGCCACGGGTAGCGGTCCTGAAAGGCGAAGGCGATCACGAAGAGGACCGCCATGAACACCAGGGCGCCGAGGGCCACGCCCTTCATCACCCGCAGGCCGCGGCGCCGCTCCTGGTCGGCAGGACTCAACAGCTGCGTCGGTGTCGGGGACATGTCGCTATGTTCGCACGCGTCCCCGCGCGCCGCAGGAGCACCGCCGCCGGGTCGCGGCGGCGGCGTAGTCTGGCGTCGTGATCGACGACATCCAGAAGCGCGCTCTCCATCGCACTCGCATCCTCGAAGGACAGCTGCGGGGGCTCGCGAAGATGATCGAGAACGAGGACTACTGCATGGACATCATCGGACAGTCCCGTGCGATCCAGAAGGCGCTCGCGTCGCTCGACAAGCTGCTGATCGAGAACCACCTGCGCACCCACGTCGCCCACATGTTCGAGCACGGGGGCGAAGAGCGTGAGCAGGCGGTCAAGGAGCTGCTGAAGGCCTACGACTTCGAAGGTCGCTGACCGGCTGCCCGCCCGCGGGTCATCGGAGCGTCAGGACTCCACGGGGCCGAGCCAGGCGCCCGCGACCGTGCTGTGGGCAGACTCGGGGTCGGAGGGGTGGAACATGCCGGCCAGCACATCGCGGTAGAGGCGGCTCAGCTCGCTGCGGGTGAAGTACGACGAGCCTCCCGCGACGAGCATCGCCTCGTCGACGATCTGCTTCGCCGCGACGACCGCGCGGTGCTTCAGGCCGCTGAGCTTCGCGAACCACAGCCCGCCGTGGTCGACCCGGTCGTCGACGTCTCGGCTGATCGCCGCGATCTGGGGGAGGAGCCCGTCGTACGCGAGCGCCATCTCCGCGATGCGCCAGCGGATGTCGGGGTCTTGGCTGTACGGCGCACCCGTCTTCTTGGAGGTGCGCTTCTTCGCCGTCTCGACCGCCAGATCGAGGGCACGCCGGGCGATGCCGGTGTAGACGGATGCCAGGAGCACCTCGAACACGCTGAAGATCCCGAACACGAGCGGGTCGGGCTGCGGTCCCGGCGCGAGCCGCCGCACGACGCGGTCAGCGGGCGCGACCGCTCCGTGCAGCTCCGTCGTCCGTGACTGCGTTCCCCGCATCCCCATGGTGTCCCAGTCGTCGCGGGTGACGACGGCGTCCGTCCGCGGAACGAACGCGTAGACCATCTGCGGACCGTCGGGGCTCTTCGTGTCGAGACCGTGGAGGCCGAGCTGGGTCCAGACCGGTGCCAGCGAGGTGAAGATCTTCGTACCGGTGAAGGCGTAGCCGCCGTCGGGCAGGGGAGTGGCCTGCGTGTCGCTGCCGAAGAGCACGAGGTCGTTGCCGGCCTCGCTGATGCCGAACGCGAACACCTCTCCGGATGCCGCGCCCTCCTGCACGAAGCGCAGCGTGTCGATGCCCCGGTCGGACAGCACCTTCGCCACGCCCGTCCACACGAGGTGCATGTTGATCGCGAGTGCGGTCGCCGGTGCCGCCGTGGCAAGACGCTGCTGCAGCACCGACGCCTCGGCGAGCCCCAGGCCGGCGCCACCGAGCTCCGACGGCACCAGGATCGCGAGGTATCCGGCGGCGCGGAGCTCCGCGAGATCCTCCTCCGGGAAGACGTTGTCGGCGTCGACCGCCGCAGCGCGGGAGCGGATGCGGTCGAGAAGCGCGTCGGGCAGGTGGTCGGCGGGATCGAACGTCACGTCATCCATTGTGCTCCGCCCGGGCCCCACCGGGGTCTTCGCACGAGAGGATGGGAGGCATGATCTCCACCGACCTGGCCGTCGCACTGCGGGAGGCGGGCCTCGTCTGGCATCCGGCATCCGGTGACAGGTTCCAGCTCGACGAGCCGGAATTCGAGGCCGACGTCTTCACCGTGAGCGAGATGACCATCGAGCCGCGCAGCTATCCCACCGGGGTCATCCTGGCCTTCAACGGCACCACGGAGTGGGCGCTCGACTCCGTCGCGCTCGAAGACGCGCTCTGGCTGCCGCGCGAAGACCAGCTGCGCGAGATGCTCCGCGGGATGTTCCGCGCGCTGCGTCGCACGGACGATGCGCACGTCGTCGAGATCCAGTTCGACGGGCGCGTGCTCTCGTTCGAGCACCCTGAGCCCGCCGACGCCTACGGTCTGGCGCTGCTGAGCGTGCTGCGTCGCATCGCCTGACGCGCCCCGCTCGCGCTCGGGGGCGGCACCTAGGTGACCGTCTGGATGGGCTCGGTGTCGGGAATCGGGCTCGCGTCGCGGCCGCGGAGGTCGGGGAAGCCGCGCACGCACACGATCGCGACGACGGCGCCGACGAGGGCGAAGGCGCCTGCCGCCCAGTAGGCGCCGATCGCACCGACGCCGTCGATGAGGAAGCCCGCGACGGCTGAGCCGGCCGCGGCGCCGATCAGCTGGCCGGTGCCGATCCAGCCGTACGCCTCGGCGGTCTCGCTGAACTTCACGCTTGCGCTGGTCATCGCGAACATCACCGCGAGGGCGGGGGCGATGCCGATGCCGGCGACGAACAGCGACCCGCTCAGCCACCAGAAGTCGAGGGCGATCACCGTGGCCGACAGGCCGATCGTCACGACCGTGAGGCGGCGCGCCATCGCCCAGGGGCCGATGGGGATGTGGCCGAACGACAGGCCGCCGGCGAGGCTGCCGAGCGAGAAGATCGCCAGCACCAGCCCGGCCTCGAGCCCGCCGTGCCCGAACGTGGCGACGACGCCGGCCTCCACTGCCGCGCACGCCCCGATCAGCAGGAAGCCGACGATCGTCGCGAGGAGCACGACGGGCTTGGCGAGCACCTTGCCGAACGCGCGGCGGCTGCGCGGGATGCGCACGCGTCCGACCTCGGGCGACAGGATGAACCACGCGCCGCCGCCGACGAGGATGACGACGATCATGAGGAGCCCAGGGACCGTGCCCGCCTGCGTCGCGACGATCGTGATGAGCACGGGGGCGAGGATCCAGATGATCTCCTGCAGGCTGGCATCCAGCGAGAAGAGAGGCGTGAGCTGGCGGGAGTTGACGATCTTCGGGTAGATCGTGCGCACCGCCGACTGCACGGGAGGCGTCGACAGGCCCGCGAGCAGGCCGGCGGCCATGTACCCCACGAGGGGGAGGGGCAGCAGGGTCAGCAGGAGCAGGGCGATCGTGCAGACGATCGTCGTGAGGGTGAGGACGCGGCGCATCCCCCACACGCCCATCCACCGGCTCGTCACGGGTCCTGCCACGGCCTGGCCGATCGAGGTGGCCGCCAGCACGAGCCCCGCGGCGCCGTACGACCCCGTCATCTGCTCGATGTGGAGGAGGATCGCCAGGCTCGTCATGCCGTTCGGGAAGCGTGCCACGAGCTGAGCGGTGATGATGCGCGCGACCCCCGGAGTGCGGAGGAGATCCCGGTACGCGGCCATCCCTCCACGCTACCGATCGCAGACGACACTCGCGACACGCGCAGGCGTCGTGCGACACGCCCGCGACACGCCGGGAAGCCGATTCCACAGGAAAACGGATGTCGGTGGCCCCTCCTACGCTCCGACCTGTGGACAGATCCTGATGCGCGTGGCGAAATGCGCGTGATTCAGGCCTTTTCCAGGTTCGGAATCGACCCGCCGATTGTGGATGAATCGGTGGACAACCTGTGTTGTATCGGGGGAGAGCGGTGGAAAACTACACGGATGTAACTACTATCCCTTGTGGTGCACCCCAATGTCGGCACCCATATGTAGTATTGGACTCCCGGTCGGTCCCCCGCCGAGGGCTACACAGTTTTTGAGAGAGGAAGAGCGGATCACCATGGCGATCACGGTCTACACGAAGCCGTCTTGCGTTCAGTGCAACGCGACCTACCGGGCGCTCGATTCCAAGGGCATCGAGTACGAGATCCTCGACCTGTCCGAAGACCCGGCGGCGCTCGAGCACGTCAAGTCGCTCGGGTACCTGCAGGCACCGGTCGTCGTCACCGACGAAGACCACTGGTCTGGCTTCCGTCCCGACAAGATCGACGAACTGGCCTCCCGGCTGGCGTGACCAGCGCGGTTGGCGGACGAGGAGCGGCGCTGACATGCTGACAGCGACTGACGCACCGCTCCTCGTCTACTTCTCGAGTGTCTCCGGCAACACCGCACGATTCATCGAGAAGCTCGGGATGCCGGCGGTCCGGATCCCTCTCCACGCTTCCGATCCCGCGCTGCGGGTGGACGAGCCGTTCGTGCTCGTGACCCCCACCTACGGCGGAGGACAGGGGCGTGGTGAGGAGAAAGGCGCCGTGCCCAAGCAGGTCATCCGGTTCCTCAACGACGAGCACAACCGCAGCCTGCTCCGCGGAGTGATCTCCGCAGGCAACACCAACTTCGGCGAGGCCTTCTGCCTCGCCGGTGACATCATCAGCCGCAAGTGCCACGTGCCGCACCTGTACAAGCTGGAACTGTTCGGCACGCAGGACGACGTCGATCGGGTGACCGACGGATTGGAACGATGGTGGAAGCTGCAGTGACCGAAATGGCCTTCAAGACCGACGAGCGGTTCGAAGGACTCGACTACCACGCGCTCAACGCGATGCTCAACCTGTACGGCCCCGACGGCAAGATCCAGTTCGACGCCGACAAGCGGGCCGCGCGCGAGTACTTCCTTCAGCACGTCAACCAGAACACGGTGTTCTTCCACTCCCTCAAGGAGCGTCTCGACTACCTGGTCGAGAAGGAGTACTACGAGCCCGCCGTGCTCGACAAGTACCCGTTCGAGTTCATCCAGCGTCTCAACGACCGCGCGTACGCCGCGAAGTTCCGGTTCGAGACGTTCCTCGGCGCGTTCAAGTACTACACGAGCTACACGCTCAAGACCTTCGACGGCAAGCGCTACCTCGAGCGCTTCGAAGACCGTGTCGTCATGACGGCCCTCGGCCTCGCCGACGGCGACCAGCAGCTTGCCGAGAAGCTCGTCGACGAGATCATCTCCGGCCGCTTCCAGCCGGCAACCCCCACCTTCCTCAACACGGGCAAGGCCCAGCGCGGCGAACTCGTCTCCTGCTTCCTGCTCCGCATCGAAGACAACATGGAGTCGATCGCGCGCGGCATCAACTCCGCCCTGCAGCTGTCCAAGCGCGGCGGCGGCGTCGCTCTCCTGCTGTCGAACATCCGCGAGTCGGGTGCTCCCATCAAGCAGATCGAGAACCAGTCGAGCGGCATCATCCCCGTCATGAAGCTGCTCGAAGACAGCTTCAGCTACGCCAACCAGCTGGGTGCCCGCCAGGGCGCCGGTGCGGTGTACCTGTCGGCGCACCACCCCGACATCCTCAAGTTCCTCGACACCAAGCGTGAGAACGCCGACGAGAAGATCCGCATCAAGACGCTCTCGCTCGGTGTCGTCGTGCCCGACATCACGTTCGAGCTCGCCAAGAACGACGAGGACATGTACCTGTTCTCGCCGTACGACGTCGAGCGCGTCTACGGCGTGCCCTTCGGCGACATCTCCGTGACCGAGAAGTACCGCGAGATGGTCGACGACGCGCGCATCAAGAAGACGAAGATCAACGCGCGCGAGTTCTTCCAGACGCTGGCCGAGATCCAGTTCGAGTCGGGCTACCCGTACATCATGTTCGAGGACACGGTGAACAAGGCGAACCCGATCAAGGGTCGCATCAACATGTCGAACCTGTGCTCGGAGATCCTCCAGGTCAACACCCCGACGACGTACAACGAAGACCTGTCCTACGCCCAGATCGGCAAGGACATCTCGTGCAACCTCGGCTCGATGAACATCGCGCTCGCGATGGACGGCAAAGACCTCGCCGGCACCGTCGAGACCGCCATCCGCGCCCTCACCGCCGTCAGTGACCAGAGCCACATCCGCTCCGTCCGCTCGATCGAAGACGGCAACGACCGCTCGCACGCGATCGGCCTCGGCCAGATGAACCTGCACGGGTTCCTCGCCCGCGAGCACATCCACTACGGCTCGGAAGAGGGCCTCGACTTCACGAACATCTACTTCTACACGGTGCTCTTCCACGCTCTTCGCGCCTCCAACCGGCTCGCGATCGAGCGCGGCACGGCGTTCGACGGCTTCGAAGACTCCACGTACGCGTCGGGCACCTTCTTCGACAAGTACATCGAGCAGGAGTGGACCCCGCAGACCGACCGTGTCGCGCAGCTGTTCGACGGCATCCACATCCCCACCCAGGACGACTGGCGCGAGCTCAAGGCCTCCATCCAGGAGCACGGCATCTACAACCAGAACCTGCAGGCGGTGCCGCCGACCGGCTCGATCTCGTACATCAACAACTCCACGAGCTCGATCCACCCGATCGCGTCGAAGATCGAGATCCGCAAGGAAGGCAAGATCGGCCGCGTCTACTACCCGGCGCCGTTCATGACGAACGAGAACCTGGAGTACTACGAAGACGCGTACGAGATCGGCTACGAGAAGGTCATCGACACCTACGCCGCCGCGACGCAGCACGTCGACCAGGGCCTCTCGCTGACGCTGTTCTTCAAGGACACCGCCACCACCCGTGACATCAACCGCGCCCAGATCTACGCCTGGCGCAAGGGGATCAAGACGATCTACTACATCCGTCTGCGTCAGATGGCGCTCGAGGGCACCGACATGTCCGAGTGCGTCTCCTGCATGCTCTGATCGTCTCTCCCGCGACCGTTATCAAGGACCCGAAATGACTCCCGAACCGCTCAAGCTCGTCGACCACGTGCAGGCGATCAACTGGAACCGCATTCAGGACGACAAAGACCTCGAGGTCTGGAACCGTCTCGTGAACAACTTCTGGCTGCCCGAGAAGGTGCCGTTGTCGAACGACATCCAGTCGTGGAACACGCTCACCCCCGAGGAGCAGACCACCACGATGCGCGTGTTCACAGGGCTGACGCTCCTCGACACGATCCAGGGCACCGTCGGCGCCGTGTCTCTCATCCCCGACGCGATCACCCCGCACGAGGAGGCCGTCTACACGAACATCGCGTTCATGGAGTCGGTGCACGCCAAGAGCTACTCGTCGATCTTCTCGACGCTGTGCTCGACGCCGGAGATCGATGACGCGTTCCGCTGGTCGGTCGAGAACCCCAACCTGCAGCGCAAGGCGCAGATCGTCATGGACTACTACCGTGGCGACGAGCCCCTCAAGCGCAAGGTGGCCTCGACCCTGCTCGAGTCGTTCCTCTTCTACTCGGGTTTCTACCTGCCGCTGCACTGGTCGTCGAAGGCGAAGCTCACCAACACGGCCGACATCATCCGCCTCATCATCCGTGACGAGGCCGTGCACGGCTACTACATCGGCTACAAGTTCCAGAAGGGACTCGAGAAGCTGAGCGAGGCCGAGCGGGCCGAGATCAAGGACTACACGTTCTCGCTGCTCTACGAGCTCTACGACAACGAGGTGCAGTACACGCAAGACCTCTACGACGGCATCGGGCTCACCGAAGACGTCAAGAAGTTCCTGCACTACAACGCGAACAAGGCACTCATGAACCTCGGCTACGAGGCCATGTTCCCGTCGAGCGTGACCAACGTGAACCCGGCGATCCTGTCGGCGCTGTCGCCCAACGCCGACGAGAACCACGACTTCTTCAGCGGGTCGGGCTCCTCGTACGTCATCGGCAAGGCCGTCGCCACGGAAGACGACGACTGGGACTTCTGAGTCGCCACGTCAGCGTTCCGCGCGGAACCCCCGGCCAGGTGCCGGGGGTTCCGTCGTTTCCGGGCGGGGACGTCTGAGCCCAGGCGCCCACGAAACGCGTTCGCGCCGCACGCGGATGGCGTACGGCGCGAGCGCGGCAAAAGACGCGACGGTGATCGCGTCTGCAGGTCAGTCGGCGAGCAGGCTGCAGCCTTCGTCGCCCTCGCCGACGCAGAGCACCAGCGTGGCGGGGTCGACCAGTTCGTCGGGCACCTGGTAGTTCCAGACGAACGTGTACGACTTTCCGGGTGCGAGCTCGAAGTCCATGTACTGGTTGGCGACACCCTCGGCCGAGAACGACTCGTCGGCGGTCGAACGCAGCACGGGGGCGACATCGGCCGCAGCGAAGCCCTCCTCGCTCACCCACTGGCCGACGTTCGCCGTCACCCACTGGTGGCCGGCCTCCGCCTCGCCGAGGGTCTCGTTCGGGATGATTCCGCTCCAGACCTCGAGCATGAGATCTTCGGCGCCGACGCGCTCTCCGACGGCTGCGGGCTCGGTAATCGACGACGTGACGACCTCGGTGCCCTTCTCGGCGGGCTTCGACGACGTCTCCGACTCGGACGCACACCCGGCCAGCAGCAGAGCGGAGGCGGCGATGATGGACAGGACTGCAGTGCGCGAACGCATGACAAACACCTTCTCAGTGAGTGGTTTTGGGGAAACCTCCAGCCTAGTCGCCGCCGGTGAGAACCCCGTTCAGCGACCAGCGCTAACGTCCCCCCGGGAACGGATCGGACAGCTCCGCGTCACCGGAGTAGGTTGAGCACATGCGAGACAGCGCCAGCGGCCCTTACGTCGTCACGCTGGTCGTCCCGCTCCCCGTCACCAAGCTCGACGCGCTCGACGTGATCGCGTTCGCGGCCGATGCGGAGATCGAGCACGCAGGAACGGCCTATCCCCGTGTAGGGCTGGCGCCGGGGGCATGGGCGGAAGTGCAGATCCCCAAGTTCGCCGACCCGCCACCGATCGCGATCGACGTCTGCTCCGACGTCTCGCTCGCCTACGCCCGTGAGCATGCCGACCGGCTCGCCGCCGCGCTCGTGCGTCTGGGGTGGCCGGTTCGCAGCGCCCACGACGACGAACGGTAGCGGGGAGGCCGTCCGATCAGACGACGGCGATCGCGTCGATCTCGATCGTGGCGCCGTTGTAGAGGGAGTAGACGCCGATGACGGTGCTGGCCGTGGGCTCCGGGATCTGCACGATGCGATCGCGAGTCTTCCGCCAGGTCATCAGCTTCTCCTGGTCGAGGTGGGTGATGTACACGTTGACGCGCACGACGTCTTCGTAGCTGGCCCCCGCTGCCCCGAGGGCACGCTCCAGCTCCGCATAGGTGAGTTCGATGGCACGTTCGAAGTCGTCGGGAACCGAACCGTCTTCCTCGAGCCCGACCTGGCCGGAGAGGAACACGAACTCACCCGCCTTCACGCGCACGCTGTCGGAGATCCCCGGCACAGCGGGGGCGGGGATCCGAGTCATCTTCTCGTTGGTCATGGTCTCCTTCTTCTCATTCGCGGCGCCCATAGACGCCGGTTCACCAGCGGTGATGCACGTCTTCGGCCCAGCCCTCCAGCCCGTCGATCGTGATCCACTCTCCGGAGTCCGACTGGATCCGCCCGGTGAAGGAGCCGAAGCATTGGTGGGTCACCGAACGCACGACGAGCAGATTCGTGCGCGCGAAGCGGTCGTAGAACGGGGTGAAGGTCACCTCGACCCGATCTGTCGTCATCCGCCACGGCTTCATCCAGGCGGAGGGGTCGAAGTCCCACTCGAGGGCTGTCGGGATCTTGTGCACGCGGCCGTCGATCGTGACCACCGTGTGCGACAGGCCGTTCTTCATCCCGTGCGGACCGCCGCCGCCGAGATTGATGCCGATGCGGCGGCCATCGATCTCGCCCACCGCCGCACCCCAGTTCCAATCCGTACGGTACGGGCTGCGTGAGCGAGCGTGATCGAGCACGGCGAAGCCGGAGGCGTCGTGCACGACCCCGTCGATCGTCACCGTCCCGGTGGTCGGGCGGTCGACATCCTTCACCGTATAGTCCACGAGGCGGCGGCTGTGCGGTGAGGCGATGCCCATCGCTTCGTGACCCTCGCGGATCTCGGCGAAGATGGCGACCTGCACCCGGTCGCTCTGTGCGTGCAGCGCCGTGCCGTCGGTCCGGTCCTCGAAACGCAGCCGCAGGCGTCGGCCGCCCGACGCGTTCACCCCGGTGCCATGGGTGCCGGTGAGTGTCACACCGCGGCTGAGCGGGCCGATCTCGAACACGTCGATCGGCATGCGCGTCTCGCGGTCGAGCACCCACAGCTGGCGCACGTTCGCATAGTCGAGCGCCGCGATGGTCAGGGCGATGATGTGGGTCGGGGTGACGATGCCCCAGTACTCCCAGCGCTTGTTGCGGCCCCAGCCGTACCAGCCTCGCCCGACGCCGTCGGTGTCGTGGAGCTGCCGGCGCGTCCATCCGATCGACTCGGGGTCGAGTCGCCCGTCGGCTCGCAGCAGCGAGACGGGCTCGGTGATCTCCCGCCCCGCCATCAGCGCACTGACCGGATGGGCAGCACCGACAACGCTCCTGCAACGGCGAAGACGATCCCTGCTGCGAAGACGGTCGTGTAGCTTCCGGTCAGCGCGATGAGCGCCCACACGATGACGGGCGTGAGCGCCTGGGGGAGCGTCGTCGCGATGTTGAGGATGCCGAGATCCTTGCCCGCGGATGCTGCGGCGGGCAGCACTTCGGTCATGAGCGCGGCGTCGACGCTCAAGTAGATGCCGTACCCGAGTCCGAACAGTGCGGCCAGCGCGAACATGCCCGCGACGGAGGGGAAGAGCAGCGGGATGGCCAGCGACGCCGCCATGATGAGCGATGCGACGATCACGTACACCTTGCGGCGGCCGCTGCGGTCGCTCAGGCGGCCCGTCGCGAACGCGGTGGCGAGCGCCCCCAGCAGCATGACGCCGGTGAGCGGCGTGCTCAGCGCGGTGGAGTCGGCATCCGAGACCCCGATGTAGTCGCGGAGGATGTAGAGGAGGTACGACTGCACGCTCTGGTAGGCGAGGATCAGCAGGAAGCGGCCCGCGAAAGCCCACCAGAAGTCGGGGTAGCGACGTGGATCCACCCAGAACCCTGCCAGCAGCCTCTTCCAGGAGAACGGCGCGATCTCGAGGTCGCCTGACGAGAAGTCTCGGTTGAAGATCGTGAACAGCAGCGTGGCGACGAGGATCATGGCGCCGAAGGCGGCGTAGCCGATCCCGATGCTGTTCGCGAAGACGCCGGCGCCTGCCACGCCGAGCCCCATGCCGAGGAACGTCCCCATCGCGAGGACTCCCGACGCTGTGCCGAAACGGCGCTTCTCGATGCGGTCGGGGACGATCGCCGCCTGGGCGGTCGCCAGCGCGTTCAAGGCGAGCATCACGATGACCCAGAACACGCCGAGCGTCCACAGCTGCGCCGCGCCCGACATGATCACCATGAACAGGGCGGCGACCGCGGCGCTGATCACCATCCACGGTGCGCGGCGTCCGAAACGGCTGCGGGTGCGATCCGAGAACGCCCCGATGAGCGGGTGGATGATGATCGCGCCGATCGATGACGCCGTCATGACGATCGCAAGATTGCCGACCTTGTTGGCGGGGTCGAGCTGCTGCACCTGGTCGGGGATGAAGATCACCATGAAGCCCGCGTAGCACGCGAGCAACGCGGCGTTGAGCACGAACATCCATGTCAGCAGCCGCCGATCCGTCGTTTGCGGAACGGCAGGGGCGATGGTGACCATCAGGCTCCTCACCCGCAGACACCGGCGTCTGCGGACTCATCGGGTCGGTGCGTCGTCGCAGCCGCCGAGAAACATTAAAGCAGGCTCATGATGCGGTCGGCGCGACGCGGATCAGTGCGCGATCACGAGCGACCCTGCCGCGCGGCCCGACCGCAGGTCGTCGACGGCCCTGCCGGTGTCTGCGAACGCGTATCGCGTCACGGCGGGGGCGAGGGAGAGGGTGTGCGCCAGTCGGAGCAGGGCCGCGCCGTCGGCGCGGGTGTTCGCCGTGACTGTCCGCAGATCCCGCTCCTGGAAGAGGTGGCGGGTGTAGTCCAGAGCCGGGATGTCGCTCATATGGATGCCGGCGAGCACCACCGTCCCACACGGGCGGGTCGCCTGCAACGCCGCCGGAACGATCTCGCCGGCGGGCGCGAACACGATCGCCGCATCGACGGGCTCCGGAGGAGGGGTCGTCGCGTCGCCGACGAACACGGCACCCAGCCGCCGGGCCAGGTCGCGGTTGCCCTCACCGCGCGTCATCGCGAGCACCTGCATCCCCTGTGCGATCGCCACCTGCGCGGTGAGATGCGCGCTGGATCCGAACCCGTAGACGCCGAGCCTGCCACCGGGTGGCACGTTCGCCCGGCTCAATGCCCGGTAGCCGATGATGCCCGCACACAGCAGCGGCGCCACCTCCACAGGGTCGACCTCGCCGGGGAGCGGGTAGACGAACGCCTCCGGCGCCGTGAGGTAGTCGGCGAAGCCGCCGTCGGCATCCCAGCCGTTGTAGAGCGACGCCTGGCACAGGTTCTCCGCGCCGTCCCGACACCATCGGCAGACGCCGCAGGTGCGGCGCAGCCAGGCCACGCCCACGCGGTCCCCGGGATGCAGCCCGCGCACCTCCGGTCCGGCTTCTTCGACGATGCCCACCACCTGATGGCCGGGGACGACGCCGGCGCGATGAACCGGGATCTCCCGGTCGATGATGTGCAGATCGGTGCGACACACACCGCACGCCTCCACCGCGACGAGCACCTCGTCCGCCGCAGGGGCGGGTACGGGCCTGGTCGTCGCCAGCAGCTCGCCGGCGGCATCGCCGGTGGCCCACACCCGCATCGTCGCGGGCGCGCGCTGCGGGGCGCGCACGTCGCCGAAGCGGCGCCCGGTGACGCTGGCCGGAACCACCCGCAGGAAGTCGTCTTTCGGCGTGGGGCTCCAGGACTCCAGTTCGAGGATGCCGGACGCCTCGATCTCGTCGTCGGCGTCGAGCCGGCGGGCCGTTCCGTGAACGACCACGCTCCACCATTGCCCGTGATCGTGACCGTCGACCTCGAAGGCGACGACGGCGTGGTCGAGGATGCTGCGCAGCTTCGTGCCGGGAGCGGATCGGAGGTAGAGGCTGCCGTCGTGCACGAGGTAGTTCATGGGGAACACATCCGGTGCGCCGCCTGCGCCGCAGGTCGCGAGGCGTCCCATCGGGGTTCGCCGGAGGTAGGCCCAGCAGTCGGCGGCGCCGAGGTCGCTGACCCCGAAGGAGGATGCCGGACGAGCGGGCATGCGTCGCGGCTGCTGGTACGGGTTGTGGCTGGCGCCGGTCATCGCCGGGCTCCTTTGCGATCGTCGTGGTCGGGAGGGGCAGGGTGCGAAGGTGACCCCAGGCGCACCGTGAGGTCGCCCCCGCACGCCAGTGTGTGGGCGTGGCCCTCGATGACGACGCGGATGGGGGAGGCGGTCCCCTCGCGCGAGGAGAGACGGAGGCGCTGATGCGTCACCGTCAGCGCGAGCCAGTGACCGCGATAGCGCACATCGAAGCTGAGGCGTTCGATGGCGTCCGGGAGCTGGGGGTGGAGGAACACCGTGTCGTCGCGGATCTCCAGCCCCGTGAAGCACCGCTGGAGGATGTCGGCCGTCGCCGCCATCGCGCCGAGGTGGATGCCCTCGCGCGTCGTCCCGCGCTGCCGGTCGGTCAGGTCGGTGTCGAAGGCTTCGCGCAAGAGCTGCCACGATGCCCGCCGGTCGCCCCGGGCCAGCACCCATGCATGGACGACACGGCTCAGCGTCGAGCCATGCGTCGTGCGCTTCCGGTAGTAGTCGATCGTGGCGGGGATGGACGCCGGATCGAAGTCGTAGCCCAGACGGTCGAAGACCGCGGTGAGCTCCTCGGCGCTGAAGAGGTAGAAGAGCATCAGGACGTCGGCCTGCTTCGCGACCTTGTACCGGTTGGCAGTATCTCCTTCCGCGGCGAGGAGGAGGTCGAGGCGGCCGACGTCGGCGCCGTATCGTGCTCGGTAGGCGTCGATGTCGAGCTCCTCGAGGTGCTCGTATCCCTCGAACTGCGCGATGAGGCCGTCCGGGAGGAATGGAACGTGGATTGTGCGACTGAGGCGCGACCAGACCTCCCGCTCTTCTGCGTCGACTCCGAGGCGCTGCCATACCTCTGCGTCGTCACCGCCGAGCGTGCGGTGTGCCTGAAGCGCGGTGGTCATGAGCCAGGCGGTCATGACGGCGACGTATGCGTTGTCGTCGATGCCGGCGCCGGCCTCCCCGGCGGTGCCGTCATGGAACTCATCCGGCCCCATCGTCCCCCGAAGGTGGTACCGGCCCGTCCGCGGGTCGTACTCGGCGCGCGACGTCCAGAAGCGTGCGACCTCCACGATGAGCTCGGCTCCGAACGAGACCAGGAAGTTCACATCACCGGTCACCTGGAAGTAGTGCCACGTGCTGTAGGCGATGGCCAGTCCGACGTGGAACTGCCGTGCCGAGTGGTCCGGCATCCATGCCCCTGAGTGGGGGTTGAAGAAGGCCACCGGCGTCTCTTCTCGGCCATCGCTTCCGCTCTGCCACGGAAAGAGCGCACCCGCCTCGCCGATGCTGCGGGCGAGCCGACGTGCTTCGGGGAGGCGCCGGTAGCGGTACATCAGCATCGCCCTCGTGACCTGCGGCACCCGCAGGTTGAGCAGCGGGTAGACGAACAGCTCGTCCCAGAAGACCCGGCCGCGGTACCCCTCGCCGTGAAGGCCGCGGGCGGGAACGCCCACATCGGCGTCGGCGCTGTGCCGAGAGAGCGTCTGGGCCACGTGGAAGAGATGAAGGTTCACGGCCCGCTGCACGGCGAGCGAGCCTTCGACGCGGTCGCCGACATCGATCGTCAGCCGCATGCGCCGCCATACGTGATCCCATTCCGTCGCGTGCGCACGCCGGGCCGGTCCGGACGGTGCCGTGTGATCCAGCTCGCGCAACGCAGCGGCGGAGGGCTCCGTGATCGCATGATCGCGGGAGGTGAAGATCGCCGCGGTCTTGTCGATCACGACGGGTGACGCCGGCGAGACGGATGCTGTCCAGGTATGGCCGGGCCGCGTCGGCGCGGCATCCGAAGCTGTCGCCGAGCCTCTGGAGACGATCGTGCGGGCGGCGACGGAGATGCGGGTGCGCGACTGCGTGGTCTCCGCGACGACCAGACCCGTGCCGTCGGGGAGAGCCGCTGCGTCAAGGAGCGTCAGATGGCGAGCCGCGAGGCCGCGGAAGGCGACGACGTTGTCGTTGATGACATCGCCCGCGATCCACGCGCCGATCTCGAGCGTTCCACTCCAATCGATCGGCACGACGGTGGCGCGCAGGTGCGCCACGTGGGGGTCGCTGAGCGAGACCCAGCGCTGCTGCAGGATGATGCTGCGTCGCCCGCCGGCATCGGTCACCCGCGTCTCCCGGTGCAGCAGCGCATGGCGCAGGTCGAGCATCCAATGGTCGTGTTCGACGGCCCTGTCGGGGGAGGGAAGCAGGTCCGACTCGAAGGCGCCGACCGTGACAGGCAGCCAGT
>JAEYVZ010000051.1 GCA_023431405.1 Actinomycetes bacterium
CGCCACGTCGGCCAGCGCGGCGTCCACCGCTGCGACGTCATCGGGCTGCAGGCCCTTCTGCGGCCCGAACACCGCCGCGGCGCCCCGAGGACCCGTGAGCGGGTGGCTGACATCCGTGAGCACGACCGCCCCCTCGGGGGGCAGCGCGCGCACAGACGCCAGGTCGACGGATGCGACGCGCTGCAGCCCACGGGCCCCCGGCGCGACCGCACCGCCGCCGGCATCCGCCACCACCGCGCCGAGCGCCTGAAGCAGCCCGATTCCGGCGTCGGTCGAAGCCGACGAGCCGATGCCGAGCACGAGCCGTCGCACCCCGCTGTCGAGCGCCGCAGCGATCGCCTGCCCGAAGCCGAAGGTGTCGGCATCCCAGGGCCTGCGCTGCGTGCCGAGCAGCTCGATGCCGCTGGTCGATGCGAGCTCGACGACCCCGGTCCCGTCGGGCAGGCGCAGCCAGTGGGCTCGGTGGTCGGCTCCATCCGGCCCGCGCACCGTGACGGGCATGCGACGCGCGCCGGATACGGCCGCCGCGAACGCCTCGATGGTTCCCTCCCCGCCGTCGGCCATGGGGCGCAGCACGACCTCCGCGGTCGGGTCGGCGCCACGCCATCCCTCCGCGAGCGCAGCGGATGCCGCTGCTGCACCCATCGACCCTTTGAAGCTGTCGAGTGCGACGACCACGCGGCGCGGGCGCATCACACCGGGGGTACGTCGGCGGGCTGCTCTTCGGCCGCCACCGGTGCGGCATCCTGTCGCTTTCCGAGCGGGATCGTCGTCAGCAGGCCGATGACCAGCGCGGCGATGCCGATCCACGCGGCCACGGCGACACCCTGGGTCAGCGCCTCTCGGGCCGCGTCGGCGATCTTGACGGTCGCCGGATCGGCGGCGAGCTTCTCGATGAGCGCCCCCGCGGAGTCGGAGACCGCCTTGACCAGTTCCTTCACCTTGGGGTCGGCGGCGATCTCCTCGCTCAGGCGCGCTTCTGTTCCCACGCGGAGCGTCGTGAACAAGGCGGTGCCGAGGATCGCGATGCCGAGCGCCGATCCCACCTGACGGGCGGTCGACTGGGTGGACGACGCCTGCCCGGACTTGTCGACGGGCACGTCGATCAAGATGAGCTGCGTGAGCTGCGCGGTCGCGAAGCCGACGCCCATGCCGTAGAAGAAGAGCGGGACCCCGGTGACCCACAGCGACGAGTCGGGACGGATCAGGATCGCCAGCACAGCGACCGCGAGGATCTCGAGCACGAGACCGACCCGCACCAGTTGCACCGGAGAGGCGTACCTGGACAGCGGCTGGATCAACCCGCTCGCGAAGAACGACCCCACGGCGAGCGGCAGCAGCGCGAGGCCGGCTTGCAGCGCGTTCAGACCGAGGCCGTACTGGAACCACAACGGCAGCGACAGGATGAGGCCGAACTCGCCGAGCGACACCGTGAGCGCGGTGATGTTGCCGTTGGCGAAGCTGGGGATGCGGAAGAGGGAGACGTCGAGCAGCACCGACTTGCGTGCCCTCACTCGCGCCCGCTCCCGCAGCACCAGGAGCGTGAGCACGATGAGGGCGAGAACGAAGGCTACCGGGATGACACTGAACCCGCCGAAGCTCACCGGAGCGGACTCGGTCGCCTCCCACCAGCCGAAGGAGCGGCCTTCGATGAGGGCGAAGACGAGGAGCGCGAAGCCGGCGACGGAGGCGGCGGCCCCGATCCAGTCGGTGAAGCGGGCGGTGGCGGCCTCTTTCGACTCGCGTACGCACACGAGCACGCCGACGATGACGAGCAGGCCGAAGGGCAGGTTGATCCAGAATGCCCAGTGCCACGAGAACGACGACGTGAGCCAGCCGCCCAGCACCGGACCGACGGCGGCCATCGATCCGATCGTCGCGCCCCAGACGGCGAAGGCGATGCCCCGCTCGCGCCCGCGGAAGGTGGCGTTGAGGAGGGCGAGCGTCGTCGGCAGGATCATGGAGCCGCCGACGCCCTGCACTGCGCGGGCGGCGATGAGCCATGTGCCGCTCATCGCGAAGGCGCACAGGATGCTGGCGCTGACGAACAGGACGACGCCGATGACGAGGAGACGGCGTCGACCGACCCGGTCGCTCATGACGCCCCACACCATGAGGAGGGCGGCGAAGACGAGCGTGTAGACCTCTTGGATCCACTGCACCTGAGTGGCCGTGAGATCGAGGGAGATGATGATGTCGGGCGTGGCCACCGAGACGATGGTGGAGTCCATGATGATGAGCGCCACCGCGAGCGAGATGGCGGCCAGTCCCCACCAGCGAAGGCGGTGGTGGCGGTCGTGCTGCTGGTTCACGAGCGTTGATCCTACTCTTTATCCGACACGATGTCGGCAAAGTTCCAGATACCACCCTCATGGATGCCGGGAGAACACCACCGACGGGTCGCCGATCATCGTCGGCCCACCCCTGGTGTACCGGCCGGCCCTTCGCATTGCAAGCGTCCGCGCGGCGCGATCCGCCGGATTCGGATCACACCGGTCGCGTCAAACCGACAGACGACACGAAACGAAGCCTCGTGTCATCGCTCCTCGCCGCGGATCGGCGAGGCTCCGGGGGGGCGCGTCAGACGCTGGGCATCTGGAAGATCACATCCGCCGCCGCACGCGTGGCATCGCGGTCACCCGCGCGCAGCGCCTTCGCGTAATCGAGCAGGGCCGCACGAAGGGCAGCACGGTCGACCACCTCGAGCATGTGGGCAACCTTGATCTTGTACGACAGGCCGTCGACGGCTTCCCGCAGCATCTTGATGAGCGACGGGTTCTCGGAGTATTCGGCGAGACGATTGAACGTGGCGATCATCGCCACGCGGAACGGCTCGACATCGTCGGCGTCGAGCAGTCGCGCACCCTCTTCGAACTCTTCCGCGAGCGCTGCCGCCTGCGAGGCATCCATGCGCGTGAGCGCGAGGTCGGTCGCGCCGCTGTAGAGGATGCCGAGGGTGTTGAGCGCCGCAAGGGCGTCTTCGTCGGAGGCGCGGAGTGCGACGCGCGTGTAGCGGTTCGGCTCCATCTCGATGAGACCGACGCGCGCGAGCTCGTTGATCGCCTCACGGATAGGAGTACGGGAGACGCCGAGCCAGCTCTGAAGCTCGTCGTCGTTCAAGAGTTCCCCCGACTTGAGGGTGCCGTCGAGGATCGCGTCGCGGATCTTCTCTCGGGCGACATCGCGCAGGAGAAGGCGTTTCGGCTGGACGACGGGCTGTTCATTGACCGGAATCGGCATCGGGGGACCTTCCTCTGTTTATCTGAATATTACCATTTCACCCGTCGAGTGGGGGGTAAAACGCGATGCTCCCCCATCATCGCTCACCGATATTTGCATTTCAATACCACTGAGTCGGCCGACGTCGTGTATCCGGACTTCCATATGCGAGTTGGTATTTACATTTCGAAATGTTACTGTCTTCCGTCGCAGCAAGCCGGCTCCTACCCGAGGAAGCAAGGCACGAAGTGTTGCGCTCTTCGCGCGCCCGAGCGTCGGAGACCCACCCGAAAGGAACCATCAACGATGGCAAAACGCCCTCACCTGTTCATCGGAACAGGAATCGTCGTAGCACTCAGCTGCGGCATGCTCCCCTCCCCTGCCCTCGCTGCGGCGCTGCCCGCGTCCGCTGATCGAGTTGCCGCAAGCGACGCGAATGCGACCGCCAGCTACGCCATCTCGCAGACGGCAAAGCCGGCACTTGCACCTGGAGAGACCGGCACCGCCTCTATCACCGTCAAGAACAATGGACCCGACGGAGGCGTCGGCGCGATGCTGAAGTTAACCGCCCCCTCGGGCACGACCTTCGCCAACGACAAGCTGCGCACCGACTGGGCCGA
>JAEYVZ010000025.1 GCA_023431405.1 Actinomycetes bacterium
TGGCGTGCGCGCCCACTTCGACGCCCTGGCATCCGACCCCTCGCAGACGCACGCCTTCGGCGATCGCTCACGGCGGCGAGCGGCGAGCGAGTTCCGCTGGGATCGGGTGGCCGACGAGTACGAAGACCTCGCGCGGCGCATCGCCGGCGGCCAGACGGTGCACATCGGCGCGAAGCGCAAGCGCCGCGGTGCGTAGCGCGCTCGCGCGGCGACGCGAGGGCTCAGTGCGAACGGCGCAGCGCCACGCCCGGGCCGCGCAGGTACCGCACGAGATGCGTGCGGAACTCCTGCGCGGCCTGTTCGGTGTCTTTCAGCGCACGCAGGTGCGCGCGGCGTGCACCGTCGTGCACGTCGGGGATGTCGATCGGGTCGACGCGACGCGCCCACGGAAGCACGCTCCGGCTGGCGGCGCCGTAGCTGACCGTCCCGCGGCGCTCATGGAGGGCGGCGGCGTACAGTGCCAGTCCGTCGGCGGCGGGGGCGAGCGACGCTCCACGACGGAGGTCGGCCTCGGTGAGCGGCTGTCGACCCAGCCGAACCGCTTCTTTCAGCGTGAAGGTGCGGCTTCGCAGATCGGGCCGCAGGCGCGCGACGATTCCGCGCTCGGCGCGCGACGCCGTGATGATGAGGTCGTATGCGTCGAGGGTGTCGGGCTCGAGGAGGGTGGGCCGGTGCTCCTCGGCGAACTCGGCGCCGAACGGCGTGCGCGTCGCGATGTCGGTCACCTGGGCGCACAGGTGCCGGATGCGGGTGGCCTCGGTGCCGCGGCTCGTCACCGACCACTGCTTCTCCGCGGCGCTTCCGGTGCCCGGCTCGGTCAGCACATACTCGATGAGCGGCGACCGGCAGACGTTCGCAGCGCAGAGCACCAGCAGCGACTCGGACACATGGCCTCCTTGATCGGTGCCGATTCACCCCACCATATAGGGGGGTTCGTGAAGGTCGCCGCACCCGGGGGCATCGTGCGCGCCCGCCGGCAGCCGCGGCCGCCCGCCTACGAGAGGATGGGCACATGACGACCATCCTGTTCGCCCACCCCGGCGCTGAGCTGTTCGGGTCCGACCGCATGCTGCGGGAAAGCGTCGCGGGAGCTGTGGAGGCGGGCATGCGCAGCGTCGTCGCCCTGCCCGGGAGCGGCCCGCTCGTCGCGGAGCTGCAGGCGGCCGGAGCCGAGGTCGTGATCGTGCCGATGCTCGTCCTGCGCAAGGCCCTGCTGAAGCCGCGCGGCTGGCCGACGCTCGTCCGCGACACCCTTCGAGGTTGGGGGTCGGCTCTCCGCCTGCTGCGTCGTGTGCGACCCGACGTCGTCTACGTGAGCACCATCACCATCCCGCTGTGGACGCTCGCGGCCCGCATGCGCCGCATCGCGTCGGTCAGCCATGTCCACGAGGCCGAGGCATCGGGGAGCCGGCTGATGAACGCAGCGCTCTACGCTCCGCACCGGGTCGCCTCCGCCGTGCTCGTCAACAGCGAGTTCAGCCGTGCCACCATCGCCCGCAGCAGCGCGGCGCTCGGTGCGCGCGCGCAGATCGTCTACAACGGGGTCGCGGCACCGGCGGCACCGCGTCCGCCCCGGCACAGGATCGAGGGTCCCCTCCGCGTGCTCTACCTGGGGCGCCTCTCCCCGAGAAAAGGACCCGACCTGCTCGTGGATGCCGCTTCGCTCCTCGACCGGCGAGGCGTCGCGGTGACCATCGACCTCGTGGGCTCGGTGTTCCAGGGGTACGAATGGTACGAACAGCAGCTGCGCGAACGGGTCTCCGCAGCCGGTCTCGACGAACGCGTGCGACTGCACGGCTTCCACACCGACATCTGGCCGTTCCTCGACGATGCCGATGTGCTGGTGGTGCCCAGCCGAGTCGATGAGCCGTTCGGCAACACCGCCGTCGAAGGCGTGCTCGCCCTGCGGCCGGTGGTCGCGAGCGACACGAGTGGGCTGCGCGAGGCCGCGGGGGGCCACGCCACCACGTTCCTCGTGCGCCCCGACGACGCCGGCGCCCTCGCCGATGCGCTCGCCCGCGTCATCGACGAGTGGGCCACGCTCTCGGACGGCGTGGCGGCCAGCGCACAGCGCGCCGACGCCCGGCACCACCCGGATCACTACCGACGTCAAATCGCCGACGCCCTCCGTTCGCACGCCCGGCCGCTCACCCGCGAGGCGAGCCGATGAACCCGGTTCTCCCCAGCGACGCGACGGCGACACCTAGAATGACTCGCAGAGGCCTCGGGGGGCGGCCTCACGCGCAACGAAGGGGAGCGGGATGTCACTAGGGGACTACCTGGCATCGATCTGGCGCAACTGGCTGGTGATCGTCGTCCTCGCCCTCCTGGGCGGCGGCGCGGCGTACGTCTACTCGTCATCGCTTCCTGACACGTACCGCTCGACCACGGCGACGCTGGTCACGAGCGACCGCGGCACCACGGCATCCGATCTGGTGCAGGGAAGCAACTACATCGGCAACCTGGTGGGCACCTACGTGCTGCTCGCGGAATCGGAGGTCGTCCTCCAGCCCGTGATCGACGAGCTCGGCCTCGACACCACGCCCGAGCAGCTCGCGGGCACCATCTCCGCCTCATCGCCGCTCGACTCCCTCATCATCGAGATCGCCGTCACGAGCAAGAGCCCCACCCTGGCGCGCGATATCGCCGATGCGACGGTGCGCAGCCTCACGAACGTCGTCGAGAACCAGGTGTCGCCGACGACCGACGACGGCACCTCGACAGTGCGCCTGACGACCATCCGCAGTGCCACCGAGCCTCGCTACCCCGTCGCCCCCAACACCCGACTGGACACCCTGATGGGCGTCGCGGTCGGCCTCCTTCTGGGCGTCGCGTTCGCCATCATCCGCACGCTGCTGTGGCACACCGTGAGGTCGTCCGCCGACATCGCCCGCATCACGACGGCACCGATCGTGGGCGAGATCGTCACCACGCGCAAAGACCAGACCCTCCCCGGCTCGATCCTCCGAGACCACATGGGCATCGAGGCCGAGAGCATGCGCAGCTTCGCGGCGAATCTCAGCTTCCTCACGATGGGCGACGAGCTCCGCTCGCTCGTGGTGACCTCGGCGGCCCCGCAGGAGTCGAAGAGCTCGGTCGCCTCGTCGCTCGCGCTCATCCTCGCCGAATCGGGCAAGCGGGTGCTCCTCGTCGACGCCGACCTGCGGCATCCGTCGCTCGGCGAACTCACGCAGCTCGATTCGACCATCGGCCTCACCAATGTGCTGATGGGCGAGGTGCCGCTGGATGTCGCGGCGCAGCGGTGGGGCTTCGACAACCTCCACGTGCTGACCGCCGGCTCGATCCCGCCGAACCCGAGCCAGCTGCTGGCCAGCAAGCTCATGCGCACGTTCATCGCCGACGCGCGGCACGAGTACGACATCGTCATCGTCGATTCCGCTCCGCTCCTGTCGGTGACGGATGCCAAGTGGCTCGCCAACATGACCGACGGCGCACTCCTGGTGACCCGCTACAAGCGCACGTCGTCGCGCTCGCTGCGGAAGGTCGTGGAGAGCATGGAGGCGTCGTCGGTGAACGTGCTCGGCGTCGTGCTGACGCGCCTCCCGCGCCGGGTGCGCAGCCGCTACGGCGACTCGCACTATGGCGACCTTCCCGTGTCGCCGCTGATCGACGCGCGCGCTTCGGAGTCGGATACGGCGCATGATGCGGATGCCGAGGAGCACGCTGATCACGAAGGCACGGACGAGCCGTCGACGTCGTCGAAGCCGTCTGCGAAAGCCGCTCGCTGACAGGGATCCCGCCCTGTCCGCCAAGGCGGGTCACCTCCTGCGCGGTGACATTCAGGCGCCGCGGAGGCAGTGAGAATGCTCTCATAGCGCCGCGGTGGCACCAGTTCTAATGATCGACGGGGCAGAACGTCTGGTTATATTGACGCCAATCGTCGCGCGTCCCCGACCCCGCCGACGACAATCCCCATGGAAACTCGCACTGTCCACTATCCTCAGCGCGCTCGTCGACTCTCTCGGCGCCTCGCCGTGGCATCCGCCGCGGTGTTCGCCCTCCTCGTCGCCGGTGCCGTCAGCCCTGCCTCGGCTGCCGCCCCCTCCGACGCGCTCGTCCACGACAACTTCACCCGCAAGGTCTCGTCCGGCTGGGGCAAGACCTCCAGCGGCCAGGCCTTCAGCACCACCAGCTCGTCGCGCTTCGCTGCGAACGGCTCGTCCGGCACGATCACTCTCAGCCCCGGCTCGAACGCGACCGCGTCGCTCGCCTCCGTCAGCCAGCGCGACGCCACGATCGGCGGCACCTTCTGGGTGAACCGCACCTACACGAAGGGCAACGGCGCGACGATCTCTCTCGCACAGCGCGGCAAGCCCGGCTACGAATATCAGGCACGCGCCAACCTCACGACGCAGGGCAGACTCGTGCTGTGGATCAGCCGCCTCGACGGCTCGGCCGCCAAGGAGACCATCGTCGTCCCGGCGCGTCGCGTCGCCACAGGTGTCTCTTCCGGCACCAAGTTCCACGTGGAGTTCGCCGTGTCCGGCACCAACCCCGTGACCCTCAAGGCGCGAGCCTGGCCGGCCGGAAGCTCGACGCCCGCGTGGCAGGTGAACGGCGCCGACTCCACGTCGAAGCGCATCACGACGGCCGGCGTTCCGCGCATCCGCGCCTACCTGTCGGCGTCCAGCCCGTCAAGCGAGGTGCGCGCCGATGACCTCGCGTTCGTCAAGGGCCTCGTGAACGCGACGGTCACCGGGGGCGTGGCCACCACGCCGACACCGACGCCCACGCCCACGCCCACGGCGACCGCGACCAGCACGCCGACACCGACTCCGACGGCCACCCCGACGCCTGACCCCACGCCCGCGCCGACGTCGTCGGCGGGCTCGGTCGCGGTGGGGAAGACGGCGTACGCGGTGCCGAGTGGTGCCCTCTATGTCGCCGCCAAGGGCACGAAGACCGGGAGCGGCACGAAGGCCGACCCCTACGGCAGCGTGCAGTACGCCGTCGACAAGGCGGCCACCGGCAAGACCCTGGTGCTCCGCGGCGGCACGTACCACGAGTACGTTTACGTGCCGAGCGGCAAGTCGCTCACGATCCAGTCGTACCCGAACGAGGCGGTCTGGTTCGACGGCGCCCAGGCGGTCACCGGGTTCACCGAGTCCGGCACCACGTGGGCCAAGTCGGGCTGGAAGTACTCCTTCGACTCGCGCGTCTCCTACACGAAGGGCGAAGACCTCTCGCGCCGCTTCGTCGACCCGGCCTACCCGATGGCCGGTCACCCCGACGGCGTGTGGATCGACGGCGTCGCACAGAAGGAGGTCGGCTCGGCATCGCAGGTGAAGGCGGGCACCTTCTACGTGGACGATGCCGGTGACCGTCTGGTGCTCGGCACCGACCCCACCGGCAAGAAGGTCGAGGCCAGCACGCTGGTGAAGGCCATCAAGATCCACGGTAAAGACACCACGCTGCGCGGCTTCGGTGTGAAGCGGTACGCCACGACGCTCGCCGAGCTCGGCACGGTATCCGCCGAGGTCGACCGCGCCACCGTGGAGAACCTCGTCATCACGGAGAACGCGACGATCGGACTGTTCGCCTGGGCGCAGGGCCACACGTTCCGAAACCTCACGCTCACCAAGAACGGCCTCATGGGCGTGGGCGCGAACAAGGCGAACGGGCTCACTCTGAAGAGCAGCCTCATCACCGGCAACAACGCCGAGCGCTTCAACTGGGCACCCTCTTCCGGCGGACTGAAGTTCAGCGCGTCCGAGAACGTGAAGATCGTCGACAACGTCTTCCGCGGCAATGGCGCGATGGGTGCCTGGTTCGACGTGTCGATGTACAACATCACGATCACCGGCAACACGTTCGAGGGGCACAGCCGCACGGGCCTGCTGGTCGAACTGTCGCAGAAGGCGCTCATCGCCGACAACTACTCGGTCGACAACGGGCGCGGCATCGCGATCTACAACACGGGTGACGTCGACATCTGGAACAACACCGTCGCGGGCAACGACCGCACGCTGGAGTTCCTGCAAGACGAGCGACGACAGGAGGTCTCCAGCCTCGCATCGAAGATCCCGTGGGTCGTCACCGACATCACACTGAGCAACAACGTGCTGGCGTACGGCGGCGGCGGGTGCCCCGTGCTCACGCAGGATCTCCAGCTCAAGAGGTACGGCAACGACTTCGGCATCACGTCGAACGGAAACCTGTTCTGGCGCACGAGCTCCAGCGCGCCCGCCAACCTCGCCTGCTGGGCGAACGGCAGCGCCGGCACGCGCAGCTTCAAGTCTCTGACCGACTTCAGCGCACACACCGGCGGGGACAAGAACTCGATGCTGCTCCAGGGAACCGCGCCCGTGACCGCGTCCTACGCGCTGACATCGGCGGCCAAGACGGCGACCGCCTCCGTGCCGCGCACGCTGCTGTCGTCGGTGGCCGGCGCGCTGGGAGTGGGAACCACCGCGAAACTGGGGGCGATCGGGGCTTACTGACCCCCGAACGACCCGTGAGGTAGGCGCAGTCTCGTTGATAGACTGCGCCTACCTGCGTGTCGAGGAGAGGGGACTCCCCGACTCGTGGAGGCAGGAGGGGGGAGCCGCATGAGTCTGCTGGTGCGCCCTCGTACCGCCACCCGCGTCACGGCCAGCGGAGTGGTCGCCGTCGTCGGCGCCGCCATCCTCGGCTTCGATTACGACATCGCCTTCGGACTCACCGCCGGTTCGGCCCTCGCTCTGGCCCTGATCCCGGTGTGGGTGCGCAGCGCAACGCGCAGTCGCGCTTTCACCGTGCTCGCGGCAGTGGCCGTCGTCGCGGTCGTCTCCGGATTCCTCCTCACCGCCTCCCGCACCGTCACGCATACGACCATCAGCGCCGGCACGGTCGAGCGCACGGCGCTGCTGCTGAACCTCATCGTCGGCATCGGGTTCCTGCTGTGGGCCCATCGCGTCGCGGGGGTGGCAGCCACGTGCATCGCGTTCGGGGCCGGAGCGGTGCTCAGCATCCCCCTGTCGATGGGGGCGGGCATCACGTGGCGCTTCACGTTCTCGATCCCCCTCACTCTCCTCGTGCTGGCGCTCGTGTCCGCCCAGCGGAGAGTGTGGCTGTCGGTCACCGCGCTCGTCGCCCTGGCCGCCGTCGGGCTGCTCAACGATTCGCGCTCCAACTCGTCGTTCCTCCTGCTGGCTGCGGCGATTCTGCTGTGGCAGCGGGTCATGACTGGAAACGGCCGTCACCGGCGTGGCATCAGCCTGATCATCGCCGCGGTCGGGATCGGCGTGACCACCTTCCTGCTGCTGCAAGCGGCGATCGTCGAGGGCGCGTTCGGAGAGGCGACGCGCACGCGCACGGTCGCCCAGCTCGAAGCGACCGGCGGCAATCTCTTCCTCGGCGCGCGTCCGGAAGCCGCTGCCGCGACCGCCCTCGTCAGTCGCTACCCGTGGGGGCTGGGCTCGGGGGTGCAGGCCAACTACGAAGACATCGCCGCCGCGAAGCAGGCGATGGCATCCATCGGCTACGACCCGAACAACGGCTACGTGCAGCGCTACATGTTCGGGTCTGTCGTCGAGGTGCACTCGGTGTTGGGCGACCTCTGGATCTGGTTCGGGCTCGCCGGCGCGGCGCTCGTGGCAGTCGTGCTCACGCTTCTCCTTCGCGGAGCGACCGCAGCGTACGAGAACGGCGCGATCACGGCGCTGCTGGCATGGGTCACGCTGAGAGGACTCTGGGATCTCGCGTTCAGCCCGTTCCCGTCGGCCGCGTACATCATGATGCTCTCGGTGTCGCTCGCCATCGCGCACACCACCTACCGGCACCGCGAGAAGGTGCCCTCGTTGACGGTTCTCGACCCGAGGATGCCACGCGCATGAGTCCGACAGACCGGCTGGGCTGGGTCGACGCGGGGCGCGGCCTCGCGATCGCCCTGGTCGTCTTCTTCCACACCGCGCAGTGGCTGCGCGAGGCGGGACTCGAGGTGACCGGGTGGGTGCTCGTCAACGAGACGATCGCCACCCTTCGCCTCCCCGTGTTCTTCGTGCTGGCGGGCCTGTTCGCCCAGAAGTGGATGACGGCGCCGTGGGGGCGGCTGTGGGGGATCAAGCTGTCTCTGTTCGTGTGGGTGTACGCGCTGTGGAGCATCATCGCCACCTTCACCTTCATGCTCGGTCTGCATCTCCAGGGCGCGCAGGGCAACTACCTGTTCCAGCTGACGAACATCCCCCTGCTTCCCTTCTCCCCGCGATTCGAGCTGTGGTTCATCTGGGCGCTCGCCATCTTCTTCGTCGTCGCCCGCCTCCTGTACCGGATTCCTGTGGTGGTCCAGCTGCTCACGACGGGGGCGCTCTCGTTCGTGGCCCTGTCGTGGTTCGCCGTCTGGTTCCCCTCGGCCAACACCGGCTGGACGGGCATCCCGAAGTACTTCTTCTTCTTCCTCGTCGGCCTCCACCTGCGCGCCGCGATCCTCCGCGCCTCGGAGACCCTTGGCGCGCGGGTGCTGGCCGCCGGCTTCGTCGCCTGGCTCGTCGTCGCCGTCGTGGGCACCGCGTCAGGCTGGGCCAAGACGATGCCCGGCTACTACTTCGCCACCTGCCTGCTGGGGCTCGTCGCAGGTCTCGCCGTCGCGAGGGTGCTCGCGCGGTGGGCGATGCTGCGCAGTCTCGGCGCCCAGACGCTGCCGGTGTACGTCACGCACACGTCGATCATCCTCGTGATCGCCTGGCTGCTCGCGCAGGCTTCGGGGGTGCTCGCGGCTCCGTGGTGGGGCTGGCTGCTGGTGCCCACGGTCGCGCTGGCGGCGATCGCCGGTTCGCTTGCGCTCGCGCACGCCGCGGAGCGGAGGGCGCCGTGGCGGTACCTGTATGTGGCGCCGCCGTGGTTCAGCCGCGTGCCGGCGACGGCATCCTGATCATCCATCGCTCCGCCTCGGCACGTCCGTCGACCGGGGGCAGGTCGGCGACGACCTGGCTCGGGGTGCGAGGGTCGTCGAGCGCACGGCTGAGGGCGGCGGCGAGTGCCGCGGTGTCGTCGGGCGGCGAGACCACCTGGTGGCCGTGGTCACGGAGCCATTCGGCCAGTCCCGTCTCGGACGTCGTGACGATGAGGCAGCCGCGGCCGAGCCCCTCGACGATGGGGAGGCCCACCTGCTCCCGCCAGCGGGGGCGCGGCTGTGAAGGCAGCACCAGCACTTTGGAGGCGTGGAGTTCCGCGAAGAGGCGGTCGCGGGGCGGGTCGATGAGCGTGGTCACGGATGCCGTTACCTCCGCGAACGCCACGGCATCGTCGGCTCCCGCTCCCTTGCCGATCAGCACCAGCCGTGCTCCGGGGTGGCTGCCCAGCACGAACGGCCACGCCTCGCGCACGCGGTCGTAGCCTTTGCGCTCGGAGAGCTCCCCGAGAAAGGTCACGACGGGTCCGCGCGGCGCGTCGCTGACCTTCTCGGCGACGGGCAGGGCGGGGATGACGGCTTCCTCGGGTCGATGCTCCCGCCGGCCGTCGGGGAAGCGTCGCCGGTACAGCTCGGCCGACTGGCTCGTGCCGTAGGCGATGCGGTCGATGCGACGCCAGACGGCGGGGGTCAGCGCGAGCTGCATTCGCAGTCGCAATCGCGCATGCGGGGGGAGGGTCGCGTTGCCGTCCCACGGATCCTTGTTCTCAATGGCGTAAGCGACGACGGTCGCGCGGCGACGTCGGAAGAGCCCGCGGATGCGCGTACCCGCTATGGCGGCGAGCGAGCGAGGAGCGGCTCGTGCGACGAGCGGCTCCGCGATCTCGAGCACATCGATGTCGTGTCTCAGGGCGTACTGGAAGGCTCCCCAGATTCCCGCGCGGCGGGCGCCGACGGCAGCGGCCAGCTCCTCGTCGAAGTCGTAGCGGCGCACCTCGAAGAGGATCGTCGTGCGCGCCCCGCTGCGCAGCGCCCTCTCGAAGTGCGCGGTGCGCGCGACGTCGTAGAGCTGCACGTGACGCAGCTCCGGCGCCGGCCCGGTGAGGGGCGACGGCGCCGGAGCGTGTCGATGGTCGGAGGTCATCGCCTCAGGTTATGCCCTGGTTCTTCTCGGCCGATCACGGGGCGACGGCCGGGTCGACGACCCGCACCGAGTCGAACGCGACGACACCCACGCCGGTGGCCACGTTCGGCCCGTAGCTGAACACCGAGGCGGCACCGGCGGCCTGGAGCGCGGCGACCGTGTTGGTGCCCGTGCGCTGCCAGTCAGGCTCGGTCGCACCCTGTTTCCAGACCTTGCCCTTCACCGTGGTCGGCGACGTGCCGGTCACCTCGACCGACAGCACGTACTTGTCACCGGCCGTGAGCGTCAGACCCGGAACCACGTACGACGAACCCACCGCGTTGCTGTTCTGCAGCAGCACCAGCCGCGCCGCACCCCCGGCCTCGACCTTGATCCGCACACCGTAGAAGTCCGACCCGATCCGACGACCGATCACCCCCACGTACTGACCCTCCACGATCTTGTCGAGGCTGAACACGGCATCCACCCGCGTCGAGGTCGACGAGATCGCCTCCAGGTCGGCGTAGGTCGTGAGCGCACGCGCCGACGGCTGCGTGATCTTGCCGGCGCCGCCGCTCACGCTGAAGAGGCTGTTCCCGCCGCGCACGGTCCACGCGCCGCCCAGGTCGGCCGTGCCCCATCCGCCGGTGGCGGTGCGGTCGAAGGCGTCGGAGACGAGAGCGCCGTCGGTCGGCTCCACTACCGTCACCTGGCGGGTGGCGGTGCCGGTGTCGCCGTCGTCATCGGTCACGGTGAGCGTGATCGTGTACGTGCCGCCCTCGGCGTAGGTGTGGGATGCCGTGGCACCCGACTTCGCCGGCGACCCGTCACCGAAGTTCCACGAGTACGACGCGATCGTGCCGTCGCTGTCGGTGCCCGAGCCGGAGACGCTCACGTCGAGGCCGTTGACCGTCGGAGCCGGGAACGCCGCTGTCGGAGCCGCATTCGGCGGCGGGGTCACCGTCACCTGACGGGTCGCCGTGCCTGTTGCGCCCTTGTTGTCGGTCACGGTGAGCGTGATCGTGTACGTGCCGCCCTCGGCGTAGGTGTGGGATGCCGTGGCACCCGACTCCGCCGGCGACCCGTCACCGAAGTTCCACGAGTACGACGCGACCGTTCCGTCGCTGTCCGCGCCCGAGCCGGAGACGTCGACCTTCAGGCCGGCGATCGACGGGGCGGCGATGGTCGCGGTCGGGGCGGCGTTGTTGGTCACCGTCACCTCTCGCGTCGTGATGCCGGTGGCTCCGTCGTCGTCGGTCACCGTGAGCGTGATCGTGTAGGTGCCGGGCTCCGCGTACGTGTGAGTGGCGTCGACTCCGCTCACCTCGGGCGAACCGTCACCGAAGTCCCACTTCGTGGAGGCGATCGTGCCGTCGCTGTCGGTCGACTGCGACGAGACCGTCACGGTGCGCTCGTCGATCACCGGGTCGGTGAGCTTGGCCACCGGCGCCGTGTTGGGAAGCGCTCCCGTCTTGCCCGCGGTGTAGTGGGCGGCGACACGGTCGGCCGGGAGGGCCTCGCCGTAGATCGCGACCTCGTCGAGCGAACCTTCGAACTGCGACGACGAACCGCCGCTCCATCCGCCCAGGTTGTCGTTCGCGATGCGCCAGTAGCCGTTGTATCCCTGCGCGGTCGTCGTGTCGCTGCGCGATGCCCGCAGCTCGCCGTCGACGTACAGCTTCATGCCGTCGCTGCCGAGCGTGGCCACCGCGTGGTGCCACTGGCCGTCGCGGTAGGTGCCGGGCGTGCTGATCTCGCGCACCGCGTTCGGGTACACGCCGAAGATGAGCTGACCGGCGTTGTTCATGAACAGGTGGCGGTCATAGGAGCCGGACGACCCTGTGCGGGAGTTGCCGAAGCCGATGAGCTTGCCGCCGCTGGTCGTGGTCGTCTTGAACCACGTCTCGATCGAGAAGACGTTGCGACCCTGCTCGCTGGTGGTCGATCCCCCCGAGCCGTTGTTCTGCGACGCGCTGAAGCTGTCGTTGAACTGGATCGCTCGGTCGGTGTCGGCCGTGAGCGCCCCCGTCTGGCTGCGCACCATGCGGCCGCTGAGCGTCATCGGCGAGGTGCCGGCGACGTCGGCGGAGTCGCCGGAGCTTTCGCCGAGGCGCCACAGGTGCAGCACGTCATCCGTGAACACCGACTGCAGGTAGGCGCTCAGCTGAGCGTCGCTGACCGTCGCCTCGGTCCACGACGACTTGAAGGTGTTGCCCCACGGGTCGGTCGCCACGGCGCGCACGCGATGGGTCGACCCGGGCTCGAGCCCGGTGATGAGCGACCTGAGCGTCTTGCCCTTCCAGAACGGTTCCGAATCCTGCCACTCCTGCACGAGACCGGCGGCGTTCTCGGTGTCGAGGTACAGCCGGTAGGTCAGGTCGAGGTCATCACGGTCGAAGACCGTCGGGAACGACACGCGCAGCGCGCCGCCGATGAAGGTGCCGACCTTCGGCGCCCACCAGTCGTACACCGACTGGTTGGCGGCCAGGGCGGCGCGCTCCTGCACGATCGTCAGGCGCGGCCCCTGCTTGTTGGGCGCCTTCGAGCGCACCGTGTAGCGCACCAGGCCTTCCTGGGGTGTGCCGTTGACGGCGAGGAACTCACCACCGTAGACGACGTACTCGGAGTTGCCCGTGACGCTCCACACCGCCTGGGTCGCCCCGCTCTTGTAGCCGGGAACCGTCTGCGGGTACCAGTTGAGAAGGCCCGGGTGCGGCACGCCGGCGTGGTGCGGGTAGCCGTAGATGTCGGGCGTGTTGATGCCGGTGGCCTGCTTGGTCCACGCGGTGGAGTGGTAGAAGGTCCACGGGTTCTCCTGCGGGAACCCGCCGCTGTTGCCGCAGTAATGCTTGTGCGATGCGGAGTAGATCACGTCGCCGACCGGGGCGACATCGTACGTGTCGCCGTGGCAGTCCTCGACCCAGTTGATGTTGGTGTCGGCCCAGCGGAACGAGAACGAGCCTTCGATGTTGCCGGTCTGGCCGTACACCCAGCCGCTGCCGTAGACGTTCTCGCCGTCGGACTTCAGGTTCATGATGCCGCCGTCGGTGTTGCCGTTTCGGGCTTCGGCGTTGGCGGCCAGGGGCACCGTGGTGGCGGCGGTCGCGGTGTCGAACAGCGCGAGACCGTAGCCGGGGTTGTTGGAGTACGCGTTGACCCCGTTGCCGTCGGTGTAGAGAGCGCGGGTGAAGTTGCCGCCCACGACCAGTCGCGTTCCCGCAGGGTTCAGCGTCATGGTCTGGATCTGGTTGTCGAAGATCGTCGCCTGCTTCTTGTTGGTCGCGTCGGCGGGATCACGCCACCACGCCCGGAAACCGGGGACGATCGTGCCGTTGGTGAGGCGCACGGCGCCCAGGCGCACGCTCTCCTCGTTGTTGACGGCGCTGAAGTAGCCGCCGACATAGGCGACCGTGTCGGTGACGGCCACCGCCATGACCGGGCCGTTGATCGACGGCGGGGCCGTGTAGGAGGTGAGGTTGCCGGAGGGCAGGTCGAAGATGGCGATGCGGTTGCGCGTGACGCCGTTGACCTGCGTGAAGGTGCCGACCACCACGAGCTTCGAACCGTCGGGCGTGACAGCGATGTCACGCACCGTGCCGTTGAAGTTGGCGGTGAAGGGGAGCAGGTTGCCCGTGGTCAGGCTGAACGCCAGGAAGTTGCTGCGCGTCACCTCGTTCTGACCCGCGGGCGACCCTGCCGGGCGGGCCGTGGCGAACGTACCACCGGCGAACACCGTGTCACCGACGATCTCGACGGCGTACACGATGCCGCCCTGGCCGTTCGAGTTGCGCGCCGATGAGCCGTCGCCGATCTGGACGGTCGGCAGAGCGTCTGCCGACACCGTCTCGTTCGGTGTCGCCGCGGCGGCGGTCAGAAGGTCGCCGCTGTCCTCCTCGGCCGCGGCGGCCGCGGTCGGCGCGATCAGCGCGAGAGCGAGAATGACTACCCCGGTCGCGAGCGAAGCCACGGCTTTGCGCGCAAAATTCGTCGATTGCACGAACGTTCCCCAATTTTCGTGTCTGCAGTCGCGACCCCTCGCGGCTGCAGCCCCCCAGTGACGCTCGTCCCCTTGAGCGACGCGCTGATTCTAGCCCCGCCGATCGACATGAGACAACCCTCATCTTGAGAACCTCCGCGCGCCTCGTGTCGGGGACGTCTCGGCGCCCTCTTGCCAGCGAGAGCGCCGCATCGATACGTTCACCTCGGGATCACGGCCGACTGGGGAGGCGCGATGACGCTCGACACTGCCCGTCGACCACGGCTCGACTACCTGGATGGCCTGCGCGCTGGGCTCATGCTCCTCGGCATCCCGTTCCACGCCGCCTTCGCCTTCACGGGGATCAGTTGGCTCGTCACATCACCGGCCCCGTCGCGCTCGTTGAGCGCGCTGGCGGAGTTTCTCCATGTGTGGCGGATGCCGGCGTTCTTCGTCGTCGCGGGGTTCTTCGCGACGTTCATCCTCGCGCGTCGTGATCGACTCACCTGGATCCGCGGCCGCGTCAAGCGACTGGGCTTCCCTCTGCTGTTCGGGGCGGCGACGGTCGTGCCGGCGCAGTGGATCATCGCGGGCTACGCCCGCACGGGGTCGTGGGAGGGCGCCATCACCTTTGCCCGCGGTCTGCTGTGGCCGGCGTCGTCATGGTGGACCGTTCACCTGTGGTTTCTCGTCGAGCTGCTGATCTTCTGCCTCATCCTGTACGCCCTGACGACTCCGCCCCTGCGCGGACGCGTGGTCGCCGCCGTACGCCGCGTCGCGACGTGGATCACGCAACGTCCGGTGGGCGGATTCCTCCTTCTGATCGCCTGCGCCGGCGCGGCAGTCGTCGCCGGCCTCGCTGTGTGGGAGCTCGTCGACGGCAACACCCTGCTCTCAGGGCTGGTTTCGCGGAACATCGTCATGTTCGCCCCCGCGTTCGCCATCGGCTGCGCCCTCGGGATGCAGGCGACGCATCTGCGATGGTTCATGGCACTGCCGGCAACGATGACCGTTTCCATAGGAACGCTGGGGGTCGCGGTGGTGCTGGTTCTGGAGGTGATCCTCGAGGCGGAATCCCTCCCTGCGCGCGCCGTTCAGGCGGCGAGCTGGTGCGCGGCAGGCATCGCGATCACGTCGCTCGTCTTCCGTCTCGCGGCGAGGTGGCTGTCGCGTCCGTCGCGGTGGGTGCGCTGGCTGGTAGACGGGTCGCTCGTGATCTATCTCTTCCATCTGCCGATCGTCCTGGCTTCGGCCGTCGCACTGTTCGCCGTCGGGGGCACCGGGTGGCCCGGCTTCGCGATCACAGTCGTCGTCGCGTTCGTCGGGTCGGCAGCCTGCTACGAGATCGTCAACGCCGTTCCAGGCCTGCGTTATGTCGCCACCGGATCGCCGAGACGGGGTGCGAGCCTGTTCTCTGGCACCATGCGCGCAGCCCGTCGGGCGGAGCAGCAGCCCTCGGCGCCGGCCTGAGACTCAGGACACGGAGCCTTCGAAGAGCACGACCGGGCTCCCCACCGAGAGGTCGACCTCGATGCGCACACGGTCGCGCTGGTCGGTCGGGACCGTGAAGGCGAACCGGCCCGATTCCGTCGCTCCCGCTTCGAGCACCGGCGGGAAGTCGGTGCGCGGCCGGGTCAGGATGCCGGCGGGCTTCTCGTCATCGCCGTAGTAGACGTTGACGATCACCGCCGGCGTGCTGATGTCGTCACGGGTGCGATTGAAGGCCTCGACGGTGATGAGAAGAGCAGGGCCCGCCTCTTCGCCGGGTACGTTCACCTCGCCCTCGATCGCCTTGATCGAGGTCAACCGAACACCGACGCCCTTTTCGACGCGCGCTGTCTCGTCGATGTCGACGGGCTTGCGGGTGGGGCGCGGGGTGGGGCCGGCGTCAGGACCCCCGGTGGGGGTGGCGCTCGGCGATGGTTCGGGGGAGTCGGTCGGTGCCGGCGACCCGGAATCCGCCGCGGTCGGGCTGGGCGCGGGCGAACTCGCCCCGGGGGTGGACGTGGGTGATGCGGAGGGGGCTGCGTTGCCGGCGACGATGCTCGCGATGATGAGCGCGATCACGATCACTGCGGCGAGCGCGATGCCGATCCACAGCCAGAGCGGTCGACGCGTGCCACGCGTCTCGCGAGCCTGATCCGCCATGTTCCCCTCATCCCCGCCGCCGAGCGGCACGACGCTATCGTACGCGCGGTGCGTTCGTCAGCCCTGTGCGCGGCGCGCGGTGCGCTTCGCGTCACGCACGAGCCGCCGCCCGTCGCGGATGCCGCGGTAGGCGGCCCTCACCGGGGGGACGGGGCGAAGGAACTGACGGCGCCCGCCGCGCATCAGCACCTCGATCGCCGAGGACACGGCCGACCGCGACCAGCGGCTCACGCCCGCATCGTCGAGATGCTTCACCGCGAACATGAGCCGGTTGCGGATCGAGTAGTAGTAGTAGGTCGACGACTTGGCTTCGGCGCGGCGCACCTCTCTGTGCGTGCCGCCTTCGTCGTGCACGACCACGGCATCCCTCACCAGCACGAGGCGACCACCGGATGCCACGACCCGGCGAGACAGGTCGACGTCTTCCCAGTAGAGGAAGTACTCGTCGTCGAACCCGCCGACCTTCTGCCACAGTTCGGCCGCGATGAGCAAGCACGCACCGGTGAGCCATTCCCAGCGCTCCTCGCCCGGACGCGTCGCGCGGTGCCGCGCGCCCATGGTGCGTCCGTCGGAGAGGTAGAGGTCGGCCCCGTCGAACCAGGGACGCCCGGCGCCGTCGACGATCCGGGGGGCGACCAGCGCATCGGGGGCGAGAGCGGTCTGCAGGAGTGTCCAGGCGGGATCCTCGATGCGCGCGTCGGGATTGAGCAGGAGGAACTCGGTGGCCCCGAGCTCGAGCGCCCGCGCCACGCCGAGGTTCATGCCACCTCCGAAGCCGAGATTCTCGACCGGCTCGACGAGCTCCCACCCCTGCTCGCTCGCCAGCGCGCGGATGCGGGTGCGCTCGTCGTCGGTGGTCGGGTTGTCGACCACGACCACGACGTCGGGCCGGCAGGCCGCGACGGAATCGACGAGGTTCTGACGCAGGAGCGCGCTGGATCCGTAGTTGACGACCACGAACGCGGCGACAGCCCCCATGCGATGTCCTTCCGAGCGGCGACGGCTCTGCACACACTACCGACGAGCCCGGGCGCACGACGACGCATGCGTAGGGTATGACCGTGACAGAATCCGACGACGCCGCTGCGGCATCCCGATTCCGCGTGCTGTTGGGCGCATACGCATGCGGCCCCGTCGAGGAGTCCGAGGCCGCCGCGGGGTGGGCGTTCGCGACCGCAGCGGCCCGGCATCACGATGTGACCGTCATCACACGCACCCGCTTCCGCCCGGCGGTCGAGGCCGCTCTGGCCGGCGATCCCGCCCTGGCGGAGCGCCTGACCGTCGTGTACGTCGATCCCCCGCGGTGGATCATGCGCCTTCGCCAGAAGCTGCCCGGCGCCCTGTACTGGTTCTACCCGCTCTGGCAGGGGCACTTGCTGCGCGAAGCGCGGCGCCTGCACGCGCAGCGCTCCTTCGATGTCGCCCACCATGCGACGTTCGCCAACGACTGGCTCCGGTGCGGGCTCGCGTCGCTGCGCGGCGTTCCGTTCGTGTGGGGGCCGGTCGGCGGCGCGTCGAAGGTTCCGTATCTCCGGCTGCGGCGCTGGCTGGGGGTGCGCGGCACGGTCACGGAGGCCGCGCGCGATGCGCTGACGGCGCTCCCCCGCGCGATCTGGGGTGGGGCGGCGGCCCGCCGGGCTGATCTCGTCGTGGCGCAGAATCCCGATGTCGCCCGTCGGTTCGCGCGATACGGGGAGGTCGTCGTCGAGCCGAACGCGGCGATGGAGCGCCGCATCCTGCCGAGCCGCAGCACACAGCCGAACCCGCGACCGGTGGCGGTCTTCGCCGGGCGGCTCCTCGCGTGGAAGGGTGCCCGGCTCGCGGTGGAGACGATCGCCCGACCGGAGGTCTCCGACTGGCGTCTCGACGTCTACGGCGAGGGCTACGAGCTCGCCGCGCTGCGTCGTCTGGTCGCGGAGAAGGGCGTCGCAGATCGGGTGAGGTTCCACGGGCGCGTCCCGCGCGAGGGGGTGCTCGACGCCTTCGCGCATGCGGATGCCATGCTGTTCCCGTCTATGCACGACCAGGCGGGGTGGGTGGCCGCCGAGGCGAGCACGCTGGGTCTGCCCGTCGTGTGCCTGCCGCTCGGCGGCCCGGCGACCCTCGCGGAGCGCAACGCCTTCGTCGCCGATCTCGACGGCGACATCCCGGCGGAGCTCGCGCGCCAGCTGATTGCGGCCCGCGCCGCCGGCGGAACGCCGCACGACCGGTGGTCGAGCGACCGACTCCCGGGTCTGGTGACCCAGTGGTACCACCAGGCGATCCAGACACGTCAGGCAGCCGAGAAGGAGAACCGATGACCGCCGACAAGCCCCTCCGCGTGCTCGAGTCGGTGTCTGAGCTGAAACCGACCACCAACCCGTACATCACGCAGCTCATCGACGCGCTGCGCCGCCGCGACGACACCGATGTGACGCTGTTCGACTTCCGCACGGCGGTGTTCGGACGATACGACGTGTTCCACGTGCACTGGCCGGAGGTAACGTTCGGGGGCGCGAAGCCCGCGGGGCGCGCGCTGCGACGCCTCCTCACCGAGGTGCTGATGCTGCGGCTCGCCCTGACCCGCACCCCGATCGTGCGGACCTGGCACAACACGGAACGTCCCGAGGGACTCAGCCGCTGGGACTACCGGCTGCTCGACCTGTTCGACCGGCGCACGCGCGCGGTGATCCGTCTCAACGACGTCACGGCGCCCTCGCTCGACGTGCCGGTGCACACGGTGCCGCTCGGGCATTACCGCGCGTGGTTCGCCGCGCACCCGGCATCCGCCGCCGTGCCCGGACGCGTCGCGTACGTGGGCCTCATCCGCCGGTACAAGGGCGTCGAGGCGCTGATCGAAGCGTTCCGCTCCGTGACGACTCCGGGAGCGACGCTGGCGGTTTCGGGGCGGCCGTCGAACGCCGAGTTGGCGTCGACGCTCCGAGAGCTCGCCGCACCCGACGAACGCGCGACCGTGCGGCTCGAGTTCCTCGACGACGCCGACTTCGTGACGGAGGTCACCTCCGCGAGCCTCGTCGTGCTTCCGTTCGTGCACATGCACAACTCCAGCACGGTGCTGGCCGCGCTGTCGCTGGAGCGCCCCGTGCTGGTGCCCGACAACGAGGTGAACCGTCGCCTTTCGGCGGAGGTCGGTGAGGGGTGGATCCACACCTACGACGGCGAACTCGACGCTGCCGACATCGAACGCGCGCTCGACGCCCCCGCGCCCCAGGCGCCGCCGAGGTTCGTGTCACGCGACTGGGATGACAGCGCCCGCCTTCACGTCGACGCCTTCCGCGCAGCCTCGGGGCGCTGAGCGACGCTTTCCCCGTTCAGGTCCACCGGCTGCGACGAGCCCGGTCCGCTCGCCCCCGTCGCCGTCGTGGGTCTGCGTCCGGCGAGCATGCGTCCGACGCTGCGCGAGATGACGATCGACGGCTTCTCGACCCACGCGTAGAACGCCATCGTGACCACGACGATCACGGCGAGCACGAGCGGCAGCGTTCCGAGCCACGGCCACCAGCCGGCGGCCCCGACGAGCAGCGCGGCAGCGATGATGATCGGCTCGTGAACGAGGTACAGGCTGAAGGAGCGTGTGCCGAAGAACATCACCGGCCGGCTCGACAGCCCGCGCTGAGCGCGCGGTGACACGGCGGCCAGCACGACGAGCCCCGCCGCTCCCAGCAGCGACAGCTCCCAGAACAGCCCTCGGATGAGAGGCGGACTGTCGGTGAAGGGAGCGAACATCGACGGGCCCACGAGGAGGCCCAGCACCACCGTCCAGGCGGCGGAGCGGGCCCCGGTGCTGAGACGGGCGTACAGGTTTCGCGCCTCGGTGAAGATCATCGCGAAGATCATCCCGATGGCGAACACCGGCAGGTACTGGAGCAGCCCGGTGGTGACGAAGGGCAGCGGCAGGATCTCGTGGACGACGGGGAGGTCCGACAGTCCGCTGACCGCCAGACAGACGACGACCGCTCCGGGCCACCAGCGCCGCACCGCAACGACGCCGAACAGCCACCACAGCCCGGGCAGGAGCAGCGAGAACCACACCTCCCAGGTCAGCGACCACAGCGGGCTGTTGAGATTCGACGTTCCGAGGAGCAGCACCGCGTCCTTCGCCACGGATGCCGCGGTGGGGTCTCGGTGGGAGGCGAGCCAGGTGCTCGCCGCCGAAGGGTCTCGCGGCACCGCGATCGCCAGGGCGAGTGCCAGGGCGATCGCCGCCCAGACCGGGACGTAGAGCCGCAGTGTGCGCCGTCCCCAATAGGCGAGGACGAACCGTGGCGTCATCCGCCTTCCCATGAACCCGAGGGTCAGCACGAATCCCGACAGGACGAAGAAGATCATGACCGCTTCCGACCCGAGGGTCAGGACGCGCAGCGGTGTGCGCAGCAGGAACCACTCCGGCGAACCGGCGGCCGGCTCCGCACCCGACACGACCGATGCCGACATCGCCGGCACCACCAGCAGCGCGTGGCACATCACGACGACGACCGCGGCGACACCTCGCAGTCCGTCCAGCGATGTCAGGCGGCCGCCGTCTCCGGCATCCGCGTTATCTTGTCGGCGCACTCCCGCCATGCGCGTCCCCTCCCCCAGTAGGCGACAAGGTAGACCTCTGCGGGGCGTGGCGCTAGAGGCGCACGGGGATCGGTCTCAGGCGGCGATGACGGCGTCAGTGATCGGGCGTCGAGGCGACGGCATCCCGGATCGACTGCGAGAAGCTGATCTTCGGCTCCCACCCGGTCTCCCGGCGGAGGCGGTGCGCGTCACCGACGATGCGGCGCGCGTCGCCCGGGCGGATGCGGCTCTGGTCGATCTGCACCTCCGGCACGGGCACGCCCATCGCCGACGCGATCTCGGCGAGGATCTCCTCACCGGTGCGCGCGACGCCGGATGCGATGTTGTAGATGAGCTGTTCGTGGCTGGGCACCTCGAGGAGATCGAGGTAGGCGGCGGCGACATCGCGCACGTCGGTGTAGTCGCGCGCCGTGCCGAGGTCACCCACCGCCAGCGGCTCCCCCGCCTCCAGGGTGCGCAGCTTCGAGATGAGGTCGGGCACGAGGAACCCGGGCCCTTGACCGGGGCCGATGTGATTGAACGGACGGGCGACGGCGACATCGAGTCCGCGCGAGGCGTAGTAGGCGAACTGGGTCTCCACCAGGAGTTTGCTCACGACGTACGGCGATGTCACCGCCACCGTGGCCGACTCGTCGAAGGGCTCGCCGGAGCCGCTCGCGTAGACGGCGCCGCTGCTGACGGCGACGACTCTCCGCACGCTGCCCCGGCGGCGCAGCAGCGACTCGCACATGTGCGTGACGATGGCGCTGCCGGTCTCGATGTAGCGCTGCGGCTCATCGAACGACGGGCCGACGGCGGCGAGCCCCGCGAGGTGCACGATGGCATCCGCGTCGACGTCGGGCCAGCCCTCGGTGAGGTCGACCGGCACGGTCTCGTCGAGAAGCGAGAGCAGCTCGTCGCCGGGATCGATGGGGGTGCGCATGATGCCGGTCACGCGCAGGCCGCGCTGATGAGCGATGGTGGCGAGGTGGCGTCCGACGAACCCCTCCACGCCGGTGATGACGAGCGATCGGATGGTCACGCCTCGCCGCTTCGGATGCGGATGTCGTTGGCGACCATACGCGAGACAAGGCCCGCGAAGTCGACGTCGCGGCGCCACCCGAGCACGTCCTCCGCCTTGCTCGGGTCGCCGAGGAGGATGTCGACCTCGGCCGGACGGAGAAGGTCGGGGTTCTGGCGCACGTATGGCCGCCAGTCGTCGACGCCGATCTCCGAGAAGGCTGCCGTGAGGAAGTCTTCGATGGAGTGGGTCTCGCCGCTGGCGAGCACGAAGTCGTCGGGCTCGTCGTGCTGCAGCATCTGCCACATGCCGCGCACGTAGTCGCCGGCATAACCCCAGTCGCGCTTGGGCCACAGGTCGCCGAGCTGCACGTGGTCGATCTGGCCGAGCTTGATGCGCGCGACATGATCGGTGATCTTGCGTGTGACGAACTCGTAGCCGCGCCGCTCGCCCTCGTGGTTGAACAGGATGCCGCACGACACGAACATGCCGTAGCTCTCGCGATAGTTCTTCGCGATCCAATGCGCGTAGAGCTTCGCGACGCCGTAGGGGCTGCGCGGGTGGAACAGCGACGTCTCGGAGTAGCCGGAGCCGGGTCGGTTGTAATCGAGCCCGCCGAACATCTCGCTCGTCGACGCCTGGTAGAAGCGGGTGCGGTCGGCGCGCCCGGTGAGACGGATCGCCTCCAGCAGGTTGAGCACGCCCTTGCCGGTGACTTCGGCTGCCAGCGACGGGTTCTTGAACGAGAACCCGACGTGGCTGATGGCGCCCAGGTTGTACACCTCGTCGGGGTCGGCGAGGTCGACCGCCCGCACCAGTGAGGCCGGGTCGGTCAGGTCGCCTTCGATCAAGGTGAGGGCGGGGAACTCGCGCAGGAGGTCCTCCCGCTTCGGATTGTGCTGCCCCCGGATGAGGCCGTATACGCGGTACCCCTCCGCCAGCAGCACCTCTGTCAGGTGCCCCCCGTCCTGGCCCGTGATTCCGGTCACCAGCGCCGACTTCTGCCCTTGGCTCACGTCGTGTCCCCCTTCGACGCGGTCAGTCTACTGGGGGTAGACTCGCGGTCCTGATGCCCGCACCCCGTCTCACCGTCGCCGTGCTCACCTTCCGTCGGCCCGAGCAGCTCGGTGCGGCACTTGATGCCGTGGCCGCGCGGGTGGTCGAGGCAGCTGACCGGGCGGATGCCGAGATCCTCGTCGTCGACAACGATCCGGCGGGGTCCGCACGCGAGGTCGCGGGGCGCCCCCGGGGCCACGCGGTGCGCTACGTGGTCGAGGAACGGCCGGGCATCGCCGCGGCGAGGAACCGGGCGCTCGACGAGGCCGCCGGCTCCCGCATCCTCGTCTTCATCGACGACGACGAGATCGCCCAGCCCGGGTGGCTGACCGCGCTCGTCGACACGTGGACCAGCACAGGCGCCGATGCCGTGCAGGGCCGCCTCGTGACGGAACTCCCGGGCGACGTCGATCCGTACATCACCGCCGGCGGCTTCTTCGAGCGGCCCCTGCACCGCACGGGTGCGTCACTGCCGGCTGCCGCCACCTTCAACCTGCTCCTCGATCTCGACACGGTGCGCCGCCTCGGCCTGCGCTTCGACTCCGGCCTGGGGCTCGCCGGCGGCGAAGACTCGATCTTCACATCGCAGCTCGTGCGGGGCGGAGGCACGATCGTCGCGTGCAGCGAGTCGGTCGCCGTCGACCCCCTCGCCCCGGAGCGGGCGACCGTGGCCTGGGTGCGCCGGCGCGCGTTCGCGCAGGGGACGGTGCTGCAGAACACGCGGCTGCGTCTGGCCGCGTCGCCCCTGCGACGGGCCACGATCCGCCTTGCCGGAGTGGGCGGCGGGATCGCGCGCATCGCCTCGGGGAGCGTGAAGGCCCTCGCGGGACGCGTCACCGGTGACCTCCGCCGCCGAGCCCGGGGCGAGCGCGTCGCGCTGCGAGGCCTCGGCGTGCTCGCGCGGTCTGTCGGCTACAGCCACCGCACGTATCGGCGGGGC
>JAEYVZ010000089.1 GCA_023431405.1 Actinomycetes bacterium
CCCCCGGATCCATCGCCCCCGCACGGGCGATCGAGAAGCCCCGAGAGCACGACGACCGTCCGCTCTCGGGGCCTCGTCGTCTCTGGGCTCCAATCGTCGTCGATGGCCACCTGCCTGACCGGCTCGAAGCTTGCCTCGCCCATCGTGTCCCAGCCGGTGTCGCGATCAAACATCACGATGACCGAGCCGGGATCGCCGGCATTGAGCTTGTCGAACACGCTCATGCGCGCCTCCTGTCGAGGGATGTGCGGTACTCCGCAGTGACCCTAGACCGGTGGAATCGCTGGCAGTACCGACCGGCGCCGACGTGCACCCCTCACGCGATCGCCGCGGTCCTTGCAGGCCACCGACCCGAAGGCCCAGCGCCTTCTTGACGAGCCACTCTTCCCTCGCCGCATTTCCGAGAGCGATGGTCTTCCCTACATCGTCGCCTACCAGCAGCGTCTCCTGGCGTCCCCACTTCTTCCTGTGAGCGCCGTGAATTCAGAGTCGGCAGCGTTCGCGGTGACTGTCCCCTAGTTGTCATGGGATGGTAATCGAGGAAGAAGAGCCCGCGATAACGTCGATACCGTAGCCGGTCCGCAGTCATCTGCACGGCAAATGGAGCGATTCCTTCTGGCCGCTCCGCGTTCAGCGCTCGCCCCTAGCTTCACGAGACTCGCAACCTACGTCTGCTGTGGGAGCGGAGTCATCACGTCAGACAGTTGAGATAGTGATGTTTCACCAACCCGCAAAGCAAGCCGCCGCCTCTTTGCTCGTTGCGACCCTGCTGACCGCCGCGATTCCGCCTGCCAATACGACCTCAGAGGGTCGAGCAGACGAAGTATCGCAAGCCAAGAGAGCTATCAGTCTCATCCAGTCGGCCACCGACGTCGTGATCGATGGCGCGGATGTGACCGTCGCCAAGAATCAACAGATCGCCGTGGAGACGACGAACGGCACCGACCTTCGATTCCCTGCCACAGCATCCGATCAGATCCACGTCCGACCCAGCGGGGGCGAGGCTTTCTCCCTCACAATCCCAGGGGATGCTCCAGCGCATGTGGTGTCGATTGGCGGTTCGAGCGCTGTTGTCTACCCCGGCGCCGACGGGTCTTCTTCGACCGCCATCGCCAACACGCACGGTGCGGTCCAGGTACTGACGACGCTGGCTGACCCGTCGAGTCCGAGTACGTCCAGCTACGAGTTCGCTACACCCGAGGGCACCGAGCTGCGGCTCGACAGCGACACGGGTGCTGTGGTCGCATTGAACGCGGGGAGGGTCGTGTTCGGCATCGCGCCTCCGTGGGCAGTGGATGCCGCCGGTACACAGGTGCCCACCCGCTTCGTCGTGAGTGGGACGACCGTGACTCAGGTCATCGAGCACGCGGCCGGCGACTACGTGTACCCGATCGTTGCTGACCCAAAAGTCAACAGTTCGATGATCGACAGCTATAAGTGGGTGAAGGGCAGCAAGGGGTACACCATCTCCGTTTCCGTGACACCGTGGATGGGCTGGGTCACCATCACGGCCGCCGCGGCGGATGGCTGGAGCGAGCTGACTCGGGCCGTAAAGTCGAACAGCGCGACGGAGTACAAGCGTCTGAACACTAAAGCGATGAGACAGCAGTGGAACTGTCACGCTGCGGGCAAGGCGGTTATCGGCATCGCCGGTTGGCTGGGCATCGACGGCAGACCTACGTGGGATTTGGAGACGTGGCGCAAGCCCACCGCCAACCCGGCGGATATGGTCGCGAAATTGTGTAACTGGTGATGAAAATGAACGCACGACTCTCGACAATCGCTGGGGGATTGCTCGCTGTGCTCGCGATCATCCTGGGAGTCGCCGGGGCTTGCTACGGCAGCACTCTGCCTGATGTCCCCAGCGCCGGCCCGCGCAACTTTGCAAATCCGATCTATTCGACCCTGATCGCGACGGGGATCGCAGCATGGGTGGCCGCCATTCTGATCCTTCACCGCGCGTGGCGGACGCGCTGGGGAGCGAGTCGCACAGCATGGTGGGCGGCTGCTGGGCTCATCAGCACACCGCTCACCCTCTGGAGCTCGGTACTTCTCATGAGCGTTGCGCACGGTTGGCTCGTCCTCGTGGCCGGCACACTACTGCTCTTCACACCACTCTGCCTTGCCATCGGCGTCGCTGCGTCTGTTGCGCTCATCGTGACGACTCGCCGCAGCTCTGCCCTGGCAACTCAAGCCACCGAACACCGCGATCCCCCCGCGGCGCCGAATCGCTAGATCCCGGACTCGTTCGCATCGAACACAGAGTCTGGCCGGCGCGCCAGCCCGACGCTCTGTCGCGTTCGTTCAGTTGTCCTCGACCGGAGCACGCACAGCAGTGTTTCGCGACTTCTTCGCGGGCTCGTGCAGCAACGAGGCGCGGACCGAGAGGCGCTGCAGTGCTCTCAGGCCACCTGGGTGGCTTCTCCGTGCACGACCTCGAGTCAGGGGCGTCGGCGGGGCTCCGTTCAGGGAGTGGGGAACTGCGTCCGCAGGAACGCGTCCCACAGGCGGGTCGGAAGCAGCGCGTGCGCCGTCACGAGGAGTCTCGCCGTGGACCCCACCAGATATCGGGGCCGCGGAGACCGCGCGCGCAGCGCTCGCTGGATCACCGCGGCGATGTCATCGGCGCTGTCGGTTCCTCGCGACGACCCGTAGGCCCGGGCGTTCACCCCGGCGACGGCAGCGGCGAACCCCGCGTACGGTCCGTCGGTGACAGGCGGCGTGGTCGCCTCGGTCACGAACTCGGAGGCGACGGGTCCGGGCTCGATGAGGGAGACACGGATGCCGAAGCCGCGCACCTCGAAGCGGAGCGCATCGCTCATCGCCTCCACGGCGTACTTGCTCGCATGGTACGCACCGCCTCCCGGGAGGGTCGCCCGCCCGCCCATCGACGACACGTTCACGATGCGTCCCCACCCGGCCCGGCGCATGCCGGGGAGCACCAGCTGCGTCATCCTCACCGTGCCGAAGACGTTGGTCTCGAACTGGCGGCGCCAGTGGTCGATCCGCACGGCCTCGACGGGGCCGTACTCGCCGTAGCCGGCATTGTTGACGAGCGCCCCCACCGACCCGAAGGTCTCGTCGATCTCGTCGACGACGGCCGCGGCAGAGCGCTCGTCGGTCACATCCAGCGCCCGCACGGTGCATCCGGCATCCGCCAGCTCGGCGAGGGAGTCGACGTTGCGGGCCGTCGCCCACACGGTGCAGCCGCTCCGCACGAGGCGCAGAGCCGTCGCCCGCCCGATGCCGGTCGAGCATCCGGTGATGAGCACCGGCAGTGCGTGGCGTGTGGTGGTCATGGGGGCTCCTCGGACGCGATGAAGGGTCTCGTGAGAAGTATGTGCCGCGAGGCGGCGCGTTCCCAGCGGGTCGCCTCCCTAACGGATGCGCGACGGTGGCCGACAGTCTCGCAGTGAGCCGCAGACACGATGTCGCAGGCCGGCAGGTGGCGCATGACGCGCACACCCACCACATCGACCAGGGAAGGGGAGATCGTGATCGTTCTCACGCGCTTGAACCGCAGCCGGTTCGCCGTGAACCCCGACCTCATCGAGCGCATCCAGGTGACGCCCGACACGACGCTCGTCATGGTCGACGGCGCCACGTTCGTCGTGGCCGAGGGGCTCGAGGTCGTCATCGACGCCATCGTCGCCTTCCGTGCCCGCGTGCTGTCGACGGCGCTCAACGGCACGCCCCCGGTGACGGCACCGGCCGTCGCGTACGGGATCACCCACTCGGAGGAGACGCACTGATGCTCATCATCGGCATGCTGCTCGCTTTCGCGGGGCTGTACATCATGATCACGCTCGAGGGCGCCCACGTGGAGGCCCTGCTGCTTCCGGCGCCCATGATCCTCGTCTTCGGGGCGACGATCGCGATCGGCCTCGCCGGGGGAACGGTCCGCGACGCGAAGGAAGCGGTGAAGGCGCTGCCGCGGGCCGTCAAGGGCCTCAAGGGCTCCTCCGACGAGCTCATCCAGAAGGTCGTGGGCTACGCGGAGAAGGCGCGCGGTGAGGGACTCCTCGCTCTCGAGGATGCCGTGGCCGACGAGAAAGACCCGTTCCTCCGCCAGGCGCTGCAGAACATCGCCGACGGCACGGATGCCGATGACCTCCGCGTGCTGATGGAGGATCAGGTCGCCACCACCGCGGCATCCCGTCGCACCGCGGCCCGCTTCTACTCGACGCTCGGCGGCTACGCCCCGACGGTCGGCATCGTCGGAACCGTGGTCTCGCTCACCCACGTGCTGGAGAAGCTCGACAAGCCCGACACGCTCGGTCCTCTCATCGCGGCGGCGTTCGTCGCGACCCTGTGGGGCCTGCTGTCGGCGAACTTCATCTGGCTGCCGCTGGGCACCCGGCTGCAGCGCCTTGCAGAGATCGAGATCGACCGGATGACCCTGCTGACCGAGGGCATGCTCGCGGTGCAGGCGGGCAGCCCGCACCACCTCGTCGAAGAGCGGCTGCGGGCGCTCGCCCCCGACGCGGGCGGCAAGCGCCGGCGCGACAAGCCTGCGGCCGAACCGGTGGAAGAGCTCGTATGAGCGTCGGACGGCGGCGCCGCATCCCGGTCCACTCCGACCACGGACCCGACGAGCGCTGGATGGCCTCCTACCTCGACATGATCACCGTGCTCATGTGCATGTTCATCGTGATGTTCGCGATGTCGACGGTCGACCAGGAGAAGTTCGAGGCGCTGCGCGCATCGCTGGCGACCGGCTTCGGGGCGGAGGAGAGCGAGTACGTCGACGTCTCGCAGGGCGTGATCGTTCCCGACGAGCTCGTCGACGAGGACGGCGAGAACTTCACGGAGCTCACCCCCAACGCCGCCGAGGAGGAGTACGACAGCCTCGCGAGCCTGCGAGCGCGGCTCAAGAAGGCGCTCGATGAGGAGGGCCTGGGCGGGTCGGCGACCTTCACGATCGACGATCGGGGACTCACGATCGGGCTCATCAGCGCGGAGACCTTCTTCGATCCGAACAGCACGCGCCTGAGCCAGAAAGCCCGTGACGTGCTCGACGCGACCGGGCGGGTGCTGGCGGCGGACAAGAGGCGCATCTCGGTCGAAGGGCACGCCGACTACCGGCGTCCGTCGGCGCCGTTCCGCGACAACTGGCAGCTGTCGTCGGCGCGGGCGACGGAGGTGCTGCGCTACCTCGCCTCCGAGGGCGAGGTCCCCGCGAAGCGCATCCGATCCGTGGGGTACGGGTCGTCGAGGCCGCTCGCCGAGGGATCGAGCGCGGCGGCGCTGGCCAAGAACCGCCGCGTCGACCTCGTCGTCATCTCGGATGCCGACGAGAAGGTGCGCAAGCAGCTGAAGAGAATGGATGCCGCCGCCGCGAATCGCTGACACCTGCTTACGGGTGCGCACGACCGACCGATAGTCGGGGTCGTGCACATCGACGACAACGCCTCCGCGGACACCGCGCGGGCTGAGCCTGTGCGCTACGACTTCGGGCGGCCGGCGGCACTGTCGCGGGAGCACACGCGGGCGCTGGCGGGAGCCTTCGACGCCTTCGCCCGCCTGTGGGCGATGCAGCTGACCTCGAAGGCTCGGCTGCGCGCGCACATCTCGGTCGAGAAGGTGACGCTCGAGACGTACGACGAGTACGTCTCGACCGTTCCCGCGACGACGACGCTCGTGCTGTGCGCGGCAGAAGACACCGACGACCGCGCGATCATCGAGTTCCCCGTCTCCACCGCGCTGCTGTGGATCGTGAAGATGCTGGGCGGCGATGCGAACCGTCCGCTCGAGACCCGCGCCCTCACCCCCATCGAGCAGGCGCTGCTGCGCTCGCTCATGGACGAGACGCTCGCCCACCTCCGCGGCTCGCTCGGCGGGCTGCTCCCCGACGAGCTGGCCGTCACCGCCGTGCAGTACAACGCCGCCTTCGCGCAGGTCGTCTCGGCGCAGGATCTCGTCGTCGTCGCACGCTTCTCGATGCGGCTGGCCGACCGCACGGAGGTCGCGAGCATCGCGCTGCCGGCTGCGGTGCTGCTGGCCCGCCTGAGCGACACGGCTTCGGCCACCCACGCCCTCGCCGACCCGGATGCCGTGCGCCTCCACGTCGAAGAGACGCCCGTCGAGCTGACCCTCCGCCTCGCAAGCCGCAGCATGCGCCCCGACGAGGTGCTCGACCTGTCGGTCGGCGACGTCATCGCGCTCCCCCACGGCGACGACCGGCCGCTGCATCTGGCCGTGGGCGATCACATCGTCGCGACGGCGGCGGTCGGCGCGAACGGTGCCCGGCTCGCCTGCGTCGTCACGTCGTCGGAGCTCGCACCCACGCTCGGAGACGACTCCCCCGCCCGGGGCTCCCTCATCACCACGGAGGCATCATGACCAGCACGACTGCCCACGAGTTCGCCGCCGCGGCCGCCTTCGCCGACCGGCTCCCGACCGTGACGCGCACGACGGCCCGGCCCTCGACCGGCTCTGGCGAGACCGGTGAGGCACTCATGGTCACGTCGGTGGGCGACACCAGCGCAGCCCTGGCCGTGGTCATGCTCGACGACTCGGTGCTCGTCGGCGACGACCTCGAGGCGCCGCTGGCAGAGCGCCTCCGCGACGCCCTCGACGCCGCGGCCACCGCCTTCGGCCCGAGCGTGCTGGGGGAGCCGGTCATGGGAGATGCGTCGGCGCTGTTCTCGCACCCCGCCGCGCAGGTGTTCGACCTCGTCGATGAGACCGACCGCACCGTCGGCCGCCTGGCCGTGCGCATCTCGCAGACCCGCAGCGCATCGCCGCGGCGTCTTCAGCGCATCGCCGGTGTCGAGATGGATCTGACCGTCGAGGTCGGCCGCACCCGTATGACGGTGCGCGACGTGCTGGACCTCGAGCCGGGCCGCATCATCGAGCTCGACCGGTCGGCCGGGGCGCCCGCCGACGTCAAGCTCAACGGCCGGCTCATCGCCCACGGCGAGATCGTGGTGGTCGATCAGGACTACGCGGTGCGCATCACGCGCATCATCGAGAACGCGGAGGTCTGACCTGGACGATCTCCTGCTCGCAGCCCGCGTCGTCGTCTCGCTCGCGGCGGTGCTGGGCGCCATCTGGCTCCTCCAGCGCCGCGTCGCACGCGGGGCGAAGAAGGAGCGCACCCACGACACGGTGCGCATCGTCTCCAAACGGAGTCTCGGCGCGAAGGCGCAGCTCGTCGTCGCCGAGATCGACGGCGCGCGCTACGTGCTGGGCGTCTCCGACGGCGGCATCTCCGTCATCGATCGGATCGACGCGGCGGCCGAACGGACGGCATCCGTCGCGCCGGTGACCGCCCTCCCCGGCGTTCTCACCGCAGCCGGCGGGGGCACGGCCCCGGCTCAGCCGGCCGACGCGCACCGCGACCTCGACGCCCCCCTTCCCCTCCGCCGCACCCACCCGCAGAGTCGTGCCGCCGCGCGCGCCGTACGCTCGACGAGCCTGTCGACGTTCCTGCAGAAGGATGCCGCGCAGGTGCTGCGGCGCGCACTGGGCGCATGAGCGTGCGGGGGCGCCGGGCGACGTCGCGTGGCCGCCGGGCAGCGGGGGCGTTCGCGCTCACGGTGCTGGCCGTCATCGTGCTGCAGTCGCTCGCCGCCGCACCCGCCCACGCCGCACCCCCGGTGTTCACCGACACCCTCCCGCCGACCCCGCCGTCCGGCGTCACGGTCGACATCAACGGCATCGACGGCACCCCGTCGGCGTCGATCCTCACCCTCATCGGCATCACCCTGCTGTCGGTGGCGCCCGCGCTGCTGCTCATGATGTCGTCGTTCACGAAGATCTTCGTCGTGCTCGCGATGACCCGGAACGCCCTGTCGCTGCCGACCATCCCCCCGAACCAGGTGCTCGCAGGGCTCTCCCTCTTCTTGACGCTCTTCATCATGTGGCCGGTGCTCACCGACATCAACACCGTCGCCGTGCAGCCCTACACCGAAGGGGCCACGACGTTCACCGAGGCGGTCGACGCGGCATCCGACCCCCTGCGCACGTGGATGCTCGCGTACACGCGGGAGGAAGACCTCGCGCTCATGACGCGCTTCGCCGGTGAGGACAACCCGACCGATCCGTCGAGCACCCCCCTCATCACGCTCATCCCCGCGTTCATGATCTCGGAGCTGCGGGCCGCGTTCATCATCGGCTTCGTCATCTTCGTGCCGTTCCTCGTGATCGACCTCGTCGTGGCGGCGGCGCTCATGTCGATGGGCATGATGATGCTCCCGCCCGTCATGATCTCGCTGCCGTTCAAGATCCTGCTGTTCATCCTCGTCGACGGGTGGGGGCTCATCCTCCGCACGCTCATGCAGAGTTACGCAGGTGCCGGATGAGTCCTGAGTCGGTCCTCGACATCGCGCTCGAGGGAGTCATGATCACCGCGAAGCTCGCGGCTCCGCTGCTCATCACCGCCCTCGTGGTGGGGTTCGCCATCTCGCTGCTGCAGTCGATCACCCAGATCCAGGAGGTCACGCTGTCGTTCGTGCCGAAGGCGATCGCGGTCGGCATCGCGCTCGTCGTGTGCGGCAACTGGATGATCACCGAGGCGGTCGCGTTCACCAACGCCCTGTTCGACCGCATCCCCGGCCTTCTCACCGGCGGATGACGGGGCTTCCGACAGGTGCGATGACGTGAACATCCCGATCGACTTCGCGTGGCTGGAGGCCACCGGCCTCGCCGCGGTGCGCACGACGGCATTCCTGTTCCTCGCGCCGCCCTTCTCGTATCGCGGCTTCCCCGCGCGGGTCAAGGCGATGCTCGGGGTGGGCATCGCCCTCGCCGTCAGCGGCGCCGTGTCGAACGGATATCAGCCGCTCGACACCGCCGGGTTCTTCCTCGCGCTGGTCGCCCAGCTGGTCACCGGGGCGCTGCTCGGCTTCCTCGTGACGGTCTGCTTCTCGGCCGTGCAGTCGGCGGGAAGCCTGATCGACCTGTTCGGCGGCTTCCAGCTCGCACAGGCCTTCGACCCGCAGATGAACGTCAGCGGCGCCCAGTTCACGCGCCTCTTCCAGATGATCGCGCTCGCCCTCCTCATCTCCTCCGGCGGCTACGCGCTCATCCTCGCGGGGCTCGTGCGCAGCTTCGCGGCCGTTCCGGTCGACGGGATGCTGTCGCTCACGAGCCCCGTCGAACTGCTCACCGACACCGCCGCGCAGCTGCTCATGGCTTCCGTGCAGATCGCCGGCCCGCTGCTGCTGGTGCTGTTCCTCGCCGACGTCGGGCTCGGCCTCGTCAGCCGTGTCGCCCCCGCGCTCAACGCCTTCGCCATGGGCTTCCCCCTGAAGATCATGCTGACGCTGGTGCTCGCCGGCACCGTCGTCATCGCACTGCCCGGCATCGTCGGCGCCCTCACGGAGGACGCCGTCGAGCTCATGATCGGGGGTGTGAGATGAGCGACGACAGTGGTGAACGCACCGAGATGGCCTCCCGCCGCCAGCTGCGCGAGGCCTACAAGAAGGGGCGCATCTCCCGCAGCCAGGACATGTCGGCGTGGGTGGCGATCGGTGCGTTCTGCGTCATGCTTCCGACCCTCATCGGGGCTGGCAGCAATGTCGGCACGGAGCAGTTCGTGCACATCGCGTCGGTCATCCGGCATCCGGAGGTCACGGGTGCCCTCGGTGTGATGGAGACGGCGTTCACCGGCATCCCGGTGATCCTCGGCTCGACCCTCGCGACGGTGTCGGTCGTCGTGCTCATCGTCTCCGTCGTGCAGGGCGGGGTGCACCTTCGCGGGGTGCCCGCCAAGTTCGAGCAGTTCAACCTTCTCAACGGCATCAAGCGGATCTTCGGCCTGCAGGCACTGTGGGAGGGCGCGAAGGCGCTGATGAAGACCGCGGCGGTGGGCGTCGCCCTCTACGCCGTGATCGCGGGCCTGATGCCCGTGCTCACCGCGAGCGGGTCGTTCTCAGTGCAGCGGCTGATGGAGGTGGCCTCTTCCGGCGTGGGCACCCTGCTCGTGACAGCCGTCGCGGTGGGCGTCGGCCTCGCCGTGCTCGACGTGCTCGTCGTGGCGCGGCGCAACCGCAAGCACACCCGCATGACCAAGAAGCAGGCGCGCGACGAGCACAAGAACACCGAAGGCGACCCGCTCATCCGCGGTCAGCGCCGCGCGCGGCAGATGGCGATGAGCCGCAACCGCATGATCGCCGCGGTCGCCGACTCCGACGTCGTGCTGGTGAACCCCACTCACGTCGCGGTCGCGCTGCGATACGAACCGGGCAAGTCGGCGCCTCGCGTCGTCGCCAAAGGCAAGGGCATCATCGCCGAGCGCATCCGCGACCGCGCCACCGAGGCCGGCGTGCCGCTCGTGCGCGACATCCCTCTCGCCCGCGCCCTGCACGGCGCATGCGAGCTGGGTCAGGAGATCCCGGCCGACCTGTACACCGCGGTCGCCCGCGTGCTCGTGTTCGTCGACGGGCTCAAGCGCCGCGGCTCGGCCCGCGGCGTGCACACCGTTCCGGAGAGGAAGACCTCATGAAGAGCATCCTGAAGCGCTCCGCCGTGCCGGTGGGCGTGGTCGGCATCATCATGCTGCTGATCGTGCCCGTGCCGCCGCCGGTGCTCGATGTGCTGATCATCACCAACATCCTGTTCGCGCTGCTGATCCTTCTCACGACGATGTTCGTGAAGAAGCCGCTCGACCTCTCGGTGTTCCCGTCTCTCCTGCTGGTGGCCACGCTCTTCCGGCTCGGACTCAATGTCGCGTCCACCAAGCTCGTGCTCGGCGAGGCCCACGCCGGGCAGGTCATCGACGCGTTCGGGGCGATCGCCGTCGGCGGCTCCCTCGTCATCGGCATCGTCGTGTTCCTGATCCTCGTCGTCATCCAGTTCGTCGTCGTCACCAAGGGCGCGGAGCGCGTCGCGGAGGTGGGCGCGCGATTCACCCTCGACGCCATGCCCGGAAAGCAGATGGCGATCGACGCCGACCTCAACGCGGGCCTCATCACCGACGTCGAGGCACGCGAGCGCCGCGCCGAGATCTCCGCCGAGTCCGACTTCTACGGCGCGATGGACGGTGCCTCCAAGTTCGTCAAGGGCGACGCCATCGCCGGCCTCGTCATCATCGTGATCAACCTCGTCGGCGGCATCGCGATCGGTCTCATGTCGCACGGCATGGAGATCGACGAGGCGCTCAGCACGTACGCGATCCTCACGATCGGCGACGGTCTGGTCACTCAGATCCCGGCGCTGCTCATGGCGGTCGCCACCGGCATGATCGTGACCCGCTCGGGTGCCGAGGCGGAGATGGGCACCTCCGCGGCCGCTCAGCTCGGCCAGTCGCGCAACGCGCTCATGATCGCCGGGGGTGCCGCGATCGCGATGTCGTTCATCCCGGGCATGCCGATGCTCGCCTTCCTCGCGATCGGCGCCCTCCTGCTGCTCATCGCCCAGCGCATCGGAGCCTCGACCGAGGCGGCCGACGACAACGCCCCCGAGCCGGAATCACGTGCCGTCGACGCGCCTGAAGAACTGGCCGAGCGGATGCGCGTGCACGCCCTCGAGATCCTCCTCGCCCCCGACATCGTCGACCTCGTCACCGGCGGTCCCGATGACCTGCTCGGCCGGGTCAAGTCGCTCCGCCGCAAGACGGCGGTCGAGATGGGGCTGATCGTCCCGCCCGTGCGCACGCGCGACAGCATCGAGCTGCCGTCGTCGACGTACGTCATCCGCGTCGCGGGGGTCGAGGCGGGCCGCGGGGTCGCACCGCGCGGGTCGATGCTCGCCCTCGGCATGGGGCTCGACACGCTCCCGGGAACGGCCTCGCCCGACCCCGTGTTCGGCATCGACGGCAAATGGGTGCCGCAGCACCTCCGACACAGCGCGGAGATGGCCGGGGCGACCGTCGTCGACCGGGCGAGCGTCATCATCACGCATCTCGCCAACGTCATCCAGACCCACGCCGCGCGGCTCCTCAGCCGGGAGGACGTGCGCCAGCTCACCGACGGGCTGCGCCAGATCAGCCCGGCCGCCGTCGAAGAGCTCACCCCCTCCCTCCTGTCGCTCGCCGAGATCCAGCGTGTGCTCCAGGGGCTGCTCGCCGAGCGCGTCGCCATCAACGACCTCGTACGCATCTATGAGGCTCTCGCTCTGCGCGCCAAGACCTCGACCGAGCCGGAGGGCCTCGTCGAAGCGGCCCGCGCGGCCCTCGGCCCTGCCGTGGCCGCCCGCTTCGCCGAAGAGGGACGTCTGCGCATCATCATGATCGACCCGCTCTTGGAGCAGGCGATGCTGGAGTCGCTGCGCACCGGCGAAGACGGTGTGCACATCGCGCTCGACCCGCGCCGTCTGGAAGCGGTCATCACCTCGACGAAGGCGGCCGTGGCCGCCGCCGGGCCCGGGTCGGAGCCGGTGCTCGTGTGCGCCCCGTCGCTGCGGTGCGCGGTGCGCCGGCTCGTGTCGACCCAGACCGACGGCCTCCCCGTGCTGTCGTACACCGAGGCCACCGCCGGCGGCCTCGCCATCGACACCGTCGGTGTCGTCCGCGATTCCCTCGCTGAGCAGCACGCTCTCAATGCGGGCTGAAGAAAGTAGGGTGTTCGAGTGCTGGTGCTGACGAGACGGATCGGTGAGCGGGTGCTCATCGGCGACGACATCGAGGTCACGGTGCTGGAAGTGAAGGGCGACAGCGTGCGCCTCGGCATCCAGGCGCCGCGTGAGACGCGTATCCAGCGTGCAGAGATCGTGGCCGCCGTCGAGAACGAGAACCGCTCGGCCGCGCAGGCGGGCGCCGGCCAGCAGGAGGCGCTCCTGGCCGCTCTCGCCGGGCGTCGCGCCGCGGCGAAGGTCGCCCCCGCAGCGGCCACGGGCGCGCACGACGAGACCGCCGCCCCCGAATAGGGACGGCGGTCTGTGCCCCGGCGCGACCGGGTGAGCGGTCAGGAGCCGAGCGCGTCGGAGAGGGCCGCGACGTTCCCGTCCATCCAGGTGAGGTAGGTCTTCCCCTCCGGCACCAGTTCGGTGAACTCCAGCACCGGGATGCCGGCATCGCCTGCCCACCCGATCACCTCGGTCGTCTCGGCGCCGCCCGTCTGCGCGTTCGCGATCACGACGGCGACCTCGCCGGAGGACAGGATGCGCTTGGCTTCCAGCAGCGTGGCAGGCGGAACGTCCTGGCCCTCTTCGACCGCTTCGCTGAACGCGGCGGGGGCAGCGTCGATGAGACCGGCCGCGGCGGTGAGGTAGAGCGGCACCGGCTCGGTGCTGAACACCTTCTCCCCCGCGTGAGCCGCCTCGATGTCGGCGAGATGCGACTCGATGTCGGCGATGCCCGCCGCGAGGGCCTCGCCGCCCGCCTCGTACGCCGCGGCCCCGTCGGGATCGAGCTCGCTCAGGTGGTGCACGATGTCCTCCGCCAGGTGGGCCATCACGTGCGGGTCGTACCAGACGTGCTCGTTGAAGCCCTCGATGTGATCGTGGCCGTCGTCGGCATGCGCGTGGTCGTGCGCGTCTTCACCGTTCTCTTCACCGTGTTCTTCACCGTGTTCGGTGCCGGTGTAGTCGTGCGAGAACTCGACGGCGCGGAGAACATCGGCATCCGTGCCCGTCGAGTCGACGAGCGCATCGACGAAGGAGTCGTACCCGCCGCCGTTCATGACGATGAGGTCGGCGCGCGACACGGTGAGCTGATCGCGGGCCGACGACTCGTACGAGTGCGGATCTTGGCTGAGCGAGTCGATGAGGGAGGTCACCTCGACGCGGTCGCCGGCGATCTCCTCCACGATCGAGCCGTAGACATTCGTGGATGCCACGACGTGCGGCTTCGCATCACCCTGCTGCGTGTCAGCGGCGGGCGCACAGCCGGCCAGTGCCAGGCCAGCGAGGGTCAGTGGGATCGCGAAGGTCAGGGCGCGTCGGGAGGTCATGCCGCCAGTCTACCCGTTACTGATAATCATTCTCAACACTGCACCTGGGGCCCGGCTAGCACCGCGTCGCCCCGCACACAATCCCCGTGATGTCGCGGCTGCGACCTTCTACGGTCGTTCGCATGGCATCCACCACGACATCCACGAAGAACCAGCGCAAACCCGCCCGCGGCGCCCGCCTCACCAAGGAGCAGAACGCCGAGAGCGGCTTCACGGCGTCGAAGGCGCTCAGCGACAACCTGCAGAAGGTGCTCGTCGACCTCATCGAGCTCGCATCGCAGGGCAAGCAGGCCCACTGGAACGTCGTCGGCACCAACTTCCGCGACACCCACCTGCAGCTCGACGAGATCATCGAGGCGGCCCGTACCTTCAGCGACACGATCGCCGAACGCATGCGCGCCCTGCATGCCCTCCCCGACGGCCGCAGCGACACCGTCTCGGCCACCACGACGCTCCCTGAATTCCCGCAGGGGGAGATCGCGACCACCGAGGTGATCGACCTCATCACCGTGCGCCTCGAAGACACCGTCTCCACGTGCCGCGACGTACATGACGAGGTCGACGAGGCCGACCCCACCAGCGCCGACATCCTGCACGAGATCATCGAGAAGCTCGAGCAGTTCGCCTGGATGATGAGCGCCGAGAACCGGGTGCCTCGCTCGTCGTGACCCGTGACGGAGAAGGGGCCGGTGCGCGAGCGCCGGCCCCTTCTCCGTCTCGCAGCCCACTCAGGCTCAGTCGAGCAGGAGCGCAGGCTCCTCGAGGATCGACGCGACATCGGCGATGAAGCGGCTCATGCCGTCACCGTCGATGACCCGGTGGTCGAACGACCCCGACACGGTCGTGACGTAACGCGGGCGCACTTCGCCGTCGACGACCCACGGCTTCTGCCGGATCGTGCCCATCGCGACGATGCCCGACTCGCCCGGGTTGATGATCGGGGTGCCGGCATCCATTCCGAAGACGCCGATGTTGGTGATCGTGATCGTGCCGCCCTGCTGATCGGCGGGCGAGGTGCGGCCTTCGCGCGCGGTCATCGTGAGCTTCTCGAGCGCCTTGGCGAGCTCGCGCATGTTGAGGTCCTGCGCGTCTTTGATGTTGGGGACGAGCAGGCCGCGCGGAGTGGCTGCGGCGATGCCGAGGTTCACGTAGTTGCGCACGCGGAGCTCGGCCGAGCCGTCTTCACGGTCGATCCACGCGGCGCCGACCATGGGCGTGCGGCGGACGGCCCAGATC
>JAEYVZ010000075.1 GCA_023431405.1 Actinomycetes bacterium
GCGCACGGCGGTCTTCGCCGAGCCGGCGGGCACCGCGATCCGCGCGCTCCTCTTCTCGCGCGTCACACCCATACACTCGCATCATGACCGAGCCCGACACGCAGCCTGCCTCGCGCGCGCGGCTCAGCGGTACTGGTGCGAGCGTCGTGCTCGTGCTGGGTGTGCTGATCGTCCCCACCCTGTTGACGGTCGTCTTCAACAGCTACTCCGCGCCCGCATACGAAGACTCGGTGCGCATGGCCTTCGCCCAGGTAGCCGGAGCGACCGTCGCGATCACCACCGTGGTCGCGTTCGTCGGCTACGGACTCGTGCGCCGTGTGCCCGCGAAAGAGATCGTGTGGTTCGCGGTCATCGCTGTCGCGGTCATCATCTGGCAGGTCAACCATCTGATCAACGTCGCGGAGCTGCTCGTCGGTCGCCCCGAGTACACCGGGGAGTACATCCCCCTGGATGGAACCTACGTCCCCGACCTCATCGACGGAGACTGACCCATCTGAGGTCCTGCAGACGCGTGCGGCCGGAGCGACCACACACGACCCGGGTGTCTCAGGTGGCGACTAGCGTGGTTCGGACGATCGAAGGAGTCCCCATGAAGACCGTTCCCGTCGGCCCCGACCTGCACGCCCCGAATGTCGTTCTCGGGCTCATGCGCATCAGCGACAAGACCGACGGCGAGATCCGCGAGCTGGTGACGGCGGCGCGAGACAGCGGCATCGACTTCTTCGACCACGCCGACATCTACGGGTCGCATCTGCATCAGTGCGAGGAACGATTCGCCGAGGCGATGCAGCTGTCCCCGTCGCAACGGGCCGACATCACCATCCAGACCAAGGCGGGGATCGTGAAGGAGGGGCCGTACTTCGACTTCTCTTACGAGCACATCGTCGCCGAGGTCGAGGGGTCGCTTCGCGCGCTGCGCACCGACTACATCGACATCCTGCTTCTTCATCGCCCCGACGCCCTCGTCGAGCCGGAGGAGGTTGCCCGCGCGTTCGACGACCTCGAGGCGGCCGGCAAGGTGCGCGCGTTCGGGGTCTCCAACCACACCCCGGGGCAGATCGCGCTTCTCGCCGCGCACGTGCGGCAGCCGATCGTCGCCAACCAGCTGCAGCTGTCGATCACGCACGCCCCGATCATCGCTCAGGGTGTGGCCTCGAACATGCAGGGCACCGAGCAGTCGGTGACGCTCGATGGCGGCGGCATCGTCGACTACTGCCGTCTCCACGGGATCACGATCCAGGCGTGGTCGCCGTTCCAGGCCGGCTTCTTCGACGGGGTCTTCCTCGGCTCGCCGGGGTACCCAGAGCTCAACGCCGTCATCGATCGACTGGCCGCCCAGTACGACGTGCCGCCGATCGCGATCGCGACGGCGTGGATCACGCGGCATCCCGCACAGATGCAGGTCGTGCTCGGAACGACCACCCCCGAACGCGTCCGTGCGGCGGCGCAGGGATCCGACATCCCGCTCACTCGCGCCGAATGGTACGAGCTGTTCCGCGCGGCCGGCTACCGCGTACCCTGAACAGCCTTCGGAATTCCGCCGCTATGCGGCTAGAGTGCGAGGGCGCTGTCGCATCCGCGATGCGGCGCACGAGCTTCGGCACACGCGCATCCACCTGAGACCCTCCGACCGGCAAGGCCCCCACGACGATGCGCTTCTCCCGACCCCTGCACCGCTCTCTGCTCGCCGCGGCCACCTTGGCGTCGTCCGTCGCCCTGCTCGCCGGAGCGCTCGTACCGACGGGCGCAGCGCTCGCCGCGGATGCCGCAGCCCGGGTCGCGTCTCCTGTTCGGCCGCTCGGGGTGGAGTTCGACGCTCCGCCGCTCGACTCTCCCACGGTGACTGTCGCGGGCACGCCGGCTGTCGGCGCAGAGCTCACGGCCGACGCCGACAGCTGGCCCGAGGGCGTGGCCTTCACCTACCAATGGCTGGTGGCCGGAGTCGCCGTCGACGGCGCGATCGACGCGGTGTACACGCCCCGTGCCGACGACCGCGGAAAGACGGTGCAGGTGACCGTGACGGGCAGCGGGCCCGACTTCGGGCCGGTGACCGCCACCTCCGATCCCTCCGCGCTCGTCGACTACGGCACGCTGACCGCGTCGGGCCGGCCGGTCATCTCGGGCGTGGTGCAGGTCGGCAACCAGGTGACGGCGAGTGTCGTCTCCTGGAGTCCTCACGCCCTCACTCCGTACACATGGCTCGTCGACGGGACCTCCGTAGGGGCGGGGAGGGCATACACGATCCAGCCGAAGGATGCCGGAAAGGTCTTGACCGTCGTGGTCTCCGGTCTTGAACCCGGCTACCGGATCACGAGCGTGCGATCCGACCCGGTGACGATCGCCTACGGTCGGCTGACCGCCCCCGCACCGACGATCTCCGGGTCGGTGCGGCTCGATGACATACTCACGGCGCACCCCGGCCAGTGGCCGACGGGAACGTACCTGCGCTATCAGTGGGCGGTCGACGGCGTCGCCGTCGTCGGTGCCACCGGCACGGCATACACCGTGCGGCATGCCGATGCCGACAAGACGATCACCGTCGCGGTGACAGGCTCCAAGCGTGGCTTCGATCCGCTCACGGCGGTCTCCGCTCCGACACCGCCCGTCGCCTACGGCACGCTCAGCGCTCCCCGCCCGACGCTCACCGGCGATGCACGCGTCGGGAGCGTGCTGAAGGCGAGGGTCGGCGCGTGGACACCCGGCGCCCAGCTCACGTACCAATGGCTCCTCGACGGGCGTCCCGTCGCCGGCGCGACCGGCACCACCTTGACGATGCAACCGGCGTACCGGGGCAAGCGCGTGAGTTTCGCGGTCACCGGCAGCCTGACCGGCCACAAGACCAGCCGTGTCGTGTCGGTGGCGTCGCGTGCGGTGTCGCCGGGAGTGCTCGTGAGCCCGGCTCCTGGCATCCGCGGCACGGCGAAGCACGGCGTCACGCTCACGGCGAAGCCTGGCACATGGTCACCGGGCACCGCGCTGAGTTATGCCTGGTACGTGGGCGGCAAGCCGGTCGCCGGCGCGACGAGCGCGCGCTACACGCCGACCCGTGTCGACATCGGCAAAGTCGTCGCCGTGAAGGTCACCGGTAGGAAGGCGGGCTACACGACGACGGTCAAGACGTCCGCCGCCACGAAGCCCGTGGCGAAGAAGTCGGTCTTCCGCCTGGCCACTCCCGACATCACCGGCGTACCGAAGGTCGGACGGAAGCTGCTCGTCAGCACGACGGTCTGGGTTCCCGAGATCCGATACCAGTGGTACGTCGGCGGGCACGCGGTGCGCGGCGCGACCGGGGACACCTTCGCCCCCCGCGCCTCCGATCGCGGGAAGACGGTGAGCTGCACCGTCACCATCCGCAAGGCGGGATACGTGTCGGTCACGAAGACGTCTGAGCGGACCGCCCCCGTCCGCTGACGCTTGACCCGTCAGACGCGATCGCGCTAGCATCTTCTCAGTTTGGGACACTGTCCCGAATGTTGGGACACCCAGACGTCGCTTCAAAGGAGAACCATGACGCCCCCGCCGACCCAGGCCCAGCGCAAGCAGCAGCGCAACACCGTCCTCGCCAGTGTCTTCGGATCGGTGATCGAGTGGTACGACTTCTTCCTGTACGCGACGATGGCCGCCCTCGTCTTCAATTCAGAGTTCTTCCCCGAGTTCGATCCGCTCATCGGAACGCTCGTGGCCTTCGGCACGTTCGCGGCGGGTTTCGTCACGCGACCCATCGGAGGACTGATATTCGGGCACTTCGGCGACCGCATCGGCCGCAAGAAGATCCTCGTCATCACGATGCTCATCATGGGCATCTCGACGTTCCTCATGGGCGCCCTGCCGACCTACGCGGCGATCGGCGTCGCCGCGCCGATCATGCTCCTCATCCTCCGGATGCTGCAGGGCATCGGCCTGGGCGGCGAGTGGGGCGGCGCCGCCATCCTCACCTTCGAGCACGCGCCCCGCGGCAAGCGCGGCCTGTTCTCCTCGTGGCCGCAGACCGGCGTCCCGCTCGGACTTCTGCTGTCGACCGTGGCGGTGAACCTCGTCAGCATCCCCGGCGAGGAAGCTCTCCGCGAGTGGGCGTGGCGCATCCCGTTCCTCGCCAGCATCGTCCTGGTGGTCGTCGGTCTCGTCGTGCGGCTCAAGGTGGAGGAGCCGCAGGCCTTCAAAGACATGCAGACGACCGGTGAGACCGTCAAGGTGCCGGTGTTCGAGGTCATCCGCAAGTACCCGAAGCAGCTTCTGATCGGCTTCGGCGCCCGCGTGAGCGAGAGCATCACCTTCAACGTCTACAACGCGTTCCTGCTCACGTACACCACGACGGTGCTCGGCCTGTCGAGTTCGATCGCGCTGAACGGTCTGCTGATCGCGAGCGTGGTCGGATTCTTCATCATCCCCCTCGCAGGCAAGCTCTCCGACAAGTTCGGCCGCCGCCCCGTCTTCGCCGCCGGCGCGGCCGTAGCGCTCGTCACCGCCTTCCCGATCTTCGCTCTCGTCGACTCCGGCATCGCGACATTCATCTGGCTCGCGACGGTGCTCGGCTGGTCGCTCGGGGCATGCACGATGTTCGGTGCGGAGGCGGCGTTCTTCGCAGAGCTCTTCCCGGCGCGGGTCCGCTACACCGGTATGTCGCTCGTGTACCAGCTCGGCGTGCTCCCCACGGGGGCCGTGGCGCCGGTGATCGCTGTGTGGCTGGTGTCGATGTCCGGATCGTCCTGGCCGGTCGCCGTGTACGTGATGATCGCCGCTGTCATCGCCCTGGTTGCCCTGTACTTCGCGAAGGAGACGGCGCACCTCGATGTGGACGCCGATCTCCGCGAGCGTGCAGAGGCTCAGGCCGGCACCGTCCTCGCGCCCCGGTGATCGGATGCCGCCGGCCGGCGATCTTCTCACTCCCCGCGATCAACCAGAGAGCACAATGACGAACCCGACCCCCAATATCGTTCTGATCCTCGTCGACGACATGGGCTTCTCCGACATCGGCTGCTACGGCGGCGAAGTGGAGACGCCGAACCTCGACGCGCTCGCCGCGAACGGCGTGAGCCTCACGCAGTTCTACAACACGGCCCGGTGCAGCCCGTCTCGAGCATCGCTCATCACAGGCCTCCATCCGCACCAGACGGGCATCGGCATCCTGAACTACGACGATGCGCCCGACGGGTACCCAGGAAACCTCAACAAGAAATGCGTCACGATCGCCGAGGCGCTCAAGCCCGCGGGCTACCGCAGCTACGTGTCGGGGAAGTGGCATATGGCCGGCGACATCCACAACCCGACCGACGCGTGGCCCACTCGGCGGGGGTTCGACAGGTTCTTCGGCACGCTCGAGGGCGCGGGCAGCTTCTTCCGCACCCGCACTCTCACGCGTGACGAGACCAACGTAGAGGAGGAGACGCTCGACCCCGACTTCTACTACACGGATGCCATCAGTGACAACGCGGTCGGGTTCCTCCGCGACCACCGCGACGCGCACGCTGACGACCCGTTCTTCATGTACGTCGCCTACACCGCGCCGCACTGGCCGCTGCACGCGCTCGCGGAGGACATCGCGAAGTACGTGGGCCGGTTCGACGCCGGATGGGACCAGCTTCGTGAGGAACGACTGCAGAAGCTCATCGCCTCGGGGATCATCTCGGAGTCGTGGCCGCTCACCGACCGCGACCCACGGGTTCCCGCCTGGGATGACGTCGAGGAGAAGGAGTGGGAGGCGCTGCGGATGGCCGTGTACGCTGCACAGCTCGACCGGATGGACCAGGGCGTGGGCCGGATCGTCGACGAGCTCAAGCATCACGGCGTGTTCGACGACACCGTCGTGATCTTCCTCTCCGACAACGGCGGATGCGCGGAGGAGATGCCGATCGAGACCGCGCGGGAGTTCGTCACGACGTACGTGACATTCGACGCGGAGACGCGTGACGGCCGCGAGGTGCGCCCCGGCAACGACCCCAGCATCGTGCCGGGCGGTGAGGACACGTACGCCACCTACGGCCGCTCGTGGGCGAACCTGTCGAACACGCCGTTCCGCGAATACAAGCATTGGATTCACGAAGGCGGCATCGCCACCCCGTTCATCGTCAGTTGGCCGAACGGTCTCGGGACCGAGCCGGCACTGCGCACGCAGCCGCACCAGCTCACCGACGTGATGTCGACGGTGCTCGACATCGCGGGGGCCGAGTACCCCGCGTCGTACCCCGACCGTGATGTGCTTCCCGCCGAGGGCGTCAGCATGCTGCCGACTCTGCGGTCGGGGGTGGTCGACGACGAGCGCGTCCTGTTCTGGGAGCACGAGGGCAACTGCGGTGTCCGCCGAGGGCGCATGAAGCTGGTGAAGAAGTACGGGATGCCGTGGGAGCTGTACGACATGGTCGACGACCGCACGGAGCTCAACGACATCTCCTCCCACCACCCGGAGGTCGTGGCGGAGCTGAGCGATGCGTACGACGCGTGGGCCGAGCGCTGCGGGGTGATCCCTCGCGAGCGGGTTCTCGAGCTGTATGCGCGTCGAGGAAGGGGGCTGCCCTCGGAGTGAGGGTCACGGCACCTATTAGCCTGATCGGGTGGACGAAGCCATGGACAACTCTGTCGCGAAAGCGGTGCACATCCTCGGGGCGCTGAGGCCTCTGGCCGGCGGTGCGAGCGCTCGTGAGCTCGCATCGGCGGCAGGACTGCCGCGTAGCACGGTGCAGCGACTCCTCACGATCCTCACGGGTACGGGCATGGTCAGCCAGGACCATGAGACGCAGAAGTACAAGATCGGCCCTCGCGCTCTGCTTATCGGCCTCGGCTACAACAGCGGGCTCACCCTCATCACCGAGGCGCGGCCTCAGATGATCGCGGTGCGCGACGCGGTGGGAGAGACGGTCGGTCTCTCGGTGGCCGTCGACCATACTCGTGTGTTCCTCGAGGAGGTGCAGTCGACTGCGGAGCTGCGGTTCGCGCCTGAGCTCGGCAAGCTCTACCCCCTGTGGTCGGGTGCCAACGGGCGTGTGCTGATGAGCGGGCTCAGCCCGCACGAGATCGACAGTCTGCTCGCGAACAAAGCGCTCCATCATGCCGTCGATCACCCTCTCACCGAGCAGCAGATCCGCGACAGCCTCGACGCCTACCGGCGCGATGGCTACGCCACGGCGTTCAACGAAGCCATCGACAACGTGAACTCGCTGGCGATGCCGATCGTGGATGCGTCGGGGGCCATCGCGGCCGCCCTGTCGATCTCCGGACCTTCTCAGCGCTTCACGCGGGAGCGCATGGAGGAGGCCGTGCCCGTGCTCGGTGACGCAGTCGACACCATCACCCGTCGTCTCGGCGGTGTGCCGCGCGCACGGGCTGCGTCGGGTTTCCGATGACGGCCGGGTGCGGGTGCGGCTGCGGCGCACCGTCGCGGTCGCAGCTGATCGCGGGCGAGTCGCTCGTTGTGGCCACGGGCCCCTCGGGTGGGGGCGGCCGTCACCTCGTCGAACAGGCGCGCGTACCGTCGGGCACGTTCCTCATGGGCGACTCCTCGGGTGACGAGAACGTCGGCGATGGAGAGACGCCGCGGCATCCGGTGACGATCTCCTCGTTCTCCATCGATGTGACACCCGTCACCAACGACGACTTCGCAGCGTTCGTCGACGCGACCGGATATCGCACGGAAGCGGAGACGTTCGGATACTCGGCCGTGTTCCATTCCGCGGTCAGCGCGCCGGATGCCGACGTGGTCGGCATCCCCCCGCAGACTCCGTGGTGGCGCGGTGTGCGCGGTGCCGACTGGCGTCGACCCGGTGGTGCGGGATCGTCTCTGGAGGGACTCGGTGATCACCCTGTGGTGCATGTGAGCTGGAACGACGCTCTCGCGTACTGCTCGTGGGCTGGCCGTCGCCTTCCCACCGAGGCCGAGTGGGAGTTCGCGGCCCGTGGAGGCATCGACGGAGCGAAATACCCGTGGGGCGACGCGGAGGTCGATGACGGCGGGTGGCGGGCGAACATCTTCCAGGGCGAGTTCCCGGGGGTGAACACCGCGGAGGACGGCTGGGCCACCACCGCTCCCGTGCGCAGCTTCACCCCCAACGGCTACGGGCTGTGGCAGCCCGTCGGCAACGTCTGGGAATGGTGTTCCGACTGGTTCAGTCCGCGCACCTACACGCGTACTTCGGCAGCGGATCCCGTCGGACCACCCCGCGGCAGTGCGCGGGTGCTCCGTGGGGGCAGCTACCTGTGTCACCTCTCGTACTGCAACCGCTACCGCAACTCGGCGCGCTCCCAGAACACCCCCGACTCGTCGATGGGGAACGCAGGATTCCGGACGGTCTCCCCGTGACCGTCGATCGGCGGTTTCCGGCACGCGTCTTCGCGCAAGGCGGGGAGCCCGATGTGAGGTTCACGCTGGCGAACGAGCGGACCTTCCTCGCCTGGATCCGCACGTCGCTGGCGCTCCTGGCTGGAGGTGTCGCCCTCGAACTGCTCGGGCTCGACCTCGAGCCCGCCCTGCGGCTGGCGGCATCCCTCGTGCTGATCGTCACAGGGATGGGTGCTGCCGTCGCCGCCTGGTGGGGCTGGGCGCGCACCGAAGCCGCGCTGCGCCGGGAGGCGCCGCTCCCGAACTCCCCGGCGGGGCTGCTGCTGGCGGTGAGTGTGACCGCCGCGGCGGTGCTGGTCGTGCTGGCGATCCTGTTCCGGTGATGCTCTTCGACCCCGGTCTGCAACCGGAGCGCACCGAACTCGCGTGGCGTCGCACCTCTCTCGCGTTCGCTGTCGGTTCGCTGGTGGCGATGCGGGTGCTGCCCGTTGCGCTCGGCAGTGCGTGGTGGGCGCTCATCGGGCTTTTCGGAGTCGTCGTCGCGATGGGGCTGTGGAACGCCGCCCGACGACGCGCGAGGCGGCTCTCCATGCTTCTCCGGGGAGCCGAGGTGGCGTGGCGGATGCCGGGCGGAGGGCTGATCGCGGTGCTTTCAGCGAGTACCGTCTTGGCCGGCGGATGCTGCGCGGCCGTCGTGCTCGCGACGGCCTTCCGCTGACACGCGTTCTGGCGTTTCGATGCGACCGCCGCTACGCTCGCCCCACCGATCGCCGTGCTGCGCGGCGGCCGGGTGCGAAGGCGAGCCGAGGGGGACGCATGGACGGTGCCGGTCGATCTGGAGACTCCTCGGTCTGGCCCGCGCGGGGGCAGCGTGTGAGCGCCGTCGTCACCGTGCTGCTGACGGCGGCGGTGTTCCTCGCCGGCTGCGCGGCCTCGTGGCAGCCGGCGATGGGGGCGGGGCCGGATCAGCGGGAGGTGGAGGCCGACCTCGTGCTTGATGTCGCATACACGACGCTCTCGGGAGAGACGGTGCGCTGCACGTACGCGGCATACCTCAATGCGGCGACAGGGCGGACACAGCTGGATGCCGCGCTCTCGGCGCTCCGCGGTCGCGACTGGTCGACGTTCGGCGATGACGTCAAGCAGTACGCACTCGCGCATCCCTTCACCGAGTCGGGGCCGGAATGGGACAGCGTCGACCCGGCGGCGCGCGAGAAGATCGCATTCGATCTGGCGGCGGCGGAGATCGTCCGCTCTCGAACGGGCGGTTCGCTCCCGGCCGATTCGGCCGTCTCGGCGACATCCGACTGCACGGGGCGCGTCTCGTAGGCAGGGGGCGGCGCGTGTCGGCGGGCAGCAGTACGGTGCCGGCATGAGTGCGACGAGCAAGAGATACGCGATCGACGCGGCGACCGCGCTGCGCATCGTGCGGGAAGATCCGTCGATCGGCGACCGTCACGCGCTGGTGGGGCCGACCGTGCTCCGCAGCGACGTGCTGGCGGAGATCTACGATGCCGTGCGCCGGGGCGAGATCGACGAGGCGACGGCGAAGGCGGAGCTCGACGGTCTCGCCGCGCTGAAGATCAGGCTCCTCGGCGACCGCGTCTCACGGATGACGGCGTTCCGGTTCGCGCGGCGTCTGGACACCGACCGCATCGGGGCGCTCGAATACCTGGCCGTCGCGTCGCTGCAGGCCGACGTCCTCGTGTGCGCTGATGCACGGCTCACCGAACTCGCGCGCGACATCGTTCCGCTCGCGCCGTTCGACGAACTGCGGCGCTGACCCGCACGGAGGGGAGGGGCGTGCTCAGCCTTCGCAGCCGACGCCGTCGCCGTCGCGATCGAGGTGCTTCGCATACCCCGGGTCGCCCTCATACACGGGAGCCGCGCCCGCCGCCCGCGCCGCGGCACAGTTCCTGTAGTACACGTCCTTGGCCGCGGGCTCTTTCTTCGTAGGGTCTGGTTTCTTCGTCGGGTCTGGCGTCGGTGCGGGGGTCGGCTCCGCGGCCTGCGCCATCGCGGCCGGGGCGAGGTCGGAAGGGAGGAGCTTCTCGTCGGGGCAGGCCGACAGCACCCGTGCGATCGCGTCGAACTCCGCCTTCGTCACCCACAGCTCGTACGCCGCCTTCACCGCGACCTGCCGGGCGACGTACGCGCAGCGGAACGCCTTGTTGCTCGGCAGCCAGGTGGCGGCGTCGCCATCGCCCTTCTGAGCGTTCGCCGAGCCGTCGACCGCGAGCAGATTGAGCGGATCGTTCGCGAAGACCTCCCGCTGGTGAGCGGTGAGCCTCTGCGCACCTTTCTGCCAGGCGTCCGACATCGCCACCACGTGATCGATCTGAACGAGGGCCGACGTGTCCTGCCCCCGCTCGAACCGTATGCGTCCGCCGGTGAACGGGTCGTCGAGGATGCCGCCGGTCACCGTGCAACGGCCCTCCTTCTCCACAGCGGTGAGGTCTCGGGCCAGGATGTCGTCGCGCGTCCCGCAGCCGTTGCGGTCGACGTCTTTCCACCGCTGCCCGAACTGGTCGCGGTCGTACCCGGTCTTCGGGGCGCGTCCCTTGATCTCCAGCTCGGCAAGCGCGGCGAGCGCCGTGCCGCTGGCCGCCTTCTCCGGCGCGACGGTGTGCGTCGGCGCCGGCGCGACGGTGTGCGTCGGCGTCGGCGCCGGCGTCGAGATGGCAGGCGGCGACGGCTGGGGGGAGCGGGTGTCGGACGGCGCGGCGGCTGTCGTCGGTGTCGCGTCGTCGCCCACCGCAGGGGCGTCCGCGCCCGGAACGAGGGGACGCAGGATGAGCAGCAGCACGATGGATGCCAGTGCGCCGACGATCCACCAGGCGGTGTGGCGGGAGCGTCGGCGAGCGGCGGGACGCGGCGTCGCAGTGCGTGGGGTGCCGGCGGTCACTCGTGGGTGGCCTCTCGGCGCGCCATCGTGTGTGTGACCTGCATGTCTCTCCCCAGAGATGGTGGCTCCGACCGGGAGCCCTCTCCCGGAGCCTATGTCCATTCCGGGGAATGGAACCGTCAGATGCGGGGGTGTCGATCGATGCGCGCCTGGACGCCTCGTCGGCAGACGCCCTGCGCACGTCCCGTGTGACGGGGGAGACTGGAGGGATGGACCTCGGGGCGACCAGACGGATCCGGCGGGCGGTGGCCTTCGCGATCGTGGGTGCCGTGCTCGCCTCCGCCTGCGCCTGTGCACCCGAGTCGGCGCAGCCGACCGTGGCGCCCTCGGCATCCGTGTCGTCCGTCACGACGCCGCCAGCCCCCGCGACGACGGCGCCGAGCCCCACCCCGGCGCCGACCCTCGTGCCGCGCCCGACGCCGACGGCGCTGCCGGATCCGCTGGCGGGCATGAGCCGCCGCGAGCGCGTGGCCCAGCTGTTCATGGTCGGGACGGATGCCGAGTCTGCCGACCGCGTGACCCTCGCGGCGGTGTCCGACCGGCGGATCGGAGGCATCTTCCTGCGCGGACGGTCGCATGCGGGAACGAAGCCGACGTCGGCGGTGGTCTCACGGTTCACGAAGCGGCTCCCGGCCGACAGCCCGCCGCTGTGGGTCGCGACCGACCAGGAGGGCGGCCAGGTGCAGGTGCTGTCGGGTCGCGGATTCGACGACATCCCCTCAGCGCTGGCGCAGTCGAAGAGCGGATGCCGCGGGCTTCGCGCCGACGCGGCACGATGGGGACGGCAGCTGTGGCGTGCGGGGGTGACGATGAACCTGGCGCCGGTCGCCGATGTCGTCGCCGATGCGCGGGAGGCGGCGCGGAACCCTCCGATCGGCCGGCTCGATCGGCAGTACGGCTACGGCGGCGAGTCGGTCATCCGGTGTGCCGGGGCGGTCGCTTCGGGTTTTCGCAGCGCCGGCATCCTTCCGACGTTCAAGCACTTCCCGGGGCTCGGCCGGGTGACCGCGAACACCGACTATTCCGCCGACGTCGTCGACGCCCGGGTGTCGCGGAGGTCGACGGACGTCACGGTGTACCGTCGACTGCTCGACGAGGGCCCGGCGGTGGTGATGATGTCGTCGGCGGTGTATCGCAAGATCGACCGGCGCGCCCCGGCGGTGTTCTCGAAGCGCGTCGTGACGGGGCTCCTCCGGGGCGACCTCGGTTTCGACGGGGTCGTGATGAGCGACGACCTGTCGGCCACGGCGGCGGTCGCACGGTGGGCTCCGGGCGACCGCGCGGTGCGTGCCGTCGAGGCGGGTGTCGACCTGATCCTCGTCTCGGCCGACGCGAGTGTGTTCCCGGAGATGTACGCGGCGGTGCTGCGCGCGGCGCGGGCCGACCCTGCCTTCGCTGCGCAGGTGGATGCTGCTGCACGACGCATCGTGGAGCTCAAGTCGGCGTTTCCGGCGGGGCGCTGAATCGGCGCGAGTCGGGAAGTGCGCGGTGACCGAACGCTCGTTTTCAGACGCCTCCGACTATCGGTGACGATCGACCGACTTCCGGAACATCACCTCACCGGGACGGCGACCGCGTGCATCATGGACGGGTTACGTCATGAGGGAAGCGAGCTTCTCGGTGAGCTTCGTGCGCAGTTCGGTTCTTGCCTGCGTGCCGACACCGTAGTGAAGGTAACGGACGCTCCGAAGATCGAAAGGCACGTCGGAGGGGTTCTGCGTGATGAGGATCGTGGGGCGGGGAAGAGCGTGAGCGAGTCCGGTCTCGTAGAAGACGTTGGGATTCCTGCCCGTCAGATCGGCGATGACGACCCGGGCGCGCCAGAGCAGCGATCTCACATCGTCCATGATCTCCGGGTGGTCCCAGATGTCTTTTGCGCGCACCGCTCGCAACCCGAGAGCACTCGTCGCGGCTTGCAGCGTTTCGAAGACGACGTCGAATTGAGGATCGTACGGAGTCATCACAGCGACGAGGTCGTGCTCCTGCGGCGCATCCACCATGAAGCGAGCGGCGGAATCGACCGCGGAGGCTGCTCCGCGGTCGCCGTTCGCGTCGAGCTCGTAGGCGAGGAGCGTCTCGAAGAGGTCGACGTCTTTTACTGCCCAGTGCGTACGGCGGAACTCCCAGTGGCTGATCCGCAGCTGGGGAGCGAGCGCCTCGATGGTGTCGAGAGGCAGTGGGAGGAATCGATTGTCTCTGACGAACTTGAAGCGTACTTCTCGGCTATGCCTTTTCACGGCCACCGCGACGCCGATATGTGCAACCTGTTCATGTCGCTCGTCGCCGATCTCGGGCATCGCGAGAACGGGGAGCGACTGGAGCTCGCTGATATTCGCAGCGAATCGCTCCCGCAAGGCATCGTCGGTGAATTCGAACAATCGATCGCCCAGGATGGCACCCTCGCTCACGCCCACGTGCAAGCTGTACATATTGGTCGTCCCTCTCGTCAGGCCCGACAGAAACCGTAGATGGTCGTGCGGCTGATTCAGGGGGCCTTCCCGCGAAGTTCAGTGCGCATGCGGGGAAGAAGCCGGGATCCCGGACGCGGGTCAGCCGACGACCGGAAGGCCGGTGGCCTCCGCGGCGCGTTCGAGAGAGCCGAGATCGGTGACGCCGGTGAAGCCGGCATCCGTCAGCATCTTCGCCGCCTGGGCCGACCGGTTGCCCGAGCGGCAGTACACGACGTACTCGGCATCCGGGTCGAGGGTCGGGAGGGCGGCGGCCAGCTCTCCACCGGTGACGTCGAGAGACACGGCGCCCTCGAGGTGCCCTTGGGAGAATTCCTGCGGCGTCCGCACGTCGATGATCGTCGTGTCGGACGTCACGGCGTAGCTGTCGGTGGCGGCGCCGGCGCAGCCGGCGAGCGTGACGGCCAGTGCGGCGACGCCCAGCAGTGTCGGGATGAGGCGGGTCATGAGGTGTCCTTTCAGGCGGCCGTGGCCGGGGAGGGAGAGGTGACCGGGGTGTTGCCGGGAACGGCAGTCCACCCCGCGTAGGAGCCGTCGAGCTCGACGATGTCGAAGCCGGCGCGGCGGAGGGCGCTCGCGACGACGCTGTTGCGCACACCGCTCTGGCAGTACGTGACGATGGTCTCGCCTCGCGGGAGGTGGTCAAGATGCCACAGGGCGCGTCCGCCGCTCAGCTGCACCGCCCCGGGGAGGTGGCCGGCGGCGTACTCGGTCTTGTTGCGCACGTCGAGCAGCAGCGCGTGCTCCGTGCGGTCGAGGTCACGCGGGTCGACTACGGCGGGCGCGGCGAGGTCGAGCCCTTCGAGCGAGGTGATGAAGCCGCCGACCGCGTCGATTCCCACTCGGAGGAGGTGATCGCGCAGGTCCTCGGCATCCGCCTCGTCGGCGGCGAGCACCACGAGCGGACGGGACTCCCGCTCGGGGTCGTAGACCCACGATCCGTAGCTCGCGGCTTTCGCGGCACCCGGGATGTTCAGGGCTCCCGGCACCGTGCCGGTGTGCACGTCGCGGTGCGCACGCGTGTCGACGAAGATCGCCTCGTCGGCCACCAGGGCAGCAGACAGTCGCTCCGGAGCGAACTCGACGAGTTCCGGGAGCTCGCCGATGACGGCGGGGCCGAGCCTGTTCTCCTTCTTCATGCGCGCGAAGTAGGCGTGCGCGTCGGGCTGACCGCTCAGCAGCTCGGTGACGAAGCCCTCTTCGTCACCCGCGCGCAGATAGCCGCTCCACCAGGCGAACGCGCGCTCGTAGCCGACCGTCGTCGTGGGGATCGCGCCGAGCGCCTTGCCGCACGCGCTGCCCGAGCCGTGCGCCGGAAGCACCTGCACGTAGTCGGGAAGGGTGAGGAAGTGCTCGCGCAGGCTTCGGAACAGGTCACGCGCCCCGGCGAAGCGGGTGTCGATGCCGCCCGCAGCCTCATCGAGGAGGTCGGGCCTTCCGAGGTCGCCCACGAACACGAAGTCTCCGCTGAGCAGGAACCCCGGTTCGGCCGCCTGTGCGCCGTCCGTCACGAGGAAGGAGAGGTGCTCCGGGGTGTGTCCCGGGGTGTGCACCGCCTCCACCACGATGTTCCCGATGGTGATGCGATGCCCGTGGGTCATCCGCACGGCGTCGGCGAAGCCGTCGCCGTAGGTCCAGTCGGGACCGCCCTCGTCGGAGACGAACATCGTGGCGCCGGTGCGGGCGGCGAGCTCCCGCGTTCCGGAGAGGTAGTCGGCGTGGATGTGGGTCTCGGTCACCGAGGTGATGGTCATCCCGTTCTTCGCGGCGAGGTCGAGGTAGACCTGGATGTCGCGACGGGGATCGACCACGATCGCCTCGCCCGTGGCCTGGCATCCGATGAGGTAGCTCGCCTGCGCGAGGTCTTCGTCATAGATCCGTTCCAGCAGCATCGGTCACACCTCGCAGGTGCAGCGTTCGTCGGCGGGCACTCCGGCCAGCGCCTGCTCGATGTGCTGGCCGCAGCCCGACCACGTCGCCTTCCCGCAGAGGGGACAGTTCACGCGTGCGCACATGTCTTTCTCCTTCGTTTCTTGTTCAGGGGGCCGGGCGGCGGATGCCGTGGCCGGTGGGATTCAGCGCCCGAAGAGGCGGGCGAACAGGCTCGGCCGCTCGGCGCGGGCCGCGGCGACCTCGGCGGCGGTGTGGGTGCCGCCGCACCAGTCGGAGCGGGGCACGGAGGCCTTGACGGCGGCGACGTGCTGGCCGCAGCCGGCCCACGTCGTCTTGCCGCAGGTGCGGCAGGTGGCTGGTCGGCACATGGTGTTGCTTCCTCTCAAAATACTCCGGGGGGTATCGCTAATATACCCCCTAGGGTATTGTTGACGTCAAATCGAGGAGGACCACGTGGAGACCACCACCGCATCCGAAGCCACGCCCGCTGGCCACGCCGAGGCTCAGCGCAAGATCGCCAACCGCCTGCGACGCGCTCAGGGCCAGCTCGCCGCCGTGATCGCCGCGGTCGAATCCGACGCGCCATGCCGCGACGTGGTGCAGCAGCTGTCCGCCGTCTCCAAGGCGCTGGACCGCGCCGGGTTCCTCGTCATCTCGACCGCGCTCCAGGAGTGCCTCATCGATCCGCGCAGCGGCAAAGACACCTCACCCGAAGAACTGGAGAAGCTCTTCCTCTCGCTCGCCTGAGGCGCGGCGTCCATACGGCATCACTCCCGAACCTGCACGGCATCCGTCGTGCTCCGGCTCGGCAATACCCACGAACCCGCACGGCCTCCGCGTGCGCTCGGCATACCGTCATCGGGCCGCCCCGGTCGGGCGGCCGTCCCCCGCACCGCGTGTCGGGGTCGTCGGATTCGCCGGTGGCGCCGTGAGGGGGTCGCAAGATGTCGCTGTCGCGTTCCGACGCCGGCGATCCGCGCTCCGAGGAGACGCGGCTGCGGGGGGTGGTGCTCATCGAGGGCGTCTCGGGTGTCGACCTCTCTGCGCACGCGCGACGGCTGGAGGCGAACCTCGCCGCGAGGGGCGTGCCGGTGCTGTACTGGCCGCCGGCGCACCCGCGCCACCCCGTCGCGTTCGAGAACGTGTCGCTCGTCTCCCACGCGGTGCTTGCGCACGTGCGCGAGCGTGACCCCGACGCCTGGCATGAGCTGCGCGCGCGGTCTGAGCGCTATCCCGACGGCTGGATCGTCCGTCACACCGACCAGCTCGACGTGCCCGACGAGATCGCCGATCGGGTGCGGCGCCTCGATGCCTACGACGGCGACGTCACCGCCGATGCGCACGCTCGCGCCGTCGTCGAGAGCTGGCGACGGTTCGGCGCGCGCACGCCCATGACGGAGGTGCACGTGTGGGAAGGCGTGCTCCTGAGGAGCTCCCACCGGGCGCTCATCGCGCGGTTCGCTCTCTCGCCTGACGATCTGGGCCGTCACGTACGCGCGCTGCTCGCCGCCGTCCACGCCCATCGCCCCGTCGTGGTGTACCTCGATGACGAGGCCGATGGCCACGGCGCAGGGCGAGGCGGGCCCGACCCGGTGACGACGCGCAGACAGCAGGAGCGTGCCCTCTTCCTGGAGCTGCTCCCCACGCTCGGGGTGCCCACGATCGCGGTGGCGGTCGCGGGTGAAGAACCGGATGCCGTGGGCCGCCGCATCGCCGGGTTCGTCGACGGCGCCCTGCGCGGATGACCGCCGCCCAGCGAGGCCGGGGATAATGATCGGATGCCGAAGATCACCGCCCCCACCGTCGCCGAGCATCGGGCCGCGCAGCGCGCGGCGCTGCTGGCGGCCGGGGAGGCGGTGATCGACGAGGCGGGACTGGCCGGGTTCACGCCGCGGAGCGTCTGCGAGCGGGCGGGCATGTCGCGCTCGAGCTTCTACGACTACTTCCCCTCGAAAGACGACCTGCTGGTGGCCATCGCGATCGCGGCCATCGAGAGCTGGGATGCCGAGATGGAGGAGGCGCTGGCCGCGGTGGAGCCGGGGCTCGCAGAGCTGCGGGCCTACGTCGAGGCGACGATGGTGATGACCGCCGACGGAAAGCACACCCTGGCATCCGTTCTTCGGGAGGCTGATCTCAGCCCGAGCAGGATGGACGATCTCATGGCGCTGCACGACGCGCTGCTCAAGCCGATCGCGCGCGTGCTCGACCATCTGGGCGTCGATGCCTCACCGCAGTCGGTGATGCTCGTGCAGGGGGTGCTCGGCGCCGGCGTGCAGCTGGTGTCGCAGGGGAGGGATCCGCAGGCGGTGGCGGACGACGTGAATCGACTGCTCACGCGGGGGCTGCTCGGCTGACGCGGCGGTCCGGGCGGGCGTCGATTTGGCGCCGAGGTGCTTTAGTGACAGACTGTCGGTAACATGCCGACGCCCTGTCGGCAACTCTTGCCCTCCCCCTCTGAAAGCTGCTCATGTTCCTTGCGCTGCGCGAACTGCGGTTCGCTCGCGGCCGGTTCGCGCTGATGGGCACGGTGATCGCGCTGATCTCCGTGCTCGTCGTCCTGCTCTCCGGCCTCTCATCCGGGCTCGTCAACGACGGTGTCTCCGGACTCAAATCGATGCGCGCCACGGCGTTCGCCTTCAACGAAGGCACGATGACCGACAACGCGTTCAGCCGCTCCGTGATCGACGGCGACCAGCTGGCGACCTGGCAGCAGGCCGATGGTGTCGCTGCTGCTGAGCCGATGGGCGTCAACATCGTCAATGGCGTCGCGGACGACGACACCCAGATCGACCTCACGCTCTTCGGCGTCGAACCCGAAGGCTTCCTCTCGCCCGAGGTGTCGTCCGGCGAGGGTCTCGGCCGCGTCGACGGCATCGTCGTCTCAGAGTCGCTGCGCGGCAACGGCGTCGAGCTCGGCAGCGTCGTCACCCTCGATCGCACCGAGGTCGAGTTCACCGTCGTCGGCTTCACCGAGGGTCAGGCGACCTTCGGGCACGTCGACGTCGCCTATCTGCCCGTCGACACGTGGCGGCTCATGGCCGCCGGCCTTGCCGAGCCGGGGGCACCCACCCAGGCCCAGATCTCGGAGATGGACTTCCCGTACGCGAGCGTCGTCGCGCTCCTGGCCGAGCCGGGCGCCGAGATCGACACCGAGGCGATCGACGCGGCCGCCGAGACGAAGACCATGTCGCTCACGGAGGCCTTCAACGCCTCGCCCGGCTACGAGGCCGAGACCCTGACGCTCAGCATGATCCAGGTGTTCCTCTACATCATCTGCGCACTCGTCGTCGGCGCGTTCTTCATGGTGTGGACGATCCAGCGCAGCCACGACCTCGCCGTGCTCCGCGCCACCGGCGCCTCCAGCGCCTACCTCGTGCGCGACAGCCTCGCGCAGGCCGCGATCCTCCTCGTCGGCTTCACCGCCCTGGGCGTCGCTGCCGGCGTCGGCATGGGCGCCGCGATGCCGGATGCCATGCCCTTCGACCTCGAGGTCGCACCGATCGTCACGGCATCCCTGCTCACGGTCGGACTCGGCATGGTCGGCGCGGCCGTCTCCGTGCTCCGCATCACCCGCATCGACCCGCTTCGCGCCCTGGGAGGACAGCGATGACCACCGAACAGACACCCGCCCTCGAGATCGTCGAGGCCACCCTCGAACTCGGTGACGGCGACTCGCGTGTGCGCGCGCTCGACGCGGTCTCCCTCACGGTGTTGCCCGGCGAGTTCGTCGCGATCGTCGGCCCGTCGGGCTCCGGCAAGTCGTCGCTGCTGGCAGCGGCCGGCGCGATGACCACGCCCGACAGCGGGGTCGTGCGCGTCCACGGCACCGATCTCGCGTCGCTCTCGCGCCGGGCCGCCACGCGGTTCCGCCTCGAGAACATCGGCTTCGTGTTCCAGTCGGGCAACCTGCTCCCGTCTCTGACCGCGGCGGACCAGCTGCGGCTGGCGGGCCGGCTGGCCGGGCGCCGCGCGGTGGATGCCGCCGGCCTCCTGCAGTCGGTCGGCATGTCGCACCGAGCGGGGCACCGGCCGGGGCAGCTCTCCGGCGGCGAACGCCAGCGCGTCGGCATCGCCCGTGCCCTCGTCAACGACCCCACCCTGCTGCTGGTCGATGAGCCCACCGCGGCGCTCGATCGTCGTCGCAGCCATGAGGTCGTCGAGCTCCTGGCCGACCGTGCCCATTCCTCGGGTGTCGCGGTGGTCATGGTCACGCACGACCACGATGTGCTCGCGCACTGCGACCGGGTGATGGAGATGATCGACGGTCGCCTGGCCGCTCCCGCCCTCGTGCACTGATCGCCGCCGGCGCCCGTACGGACCGTCGAGTACCGCGGTCTCGATAAGGTGCTGAGGGAGCGTCGACGTCGACGCTCCCTCGCACCCGGAAGGTCCGTATGAGCATCGCGACGATCACGATCAGCAACCCGGCGGGCGAAGGCAATCTCCTGAACCCCGATGTCATCGCAGGGCTCGTCGACGAGCTGACGCGCGCGGACGCCGACGCCGGGGTGACCGGCATCGTGCTCACCGGCGCGGGCGACGTATTCTGCAGCGGCCTCGACATCCCCGCCATCCAGGCAGGGGGAGACCCCGTCGCCTTCGCCACCGCGCTGGCAGGCCTCCTCCGCCTCCTCCCCACCCTGGGCACGCCGATCGCCGCGGCCGTCAACGGCGATGCCGTGGCATCCGGAGCGGCGCTGGTCGCGGCCGTCGACTACGCGGTGGCGGTGCCGCACGCGCGCATCGGCACACGGGAGGTCTCGGTGGGGATCTGGCCCATGGTCGCGCAAGTGCCGATCATCCACCGCCTGGGCCCCCGCTGGGCCATGGAGAACATCGGGTCGGGGGAGCCGTTCGACGTCGCACGCGCGCGCGAGGTCGGCCTGATCAATGAGATCGCCGAGCAGCAGGCGCTTCTGCCGGCCGTGTCGACCTGGCTGGCGAAGGCCGCTCGGGCCGGTGCGATCGCCCGCGTCGGGCGCCCGGCGTTCCACCGCTTCGCCGAGATGGGCTACGACGAGGCGCTGGACGCCTCGGTGCAGCTGTTCGCCGACATGAACCGGAGCTGACCTCCCGCGAGTGGATGTCCCCCGAATTGCCGACTGTGGAACGTCGTCGTCGGTTGTTAGCGTCGAGCGCATGACCACCACAGAAACCCCGGCGATCACGCATGCCTCCGGACAACGGCTCGGCATCGCGGCGCTGGCGCTGGCGATCGCCACCCCGGTCGCCGCGGTCGTCGCCTGGATCTGGGCCGCGGTCGCTCCGGGCATCCCCTCGCTGAACGCCGTGATGGTGGCGCTGATCACGGTCTCCACGATCGCCGGCCTGGCAGTCGTCACAGGGATCGTCTCGCTGCTGCGTTCCAAGCCGAACAGCCTGGCCAAGCTCTCCCTGATCCTGGTCGCAGCGACCGGCATCGTGCTGTTCCTGCTGGTCGTTCCGCCCTCGAGCTGGAACATCTGAGCGCGCGAAACCCCGGCGGGCAGACGCGCTGAGATCTAGAGGAGGTTGCCCGCCTCGGTGAGGACGCTCCGGAGGATCTGCTCGATCTCCTCGAACTCCTTCGGGCCGATCGTCAGCGGCGGCGCCAGCTGCACGACAGGATCGCCCCGGTCGTCGGCGCGGCAGTACAGGCCGGCGTCGTAGAGCGCGGTCGAGAGGAACCCGCGCAGCAGGCGCTCCGACTCGTCCTCGTTGAACGTCTCCTTCGTGGCCTTGTCCTTGACGAGCTCGATGCCGAAGAAGTAACCGTCGCCGCGCACATCGCCGACGATCGGAAGGTCGGTGAGCCGCTCGAGGGTCGACCGGAACACGGGGGAGTTCTCGCGCACGTTCTGCAGGAGGCCCTCCTCCTCGAAGATGTCGAGGTTCGCCAGCGCGACGGCGGATGCCACGGGGTGCCCCGCGAAGGTGTAGCCGTGGGGGAACGACACGTCGCCCTTCGAGAAGGGCTCGTAGATGCGGTCGCTCACCATCGTGCCGCCGAGGGGGACGTAGCCGCTGGTGGCGGCCTTCGCGAAGGTGATCATGTCGGGCTCGTAGCCGTAGGCGTCGCAGGCGAAGTACTCGCCGATGCGTCCGAACGCGCAGATGACCTCGTCGCTGACGAGCAGCACGTCATAGCGGTCGCAGATCTCCCGCACCCGCTGGAAGTATCCCGGAGGCGGCGGGAAGCAGCCCCCGGAGTTCTGCACGGGCTCGAGGAACACCGCGGCGACGGTCTCCGGTCCCTCGAACTGGATCATCTCCTCGATGCGGTCGGCGGCCCACACGCCGAACTCCTCGGGAGTGCTGCCCGTGAAGCCCTGTTCGCCGGCGCGGTAGTAGTTCGTGTTGGGTACGCGGAAGCCGCCCGGGGTGACCGGCTCGAACATCGACTTCATCCCGGGCAGTCCCGTGATGGCCAGGGCCCCCTGCGGCGTGCCGTGATAGGCGATGAATCGCGAGATGACCTTGTGCTTCGTGGGCTTCCCCTGCAGCTTCCAGTAGTGCTTGGCGAGCTTGAACGCCGTCTCGACGGCCTCGCCCCCGCCCGTCGAGAAGAACACGTGATTGAGGTCGCCGGGTGCGAGGTCGGCCAGCCGGTCGGCGAGTTCGATCGCCGCCGGGTGGGCGTACGACCAGATGGGGAAGAACGCGAGCTGCTCCGCCTGCCGGGCGGCCGTCTCGGCGAGCACGCGGCGGCCGTGGCCGGCGTTGACGACGAACAGGCCCGACAGGCCGTCGATGTACCGCTTGCCCGCGGCATCCCAGACGTGATGGCCTTCGCCGCGCGTGATGATCGGGACGCCGCGCTCCATCGTCGACTGACGAGAGAAATGCATCCACAGGTGGTCTTTCGCCATCTGCTGGAGCTCTGCTTCGGATCGCTGCGTGGTCGACATGGAACCCCTCCTCGATTGTCTCGAACCTACTGCGAGCGGCTCGTCGCCGCTTCTCCCTGCGCCGGGAAATCGAACGACGCGTCGGGAAATCGCACGATCTGCGCGGACCGTCGCTCGCGGCGCACACTCCGTGCGGGCCGGGCGGCCGGGTGGTCGGGCGGACCGGAGGGGGCGCGGATGCGCGGATGGGCGGAGGCGTGGATGGGAGGATGGGCGGATGACCCGCACGCATCTGCTCACCGGCGCCGGCTCCGGCATCGGCGCCGCCCTGGCCCGTCGCCTCTCCTCACGTGGCGATCACCTCATCGTCGTGGCGCGCGACGCGCGGCGCGCACAGGAGCTTGCCGCAGAGCTCCCCGGCAGCGTGGCGATCGTCGCCGACCTCGCCGACCCGGGCTCGCTCGAGGGTGCACTGGCGGATGCCGCAGACCGGCTGCCCGCCGCGATCGACTCGGTCGTGCACGCCGCCGGCATCGTCGACCTCGGCGAGGTCGCCGACCTGCCGCTCGCGGCATGGACATCGCAGCTCACCGTCAACCTCGTCGCTCCCGCCGAGCTCACCCGCCTCCTTCTGCCGCGCGTGCGCGCCGCCCGCGGTCAGGTGCTCTTCGTCAACTCGGGGGCGGGACTCACCGCGCACCCCGAGTGGGGGGCCTATGCCGCCAGCAAGCACGGACTGCGCGCGCTCGCCGATGCGCTCCGTGGCGAGGAGGCACGACACGGCGTGCGGGTGACGAGCGTGTACCCGGGCCGCACCGCGACCCCGATGCAGGTGCGCGTTCACGAGCAGGAAGGCGCCCCGTACGACCCGTCGCGGTTCATCGACGCCGAATCGGTGGCGACGGCCATCCTCACGGCGCTCGACGCGACCCCCGACGCGACCCTCACCGACATCACCGTGCGACCGGGCCCGCGGTGAGCCCCTCCTCCTGACGATCCCCGGGATGCAATAGTCTCTGGCAGGTACGACGCTGCGAGCCCGATGCAGCGCGCAGGAGGCTGTCATGAGTGATTTCGGATCGACCACCCCCGTTCGACTGGAACGGACCGACGGGAAAGGTCTCGCCGCCGGCACCCTGGGACTGTGGGGATCCACGGTCATCGGCCTGGCATCCACCGCACCCGTCTACTCGCTCGTGGCGACGCTCGGCTGGGTCGTGCTCGCCGTCGGCGGGCAGGCGCCGATCGCCTTCGTGGTCGCCTTCGTGCCGATGCTGTTCATCGCGTTCGCGTACCGCGAGCTGAACAACGCCGTCCCTGACTGCGGCACCACCTTCACCTGGGCGACGAAGGCCTTCGGGCCCTGGGTGGGCTGGATGGGCGGCTGGGGTGTCGCGGTGGCGGGCATGGTCGTGCTCGCGAACCTCGCCCAGATCGCCTCCATCTACTTCTGGGACCTCTTCGGGCTCGAACTCGAGAACAACGACTGGCGCATCATCCTCGTCGCGGTGCTGTTCATCGCGGCGATGACCTACGTGAGCTGGCGCGGGGTCGAGATCGGCGAGCGCATCCAGAACATCCTCCTGGCGGTGCAGTACCTCGCCCTGATCGTGTTCGTCATCGCCGCGATGACGCAGTTCTTCGCGGGCACCGCGCCCAACCCGACCCCCTTCGACTGGGAGTGGATGAACCCGTTCGCGTTCACCGAATGGAGCGGGTTCACCGAGGCGGTGCTGCTCGCGCTGTTCATCTACTGGGGCTGGGACACCTGCCTCGCCCTCAACGAGGAGACGAAGGACCCCAAGCGCATCCCGGGTCTTGCGGCGCTGCTGACCTGTGTGCTGCTGCTCGTCACGTACGTCTCGGTGACGATCGCGGCGATGATGTACGCCGGTCTCGGCGAAGACGGGGTGGGCCTGGGCAACGAGGCCAACGCCGACGACTTCTTCCTCGCGATCAAAGACGGGCTGCTCGGCCCGTGGGGGTGGCTGCTCGTCATCGCGGTGCTGATCTCCGCCGTCTCGTCGACGCAGACGACGATCCTCCCCACCGCTCGCGGCACGCTCGCGATGGGCGTCTACCGCGCGCTCCCTGCCCGTTTCAAGCAGGTGCACCCGACCTACAAGACCCCGTCGTTCTCCACGCTCGTGATGGGCGTCGTCGCGTCGCTGTACTACATCGGCATGACCCTCGTGAGCGACAACATCCTGCAGGACTCGATCCTGTCGCTCGGCCTCGCCATCGCGTTCTACTACGCGATCACCGGCTACGCATGCGTCTGGTACTTCCGGAAAGACCTGTTCACGTCGGCGCGCAATGTCGTCTACCGCCTCGTGCTGCCGCTGGCCGGAGCGCTCATGCTCACGTACGCGTTCGTCCAGTCGGCCATCGACATGTGGGACGTCGACTACGGCTACACGGTGCTGTTCGGCATCGGCGGCACGTTCGTCGTGGGCATCGGCGCGCTGCTGGTGGGCGTCGTGCTGATGGTGGTGTGGTTCTTCTTCCCGCGCGCGAAGCCCTTCTTCTCGGGCCGCAGCCTCAACCGCGAGACGCCGGTGATGGTGCCTGAGGAGCCCGAGATGTACTCGAGGTCGATCGACGGCGGCGTGTGACGGGAGCCGGGCCAGTCGCCCGCGGCCGCGGAGATGCCGTCGGCGACGACGGGGCGGTGGCGCGGCGCACGCGCTGACCTCGTTGCGGGGGAACGAGGAACTCGTGCTCCAGGTGGGCGACGCGGAGCGTACGGATGACGCCGGCGCGCGCGACGCGGGGAACACGCAGTCGCGAGCCGCGGCGGGCGACGTCGGTCGAGCGCCGCGGGGCGGACTCGTCGGCGACGGGCGCGGCGACGACAGCGATCGGGGGCGCGGGTGTGGAATCGGCGACGACGGCCAATGCCCGCACGGAACGCTCGAGAAGGTGAACCCACGAGAGCACCGACCCGAAGGCGAGCACCTCGAAGGCGGCGAGGTTGATGATGCCGGAGACCATGAATCCGATGCCGACGACGAGCACGACGACCGCCACGAGGGCGTAGCGGCCGAGGAAGGCCGGAAGCTCCCGGACCGTGCGGCGGCTCACGATCACGAGGCCGAGGAAGCTCAGCAGGACGCCGTTGGCGGCGCGGTCGTGGAGGAACTCGTTCATCGTGAGTGGGATCACGCCGATGAGCGCGAGGCACAGGCCGAGGGTCAGGAGCAGGGGCGGCAGCATGCGGGCTGCGCGTGCGTCGGCGATGCGGCCGGATGCCTGTGCGGTGGCGAGCTGGATCGCGAGCGGGACGGATCCTGCCGCGATGACGAGACCGCTGGTGACGACTCCGCCGTTGAACGTGTAGCCTGACGCGTCGGCGAACATTCCGAGGCGGCTGAAGTGGAGGTGCCACCAGAGCGGGTCGACCGTGCTCAGCGCGGCGATCAGGATCGCGACGCACAGGATGACGGCTCCGGCCATCGCCGAGGGGCGCACGACCGATGGGCGCAGGGCGCCTGGCAGGTTCGAGTATCGCCGCACCGTCGGGTGCGGGCGGAGGGCGAAGCTCGAGGACATCGGGGGCCTCTTCGTCTTGGATCCGGTGAGGTAATCCCCAGTTGCTGCCTACCCCACCGAATACTCACCGGTCTCGACCTCCCCCAAGGAGTTCGAGTAAGTCATACTCGAATCTACGCAATTTTGCGTTTCGAGTTTGTCCCCCGAATGGGGGACATGTATTGTGATCTCAGCGCCGGGCCACCGGGGGGTAGCCCAGGCGCACCAGGCGGCACCCGGGGGGACTGGGGCCGAATCGTCACCGCCTGGAAAAAGACGAGAAAGGTTCCCCTCAGGAGCGGACATCAGCGATGGCTCCTGAGGGGAACCTGGATCGCGGCGCCTAAAGCCGTTTGGGGGGACGGCCGCAGGTGGAGCTGGGGGGCATCCGTGCGGGCGCACATACGTTCCGAAGCCAGAGTACCGCGTAAACCTGGGAATTTCATCGTCCCTGTCCGCCGTCGGCGCCGCGTCCTCGGGGCGGAGACGGAACAATGGATGCGTGGCCCCCATCCCTGAGCGTTCCGCCGTCGATCTCTTCGCATCTGCGCGCGCCCGTCTCGCCGGTTCGCCGCGGGAAGCGCTCGGAGAATGGGCGAACGCGCGACGCGTGCTGGGGATCGGCCGTGCGCCCCGCATTCTGCACGTGGGGGAGGCATGGCACGTGGGCGTGCTCCTCATCGGCGACGACGAGGTCTATGCCACGGGAGAGATCCTGCGCGCCCGCGAACACGTCGTGCGCGGGTACATGGCCCAGTCGCAGCGCGAGCGTGCGGAGCGGGCGGCGGCCGCCTTCCGCGGCGGGTTCGCCGTGGGTGAGACGGTGCACCTCGGGTGGACGCGCCTCGATCCCGCCGCCGTGGATGCCGGAGAAGACTCCGGCCCGCTCGCGAGGACAGGCGGCATCCCCACCGTGCGGTGGAGCGCCACCGGCGCCCCCAGGCCGCTCGCCGAGTATCTCGACGAGATGATCGCACTGCGCTGAGCCGACGCGGCGGTGCCCCCCCGTGGGCCATGCACGGTCACGCGCATCCGTCAAGCCCCGCCGACCGACACCCCCGGTGTCGCCGCACCTGCGTAGTGTGTGTGCCATGCAGGCATGGCCGGGGGCGCCCTATCCGCTCGGTGCCACATTCGATGGCAACGGAACGAATTTCGCACTCTTCAGCGAGGGGGCCGAGCGCGTCGAGCTCTGTCTGTTCGACGACGAGGGACACGAGACGCGCGTCGAGCTGCGCGACGTCGACGCGTTCGTCTGGCACGGGTACCTCCCGACGATCCAGCCGGGGCAGCGGTACGGCTATCGGGTGCACGGCCCCTACGACCCGTCGCGGGGACTGCGCTTCAACCCGAACAAGCTCCTGCTGGATCCGTACGCGAAGGCCGTCGAGGGCCAGGTCGAATGGGGCCAGCCGGTGTTCGGCTACGACTTCGGCGAGCCCGATTCGCGCAATGACGACGACTCCGCCGAGCAGATGATGAAGGGCGTCGTGGTGAACCCGTTCTTCGACTGGGCGGGAGACCGCCAGCCGAAGACGCCCTACGCCGAGTCGGTCATCTACGAGGCACACGTGAAGGGGCTGACCCAGCGGCATCCCGACATCCCCGAGGAGATCCGCGGCACCTACAGCGCCATCGCCCACCCGGTGATCATCGAGCACCTCAAGCGCATCGGCGTCACGGCGATCGAGCTCATGCCGGTGCACCAGTTCGTGAACGACTCCACGCTCCAGGAGAAGGGGCTCTCCAACTACTGGGGCTACAACACGATCGCGTTCTTCGCTCCGCAGAACACCTACTCGGCCTTCGGCGACCGTGGTCAGCAGGTGCAGGAATTCAAGGGCATGGTGCGGGCGCTGCACGCCGCCGGCATCGAGGTGATCCTCGACGTCGTCTACAACCACACCGCCGAAGGCAACCACCTGGGACCGACCCTGTCGATGAAGGGCATCGACAATCTCGCGTACTACCGACTCGAAGACGACGACAAGCGGTACTACACCGACTACACCGGCACCGGGAACAGCCTCAACGTCGGCAACCCCCACACGCTGCAGCTCATCATGGACTCGCTGCGGTACTGGGTGCTCGAGATGCACGTCGACGGCTTCCGCTTCGACCTGGCCGCGACCCTTGCGCGCGAGTTCTACGAGGTCGACCGGCTCGCGACGTTCTTCGAGCTCGTGCAGCAAGACCCGGTGGTCTCGCAGGTGAAGCTGATCGCGGAACCCTGGGACATCGGCCCCGGCGGGTATCAGGTGGGCAACTTCCCGCCGCAGTGGACCGAATGGAACGGCAAGTACCGAGACACCGTCCGCGACTTCTGGCGCGGCGAGCCCTCGACCCTCGGCGAGTTCGCGTCGCGGCTCACCGGCTCCGCCGACCTCTACGAGCATTCGGGGCGCCGGCCCGTGGCATCCATCAACTTCGTCACGGCGCACGACGGGTTCACCCTCCGCGACCTGGTGTCGTACAACGAGAAGCACAACGAAGCCAACGGCGAAGACAACAACGACGGTGAATCGCACAACCGCTCCTCGAACCACGGCGTGGAGGGGCCCACAGACGATCCCGCGATCCTCACGATGCGGGCCCGCCAGCAGCGCAACTTTCTCGCCACGCTCCTGCTGAGCCAGGGCGTGCCGATGATCAGTCACGGCGACGAGCTCGGCCGCACGCAGGGCGGCAACAACAACGGCTACGCGCAGGACAACGAGGTGACCTGGGTCGACTGGACCTCGGTCGACCAGCCCCTCATCGAGTTCACGGCGGCGCTCACGCGGCTGCGCCGCGAGCACCCCACCTTCCGCCGGGGCCGCTTCTTCAACGGCCGCCCCGTGCGACGCGAAGAAGGGGCGCCCGTGCCCGACATCGCGTGGGGGCGCCCGGACGGCAGCGAGATGCAGCCGGAAGACTGGGATGCGGGCTTCGGCCGCGCGATCGGCGTCTTCCTCAACGGCGACGGCATCCGTGAACGTGACCGCCGCGGCGAGGAGATCCACGATCGCCACTTCTTCCTGCTCTTCAACGCGGGAGACGACGACGTCGACTTCACGATCCCCGCGTCCGATCCGAGCCCGCGGTGGGAGGTCATCATCGACACCTCGGGCGAGGCGACCGATGGCCCGCCGCTGAGCAGCGGCGACGTCATCCGTCTGCCGGCGAAGTCGCTCGCGGTGCTGCGCGACTACGAGGAGCCCGAGCCCGACGTCGACCACTCGGTCGCGGCGTCGCTCGCCGCGCGCACGGGTCCGGTCGACACGCTGCCCGCGCCGGCGCCGAAGAGCGAAGCGGCGACCTGAACAGCTCCGCGAAGTCAGCGAGAAGGATGCCGTCATGATGCGCCGCCCCGTCTCCACCTACCGGCTGCAGGTGCGGCCGTCGTTCGACCTCGACGACGCGGCAGCACTCGTGCCGTACCTGCGCGAGCTCGGTGTCGACACGGTGTATCTGTCTCCGATCCTCACTGCCGCGACAGGTTCCGACCACGGCTACGACGTCGTCGATCCGACGCGCGTCGACCCGGCGCGCGGAGGGGAGGAAGCGCTGGCGCGCTTCGCGGCGGCGGCGCGTGAGGCGGGCCTCGGCATCCTGATCGACATCGTGCCCAACCACCAGGGCGTCGCCGATCCCACCGAGAACCCGTGGTGGTTCGATGTGCTGCGTCGCGGGCGCGCGTCGGAGCATGCTGCCGCGTTCGACATCGACTGGGCGCCCGGACGGGTGCGGCTTCCGATCCTGGGCGCGCCGATCGACGAGGTGATCGAGGCGGGCGAGATCTCCGTCAGCCCGCCGGAGACGAAGGGCGAGCCCGGCCTCGCACGCTATTACGACACCGTCTTGCCCCTGGCCGAGGGCACGGCGCCGACAGCGCCGACGCGTGATCCGGCGGTCGTCCGCGAGGTTCTGGCCCGGCAGCACTGGGAACTCGTGTTCTGGCGCGACGAGGCGGCCCTGCTCAACTACCGCCGCTTCTTCACCATCACGACCCTTGCGGGCGTGCGCGTGGAAGACCCGTCCGTGTTCGAGGCCAGCCACGTCGAGATCCTGCGGTGGTTCCGCGAAGGCCTCGCCGACGGTCTCCGCATCGACCATCCCGACGGCCTCGCCGACCCCGGTGGCTACCTCGACGACCTGCAGGATGCCGTGACGCGCGCCGCAGCATCCCGGGCCGGCGCCGACGCCCCGTCGACCGGAGCGCCGTACGTGGTGGTCGAGAAGATCCTCGAGCACGGCGAACGCCTCCCCGCCTGGTGGGCGACCGATGGCACCACGGGGTACGACGCGATGGCCGCCGTCGACCGGGTGCTGATCGATCCGGCCGGGGAGCGGGGCCTGGCAGAGATCGACGCCGAACTTCGTCGCGCGACGTCGCTCGATCCGGCGGCCGAGTGGTCCGACCTGATCCACGACACCAAGCGGAACGTCGCCGACACGGCACAGGCCGCAGAGGTGCGCAGACTCGTGGGGTGCGTGCCCGCCGCCGTGAGAGAGGAGCTCGGCGACGACGTCGTGCGCGACGCGTTGGCCGAACTGCTCGCGAACTTCCCCGTGTACCGGTCGTACCTGCCGGCGGGCCAGGAGCACCTGCGTCATGCGGCTGCGGAGGCGTCCGCCCGTCGAGCCGATCTCGCGGGTGCGGTCGAGCTGCTGGTCCCCCTCGTGGCCGACCCCGCGCACGAACTGTCGAGACGCTTCATGCAGACGACGGGCCCCGTCACCGCGAAGGGCGTGGAAGACGCCGCCTTCTACCGTGACACGCGATTGGGCACGCTGACGGAGGTCGGCGGCGACCCGTCGGTCTTCTCTCTGTCGGTGACCGGATTCCATGACGTGTCGGCCCAGCGGCAGTCCGGCTGGCCCCACGCGATGACCGCACTCACGACCCACGACACGAAGCGCAGCGAAGACGTGCGCGCGCGGCTGTCGGTGCTCGCCGAGGTGCCCGAGCGCTGGTCGGCCGCCCTCTCGCAGCTGCGGGGCATCGCCTCGACCGGTCACGGACCGTTCGACAACCTCGTGTGGCAGGCGATCGTCGGCGCGTGGCCCGCATCCTCTGAACGACTCCGCGCCTATGCGGTGAAAGCCGCGCGCGAGTCGGCCGAGCGCACGAGCTGGGCGGAGCCCGACAGTGACTTCGAGGATCGCATCGACGATCTCGTCGCCGCAGCGCACGGACGGGCGGTCGCGATCGTCAATGACATCGTGAGCGACATCCGCGCCGCCGGATGGTCGAACGCCCTGTCAGCGAAGCTGCTCCAGCTCGCCGGCCCTGGGGTGCCCGACGTCTATCAGGGAACCGAGCTGTGGGACCTCTCCCTCGTCGACCCCGACAACCGGCGCCCGGTCGACTTCTCCGAGCGTCGCCGTCTGCTCGCCGAGCTCGACGGCGGACTTCTGCCGCCCGTCGATGAGACGGGGGCGGCCAAACTCCTCCTCACCTCCCGGACCCTGCGGCTCCGCCGCGATCGCCCCGACCTGTTCACCCGGTACACCCCCATGACCATCGCCGGCGCGGCATCCGATCACGCGATCGCCTTCGACCGCGGCGGCGCGGTGGCCGTCGCCACCCGGCTTCCGGTCGGACTCGCCCGGCGGGGCGGGTGGGGCGAGACGGTGCTGCTGCGCCGCGGCGACCCCGCCGTCGACGTGCTGACCGGACGCCGCTTCGACGGGCGCGAGGTGGCGCTGGCCGAGCTGTTCGAGCTGTATCCGGTGGCCCTGCTCGCGGCCGACGGATGACCGACGGCACACCACACAGCGGACCACAGGGCACACCACACAGCGGACGACACAAGGAGAGCGAGATGACGACCACCTCGACCGAGGGAGAGGCCACAGTGCCCGTCGATGTGTGGGCGCCGCGCGCCGAACGGGTGCGGCTGCGACGCTCCGGCGCTGACGACATCGAGATGGTGCCGACGGGGGCGGGCTGGTGGCGCGCAGAGGCGCCGCTGCGCCACGGAGACGAATACGGATTCGTGCTGGGCGACGGCGACCAGCTCCGCCCCGACCCGCGTTCCCGGCGCCAGCCCCGCGGCGTCCACGACGCCTCAGCGTGGTTCGACCCCTGCACGTTCGCATGGACGGATGCCGACTGGACTGGTCGGCAGCTCGCCGGTGGACTCCTCTACGAGCTGCACATCGGCACCTTCACCCCCGACGGCACCTTCGACGCCGCGGCGGAACGGCTGGGCCACCTCGTCGAGCTCGGGGTCACGCACGTCGAGCTCCTCCCGGTGAACGCCTTCAACGGGACCCACAACTGGGGATACGACGGCGTCGGCTGGTACGCCGTGCACGAGCAGTACGGCGGACCGGCGGGCTACCAGCGCTTCGTCGACGCGGCGCACGCCGTGGGGCTGGCGGTGATCCAGGACGTCGTCTACAACCACCTGGGGCCCAGCGGCAACTACCTGCCGGAGTTCGGTCCGTATCTGCGGGACGCCCACAGCAACACGTGGGGATCCAGTGTCGATCTCGACCAGCCGGCGGTGCGTGAGCACATCGTCGACAACGCGCTGATGTGGATGCGCGACTACCATGTCGACGGGCTGAGGCTGGATGCCGTGCATGCGCTGCACGAGTCTCCCGACAGCCCCACGCACATCCTCCGGGAGATCGCGGAGAACACGGATGCGCTGAGCGCGCATGTCGGCCGGCCGCTCACCCTGATCGCCGAGAGCGACCTGAACGACCCGGTGATGATCCTCCCGCGCGAGGCCGGAGGCTACGGACTCACCGCACAGTGGTCGGACGACTGGCATCACGCCGTCCACGTGGCCGTCACCGGCGAGACCGACGGCTACTACGCCGACTTCGCGGCGCTCGACGCCCTTCCGAAGACATGGACGTCGGGTTTCTTCCACGACGGCACCTTCTCGTCGTTCCGGGAGCGTGCGCACGGCGTGCCGGTACCCGACGACGTTCCGCTGTGGCGGCTCGTCACCTTCGCGCAGGACCACGATCAGATCGGCAACAGGGCCGCCGGCGACCGCCTGACGGCCTCGCTGACGTATGACCGGCTGGCCGTCACCGCGGTGCTCACCCTCACCAGCCCGGGGACCCCCATGCTCTTCATGGGAGAGGAATGGGGTGCCTCCACCCCCTGGCAGTTCTTCACCTCGCATCCCGAGCCGGAGCTCGCCGAGGCCACGAGGCGGGGCCGCGCTCAGGAGTTCGCACGGATGGGCTGGGACGAGGCGGTCGTCCCCGACCCCAACGACCCCGACACCTTCGGGCGGTCGAAGCTCGACTGGGCGGAGAAGGAGCAGGGCGATCATGCGCGCCTGTGGGAGCTCTACCGCCGGCTCGCCAGACTGCGGCGGGAGCGCCCCGAGCTCACCGACCCGCGGCGTGCCCGCGTCGGGGCGACGGCTGCCGAGGCGATCGGCGGGCGGGTGTACGAGCTGGAACGCGGCGATGCCCGGGTCCTCGTCAACCTGTCGGAGGTCCCCTGGGAGGTCACGATGAGAGACGGGGAGTCGGTGTGGCTGTCGACCACTGCCGCCCTCGCGGAGGAGGACGACCGACTCGTCCTGCCGCCCGATTCGGCGGTGATCGCGGGACGCTGACAGGTCGGGCAGAGATGCCGGTGCGGCGAAGGGGACACCCGGTCGGGGTGGGTATGGCTGTCAAGCCCCTGTCGCACCCGGACTCGAGCCGCCTAACGTGGGCCCCATGAGCCCCGACGTGACGAAACGCTCCGACATCCTCCGGCAGGCCGGCGTCCTCGCCGCCGTGACCTTCATGCTCATCGCGGCCCTCGTCGGCAGCGGCATGTTCGGAGGACAGGACGTCGATGAGACCCAGGGCGGGGCTCTGGATGCCGACTCCACCGTGCTCGCCCCCGACGGGCCCGCGTTCAGCATCTGGTCGGTGATCTACGTGCTCATGATCGCGTACGCGATCTGGCAGGCGTTCCCGGGCCAGCGCGGGCGGGAGCGCCAGCGCCGCGCCGGCTGGTGGATCGCCCTCACGGCGGTGCTCAACGGACTGTGGCTCGTCGCCGCCCAGTTCCTCACCCTCTTCTCGACGGTCGTGGCGATCGTGCTGCTGCTCGTCGCCCTCGCGATCACGATCCGGGTGCTCACCGTGCATCGCGGGTCATCGGTCGCCGACGCCGTGCTGATGGACGTGACCGTCGGTCTTCACCTCGGCTGGGTGAGCCTCGCGACCGTCGCGAACACCACGGCGTGGCTCGCGACCGATGTCGTCCCCGCATCGTGGGGTGACGCGGCGGAGCCGATCGGCATCGCCGTGCTCGTCGTCGTCGCGGTTGTGGGCGTGGCGCTCGGCATCGGCACGCGGGGCCGGCTGGCGCCGAACGTCGCGATGGCGTGGGGGCTGGTCTGGATCGGGGTCGGCCGCACGGCGGGTGAGCCGGAGTCGACGCCGGTCGCGATCGCTGCATGGATCGTGGCGGCCATCGTGCTGTTGACCCCCATCGTCGTGCTCGTCACGGGGCGCGGACGCGGCGAGTTCACCCACGCGCGGAACACCCCGGTCGAGCGTCTCCGCGATTCCGTCGGCAGCCGCTGATCGGAGCCGTCTCCTCAGGCGGCGAAGGCTGCGGGGTCGTTGAGCAGGTCGGCGAACGCCGCCTCGGCGGCACCGATCAGCAGACGGTCTTCGGCCAGGGCGGCGGAGCGGATCTCGAGCCCCTCGGCGTTGGCGGGCATCGACTGCCCGCGCACGGCGTCGGAGAAGCCCTCCGCATCGTGCTCGGCGAGCATCGCCAGGAAGCCTCCCAGCACCACGACCGAGGGGTTCAGCACGTTGACGGCGTTCGCGAGCGCCGTGGCGAGGATGCGGCGCTGGCGACCGATCTCCTCGATGACGTCGACCGACTGCGAGTGCTGCAGGGTCGCCGCGAGCGTCGGGTCGTCTGCTCCTCGGAGCTGGAGGGCGGCGAGCAGACGCACGCGACTCACTTCGTCTTCGAGCACTCCGCCTGCTCCGGCGCGACGGTCGGATGCCGCGGCGATACCGGGCCGGTTCTGTCCGAACTCGCCCGCGTAGCCGCCGGCTCCGGTCACGGGGATGCCTTGGACGACGAGCCCGCCGCCGATGCCGGAGGCGCCGCCGTTGAGGTAGACGACGTCGTCGACGTCGCGCGCCGCGCCGAAGAGGTGCTCGGCGCGCGCGCCGAAGCTCGCGTCGTTGCCGACGACGGTGGGGAGGCCGACGGCATCCTGCAGCGGTTCGCGCAGCGACACGTCGTTCCACTGCAGGTGGGGGGCGCGGCGTACGAGGCCGTCGGACTGTCGCACGAGGCCCGGCACGGCCACACCGACGCCCACGAGGTGCGCATCGGCGAGGGCGCCCCGCCGCCAGCGGTTCAGCCGCTGGGAGACGAGCGAGACCGTCTCTTCGGGGGTGAGAAGGTGGTCGACCTCGATGCGCTCGCGCACCGGGATCCGACGGTCGAGCCCGACGGCGGCCACTTCGAGCGCGTCGACCTCGGGGTTGACGGCGATCGCGACGACACGTGGGTCTGCGGCGACGTTCGGCGAGGGTCGGCCGACCCGTCGCCGAGGGTCGGGTGCGCCCTCGACGGCGAGCTGCGCGTCGACGAGCTCGGCGACGAGGTCGCCGATCGTCGAGCGATTGAGGCCCGTCGCATCTGTGAGCGCGGCACGCGAGACCGGCCCCTCGAGATGGACGAGACGCAGGATGCGGGCGAGATTACGCTGCCGCACGCCTTCTGGACCGATGTTTTCCGCCACGAAGCAACTGTAGGAGATCGGATCGTGATCATTCGACCATTTTGTTGGGCTTGACCACGAATACGGCGCGCCCTAGTCTTGCCGTGTCCACATCACTTTCGACAACAGCGTCGAAACTTTCGAAAGGTTCAAAGATGAACAGACGCAGCATGGGGCGCCTGTCAGCAGGAATCGCGGCGACGGGCCTGGCGATCGGCACCCTCGCCGGCTGCACCGGCACCGCCGACCCGGCGCCCTCCAGCGGCGGCGACGGCGAGAACGTCACGATCACCTGGTGGCACAACGCGACATCCGACCCGCTGCAGGGCCTCTGGGAAGAGGTCGCTCAGGAATTCATGGACGACAACCCCGGCGTGACCATCGAGGTCACCGGCTACCAGAACGAAGAGCTCCAGCGCACCCTCATCCCGAACGCGCTGCAGAGCGGCGACGCGCCCGACCTGTTCATGGTCTGGCCCGGCGGCGAAGTCCGCGCCCAGGCCGAAGCCGGCCACCTCATGGACCTCACCGATGTCGCCGCCGACACCATCGCCGAACTCGGCGGCACCGTGAAGCCGTGGGAGGTCGACGGCAAGCAGTACGCCCTGCCGTTCACGTTCGGCATCGAGGGCATGTGGTACAACACCGACCTGTTCGAGCAGGCCGGCATCACCGCCACCCCGACCACGCTCCCCGAACTCAACGACGCGGTCGCCAAGCTCAAGGACGTCGGGGCAGCCCCCATCGCCGTCGGCGCGGGAGCCCTCTGGCCCGCCGCGCACTGGTGGTACCAGTTCGCGCTCGCCGCGTGCTCCACCGAGACGCTGCAGACCGCCATCCCGGCGCTCGATTTCAGCGACCCGTGCTGGGTCGAGGCGGGCGAACTCCTGCAGGACTTCATGGACACCGAGCCCTTCCAGGACGGATTCCTCGCCGCCGACGCCCAGCAGGGCGCCGACAGCTCCGCCGGGCTCGTCGCCAACGGCAACGCCGGCATGGAACTGATGGGCCACTGGAACTCCGGCACCATCGGATCGCTCACCCCTGACGGCCAGGTCCCCGAGTTCCTCGGCTGGTTCCCCTTCCCGAGCGTGCCCGGCACGGCCGGTGACCCGACCATCACGATGGGTGGCGGCGACGGCTGGGGCATCTACAAGGACGCCCCCGAGAAGACCGTCGACCTGCTGAAGTACATCCTCAGCGCCGACGTGCAGAAGCGGTTCGCCGAGACCGGGGCCGGCATCCCGACGCACCCCGAGGCTGCCGACTCCGTCCAGGACCCGAACCTCAAGGCCATCGCTCAGGGCCTGTCGGAGTCGTCGTTCGTGCAGCTGTGGCTCGACAGCGCCCTCGGTCCGGAGTTCGGTACACCGCTCAACCAGGCGATCGTGAACCTCATGGGCGGTCAGGGAACGCCCGAGGACATCGTCAAGACGCTCGAGGACACGGCGGCTTCGCTGTAAGACATGGCCACGAGTGTGATCCAGGCAGGGCCCGCGAACGCCGCGGGCCCGCGCCCC
>JAEYVZ010000020.1 GCA_023431405.1 Actinomycetes bacterium
TCGTCAGTTCAATCCTGACTCGGGGCTCGCAAGACACCTTCTGGTGGATCGCGGCAGGGTAGCTCAGTTGGTGAGAGCGCACGACTCATAATCGTGAGGTCGCGGGTTCAAGCCCCGCTCCTGCTACGCAGAACCCCCGGCTCCACCCGGGGGTTTTGTCATGTCTGGTGGGCGTTCTCTACGCGTCGATCCAGAGCGTTGCGTTGACGCTCGCAAGAGCGCGCACCGTCTCCGCGGTGATCGTCTCCGCCCCGCGAGGCAGCGTGACGAAGAATCGCACCCACACATCCGGGCGGTGCAACGCCTCGGAGGCGGGAGCGAGAAGGGCCACGCGGGCGAGAAGCGCGTCATTGAGGGTGTTTGCGCGAACCTCGGCATCGGGCTCGTCGAATGACAGGCTCTCTATGTCGTAGCGATACCCAGCGGTGTCCCGCCGCTTCCGTAGCGCGTCCAGCCCCGGAACGGCCTGCAGGCTGAACACTGTGACGCTGAGGATCACCCTGGTGTCGTCGCCGTCGCCGTCGCCGTCGGCGGCGTCGGCGTCGGGGGAAGAAATCCCGTGATCTGTCGTCATTCGCGAATCTTCGCACGTGCCCTCGCCGCCTTGCGCCCGAGGCCACCGGCAGCGAGGCGGGAGCGCGTCGACGATGTCCCGGATCGCCCGCGTTGATCCCGCCGCGTCCGGCAGCACGCCCGTCGGGCGGGACTTCGTACCCTGGTGCCCCTCACGGGCGGGGCGAAGAGTGGAGGTCTTGACGAAAGGCACACCATGGCTGAAGAGAACGCATCCCTGCTCGTCGCGACCTACGACGACGAGACGGCAGCAAAGAACGACTTCTCCGCGCTGAAGGCCACCGACGACGTGAAGGTCGTCGCAGCGGTCGTCTTGTCTCGCGATGAGGAGGGCAAGGTGCATGTGAAGGAGCACGGCGGCCGCATCATCGGCTACGGCACGGCGATCGGCGCTGCTGCGGGCCTCGTGATCGGGCTGTTCGCGCCGCCTCTCCTGTTGACGGGCGTTGTCGGGCTCGTGGTCGGCGGCGGTATCGGTGCCGGTGTGGGCGAGCTCATCAAGCGGCACGAGGAGAAGAACATCGGCGTGGATGCCGAGGAGTGGCTCCCGAACGGCTCATCCGCTGTCGTCGCGGTCGTCGACGACACCTACCTCGACCGGGTCGAGAAGGCGATGGACCACGCGGCGAAGAAGGTCTCGAAGGCGATCGACAAGGGCGACTACGAAGCAGTCGTCAAGGCCATCAACAAGGGCGACGAGAAGATCATCGACGCGATCGCCCTCTGACGGGCGCGATCGACACCGACGCCCCTCGCGCCGGGCGTACGGGCCGCACGGGCGGCAGACACGTTGCCAAGAGCGAACGGGTCTGCCGCCGTCGGTGCGGGGCCGATGCCCGCGTTACGGCCGCACGGGCTCGTCGGCATCCGTCTCGTCGGCGTCGTCGCCTGCGCTGATCTCCATGCGGGCGCTCGCCTTCGCAATGCCGTCGAGCGTGCGGTCGTCGCGCCTGCGACGGACGCTCGCCCGGTACGACGCGCGCACCTCGCGGGCGACGAGGTCGGCGAGAAGCCCCCACGGATCAGGGGTGACCATGATCCATGTGCGGCGCTTGCCCCACAGCTCCTCCTCGAGGACCTCGAGCGTCGCGCGCGCGATGCCTTCGGGGTCGGCCATCGCACCGATCTCCGCGAGTACGCGGCGCTGCACGTCGGGGGCGACGCGCAGACGCGCCTGCCGGATGAAGCTCTCGCGTTCGGCGTCGTCGGCGCCCGCGCTGAAGCAGCTGCCGCCGCGCACGGCAGTGAGGAAGGAGCGGAACTCGGCGTCGCTCCAGTATTCGTTGTTCATGAGATGTCTGTTCTGGTCGGGGGCGTCGCCGCTCGCGTGAGCGGACGGCCCGGACGGGTCGTTTGCACAAGCGCGCGGTCGGCGTCGCCGCCGCACCGCGCCCAAGGGTCATGCCTCGGCGGAGGCAAGACTCCTGTGCAGTGGGGACCACATCACGCGCGCACCTCGAACAGCGCCGCGACGGGCGCTGGAGGAGCAGACGGTGACAGACACGAGGGATGACGCTACTGCGCCCGCGGGGGCGCTGTCAATCGTCGTCGTCCGCGGCCCGGGGCCGACGTCTAGAGCGAGCGGGTCTCGCCGCCGTCGGCGCGGATGTTCTGTCCCGTGATGTACGCCGATTCGTCGGTCGCCAGGAAGCGGATGACGCGCGCGAGTTCCGCGGTGCTCTGGGCGCGTCGCAGCGGGATGCCCTGCGTCCATTCGGCGGGCACGGCCGCGGGGTCTTCCTTGGTGAACCCGGGGAGCACGTTGTTCATGCGGATGCCGCGAGGGCCGTACTCGGTGGCGTAGAGCTTCGTGAACGCGGCGAGTGCGGCGCGCAACGTGGTGGATACCGGGAACGATGCGCTCGGTTCGAGGGCGCCGGCGGTGGAGACGTTGACGATCGTGCCGCCGCCGGCCTCGATCATGGGCGGGGTGACGAGCCTCGCGATCCGCACGACGCTCAGCAGGTACAGGTCGATCCCGGCGAACCACTGCTCGTCGGTGATCTCCAGGACAGGGCCGCGGGCGGCGTGGCCGCTGCTGTTGACGACGGTGTCGATACGCCCGTAGCGGCTGAGGGCGAGGTCGACCACGGCGCGGAGGTCGTCGGCATCCGTGTTCGACCCGGCGAGACCGCAGCCGCCGAGCGACTCGGCGAGCTCCTTCGCGGCACCCGAGGGGGAGAGCCCGACGATCCGGTAGCCGTGGGCGGCGAGCTCGCGCGCCGCGGCCGCGCCGATCCCGCTGCCGCCGCCGACGACGATCGCGACGGGGGCCGTGGCGAGGGGGATCGGGTCAGACATGGGCGGTGTCCTTCAGTCGGGTGGCGATGAGGTGCTCGAGCGCGTCGGCGGCGAGGTCGGCGTACCGGGCGAAGTCGACGTCGTCGGCGGCGGCTGCCGCGGCCCGGAACCCGTCGGTGAGGGCGCGGCCGAGCACGGCGATGTCGCGGGCCAGTTCCTCGGCGACGTCGTCCGGGGCGTCGGGGAACTCGGTGCGGATGCGCGTGGTGACGAAGGCGAACATCTCACGGCGGATCTCGAGGTAGCGCTGACGCGCGATGTTGTCGGCGAGGCGGCGTTCGAGAGCGAAGACGAGGCCGATGCTCCAGAACGCGGCGGCGGGATCGGCCGAGCCCGCCGAGGCGGCGGCGGAGCCCTGGATGCTCTGACGAAGGAAGTCGCGGAGGTTCGAGAACGGGGTGTGGTTCTGCTGCCACAGCTCGAAGCAGTAGTCGAGCAGGTCGACGAACAGCTGCTCCTTGTTCTGGAAGTGCCAGTAGACCGACCCGACGGGAAGCCCTGCCTCGCGGGCGACGTCGGCGATCGTCGTGCCTTCGTAGCCGCCCTCGATCGCGCGGGCGAGCACGGCTTCGAGGATGGCGCGCTTCGATTCGGCGGATGCCTGGTGCACGTTCCGTCTCGCCACGGCATCCCCTTCGATTGCGATTCGTGTTTCCGACTTGACATGCAGCCGAGTCGAGAGTGATCATAACAACCGATTCTGGAATCAAGATTCTAGAGGTCGAATTCGGGTGACAAACGCGTCACCCGGCGAGGCAGGCCGCAACGACGCCGCCTGCGACATCCCAGAGACAGAGAGGCCTCCGTGAGAATCACCGACCGCATCGCCAACGAGAAGATGAGCGGACTGCAGATCCGCGCCATCATCATCGCCATCGCCCTCGTCGTGCTCGACGGCTACGACGTCTCGCTCACGTCGTTCGCCGCCCCCTACCTCGAGCAGGGCTTCGGGGTCTCCAAGACCCAGCTCGGCCTCGTCATGTCGGGCGCCCTCATCGGCATGCTGTTCGGCTCGATCGTGGTCGCGCCGCTGGCCGACCGCATCGGCCGCCGCAACATGGGCGTCGCCGCCACCACGACGATCGCCGTCGGCATGTTCATCGGCCCCTTCGCCAGCGTCGAGCTCGGCACCGGCCTCCTCGTGGTCAGCCGTATCGTGACCGGCATCGGCGTCGGTGCGCTCGTCGCCGTGATCGGCGTCATCCTGGCCGAGTACACCGGCAAGCGCGTGTACGCGCTGGTCATGGCGATCTACGCCGCCGCCATCAACATCGGCGGTCTCCTCGGCTCGACCATCGTCGGCCCGCTGCTCGCCGAGAACGGATGGCAGTTCGGCTGGTGGATCGGCTTCGTGCTGAGCGCGGTCGCCGCGGTCGCGACCTACTTCCTGCTGCCCGAATCGCTCGTGTGGCTCTCGGAGGGCCGCCGCCCCGACTCGCTGCAGCGTCTCAACGCGCTCCTCGCGAAGATGGGCCAGCCGGCCCTCGACGAGCTCCCCAAGCCCGAGGCCGCCTCCGAGGGCGTCGCGCGCACGAGCGCCCTGCGTGCCGTGTTCACCGGCCGCACCGGCGGCTACACGATCCTCATGATCGTCGGCTACGTGGCGTACATGATCAGCTTCTACTTCATGACGAACTGGGCGCCCGCCAGCGTCGCCTCGGCCGGTCAGAACCCGGCGCTGGCCCCGCAGCTCGTCGCCGCGTTCAGCCTCGGCGGCATCCTGGGCGCCATCGTGTTCGGCTTCATCGGCAACAAGGTCAACCTTCGCCTGCTCACCCCGGCCTTCCTCGTCGTGGCGACCGTTGCGCTCACGGTCTTCGGCCTCGTCGGCCCGAACATGCCCACCGCCTGGTGGACCCTGTTCATCGCCTCGTTCTTCGTGTGCACGGGAACGGCGGGCTTCTACGCGATCGTCCCGACGCTGTACCCGACCCTCGCCCGCTCGACGGGATACGGCATCGTCATCGGCGCCGGCCGGTTCGGCGGAATCGCTGCACCGATCGTCGGCGGCATGGCCTTCGACTCCGGCATGACCGTCGCGACCGCGTTCCTCGTGTTCTCGCTCCCGATGCTCATCGCCGCAGCGACGATCCTCATCCTCCACGTGCAGATGCGCAGGCACGGCGCGGTCACGCCGCTGCCGCAGCGCGTGGATGCCGCCTGACCGGCATCCGTCACCACTCCGACACACATCACCGTGCCGGCGCCCTGCCGGAACAAGAAGGGAACAGACATGTCGCTCGCCGTCGCAGCACTGTCACACGCGCCGTCGTTCGGGAACGTCGATCCGGGCGGAACGACATTCGCCGAGATCAACGCCGCGATCGATGAGGTGAAGGCGTTCGTCGCCGAGTTCGACCCGGAGGTGATCGTGGTCTTCGGACCCGACCACTTCAACGGGCAGCTCTACTCCAACATCTCGCCGTGGGTCGTCGGGGCACAGGCCGACGGCATCGGCGACTACGGCACGACCGAGGGGCCGATCCCGGTCGACTCCGAAGTGGCGCGGGAACTCCACGCCCGCGTCCTGGAGCAGGGGATCGAGATCGGCCGCTCCGAGCGGATGAAGGTCGACCACGGTGTGCTCCAGCCGGTCAACTTCCTGTTCGGCACCGACTTCACGCAGCCGATCGTGCCGGTGTTCGTGAACTCGATCGCCATCCCGCTGACCCCCATGCACCGCGTGCGGATGATGGGCGAGGCGTTCGGCCGGGCGGCCCAGGCGCTCGACAAGCGGGTGCTGTTCATCGCCTCGGGCGGGATCTCTCACGATCCGCCGATCCCGCGCTGGGAAGGTGCGCCCGGCACCCTGCAGGAGCGTCTCATCGACTACGCGCCCACCCGCGAGGAGCGGCTCCAGCGCGAGAACATGATCGTCTCGTCGATCCAGAAGATCGCCGACGGCGAGGGCTCGAGCGACCCGCTGAACGAGGAATGGGACACACTCCTGCTCGACACGTTCCGCTCGGGCGATCTGACGCCCGTCGACGCGTGGGACAACGGCTGGTTCCTCGCCGAAGGCGGATCGGCCGCGCACGAGATGCGCAGCTGGATCGCCGCCTATGCGGCTCTGTCGACGGCGGGCGCCTACGAGTTCCCGGTCGACCACTACTGGGCGGTCCGCGGCTGGGCGGCCGGGTTCGCGGTGCAGGCGGCGCGCACGGCATGACCCGTCTCGTCACCTTCTGGGAAGCGGTCGCCGACCTGCCGCATCGCCTCGACTACGTGCAGGTGGGGCCGTGGCGCACGCGCGTGCTCGACGTGGGCGAGGGCGATGACGTCGTCGTGCTCGCCAACGGCACGAGCGGGCACATCGAGGCGTGGACGCAGAACGTCCGCGCGCTCGTTGCGGCCGGGCACCGCGTGATCGGGTACGACTATCCGGGCCACGGGTACACGACCCTCACCGACCACGACCTCGAGATCGCGGAGTACGAGGAGCACCTGCTCGGTCTCCTCGACGCCCTGGGCCTGTCGCGTGTGCACCTGGCCGGCGAATCGCTCGGCGGCTGGATCGCGGCGAAGTTCGCCGCCCACCACCCCGAGCGTCTCGTCACCATCGTGCTCAGCGCGCCCGGAGGCCGGGTCGTCGGCGAGCAGAAGGTCGACAAGGCGCAGTCGGTGAGCGTGCAGGCGGTCACCGAGCCGACGTTCGAGAACGTGCGCCGCCGGCTCCAGGTGGTCATCCACGATCCCGAGAAGATCACCGACGAACTGGTGCACGTGCGCCAGGCCATCTACAGCCGCGACCCCTCGGGGGCCAACATGGCGCACATCTCGGTGCTGCGCCGCCCCGAGCCGCGGTGGCGCAACCGCCTCACCGACGACGACCTGGCCGCCATCCCGGTGCCGGCGCTGTTCGTGTGGACCGATCACGAGCCCACGGGTGACGCTGCCGAAGGCGAGCGTCTGGCATCCCTCATCCCGCAGGGCGAGTTCCTGCTGATCGAGGGCGCAGCCCACTGGCCGCAGTGGGAAGGGGCCGCGCGCTTCAACGACGCCGTCACCGACTTCCTCACCCGATACGGAGAACGCTCATGACCGCCCTGCCGCTGCCCGACACGGTCGACCCGGATGCCGTGCGCGCGATCGCGCGGGAGCTGCACGACGCTCGCGTCGGCGTCTACACCGTCCCGTACGTGAGCCCTCGGCTTCCCGAACGCGACCTCGACAGCGCGTACGCGATCTCCGCCGAGCTGGCCGCCCTCCGCGAGCGCGAGCTCGGCGTGCGCCGCGTCGGCCGCAAGGTGGGACTCACCAACCCCCTCGTGCAGGCGCGTGTCGGCATCGACGAACCCGACTACGGCATCATCCATGACGACATGGTGTTCGCCTCGGGCGTCGTGCTTCCCGCGTCGCGGTACAACCGGCTCCTCATCGAGGCGGAGGTCGCCTTCGTCCTGCGCAGCGACATCCTCGAAGCCACCCCGCAGGCCGTCGCCGACGCGATCGACTACGTGACGCCCGCGTTCGAGGTGGTCGACTTCCGCTATGCCGGCAGCGTCGGCGACATCGTCGACACGATCGCCGACAACGCCGGATGCAGCGGGGTCGTGCTCGGCGAGGAGAAGCACCCGTACGGCTCGGTCGACCTCACCTCGGTGGAGATGGTCATCACCGGCGGCGGGAAGGAGATCACCCGCGGCGTGGGCAGCAACGTGCTGGGCGACCCGGTCAACGCGGTCGGCTGGCTCGCGGAGACCGCGCTTCGCACCGGAGTGCCGCTGCGAGCGGGGGAGATCCTGCTGTCGGGCTCGATCGGCTACATCGAGCCGTGGCCGGCAGACGTGGAATGCGTGGCGACGATCACCGGCCTCGGCCGCGTGGTCGCCCACGTGGATTCGGAGAAGTGACATGAACGACTACGCCCCCGTCGATGCGATCACCCGTGTGGAGATCGAGCAGCTCATCTCGGAGATGCTCTACCGCCTCGACCACAACCAGGCCGACACCACGTGGGAGCTGTACACGGAGGACGGCGTCTCCTCCGGGCCGATGGGCGAGATGGACCGGGAGGCGATGAAGGCGTGGGGCGCCAGGCGCGCCCAGCAGACCGACGTGGTCGGGCGGCACTTCATCGGCGGGATCCGGCTCGTCCGCGACGGCGACGAGGTCGTCGGCACGGTGCAGTACTTGACCTTCCGCGACGCGCACGACCCGCAGACCCAGCCCGCCTCGGTGGGGGAGTTCCGCGAACACTACCGCCGGGTCGACGGTCAGTGGCGCTTCTCGCGGCGTGAGATCGTGCCGGTGTTCGGGGGGCAGGCGGCCGCCGCCCACGCCGCCCGCATCGCCGACGGCGAGTCTCGAGGATGAAGGCCGACGTGCTCGGCGCCCGCGCGCCCGTGCTGTACCACCAGGCGCTTCCCTCGGTGTCGCAGCACGAGTGGGCCACGGCCGCCGGATATGACGGCGTCATCATCGACCTCCAGCACGGTGAGATCGGGCTGGAAGCGGCGTGCGGCATCCTGCGTGCGACTCCCCGCGGCAGCGCCTATGCGTACGCGCGCGTGGGCTCGCTCGACGCGGGCGTGATCCTCCGCCTCCTCGACAGCGGTGCGCGCGGCATCGTCGCCCCCACGATCGAGTCGGCCGAGGAGGCACGAGCCCTCGTCGCCGCGACGAAGTACCCGCCCGTCGGCAACCGCAGCATGGGCCCGTCGCGCCCCTCGCTGTATGAGGGCGCGTCGTACGCGGATGCCGGGAACGCCGCCGTGTCGGCGATCGCCCAGATCGAGACGCGCCGCGGACTCGAACGCGCCGCGGAGATCGCGACGACCCCCGGGATCGACTCGATCTACATCGGACCGGCCGACCTCGCCGTCTCGTTCGGCCTCGCCGGCCGCGGCGACTGGGAGGACGGACCGGTGCGGGACGCCATCGTGCACCTGCGTCAGGTCACCGAAGCCCACGGCGTGACCCTCGGCATCTACTCGGGTCAGCCGGCGTACGCCGCTGCGCTGCTGGCCGACGGGCTCGTCGACTATGTCGGGCTCGGCATCGACCTGGTGCTGCTGAACCGGGCCTTCCACGAGAACATCACCGCGCTGGAGGCGGCGCGGACTGCAAGGAGCAACTCATGAAGAACACCGCCGACGTGCTGATCATCGGCGCCGGCCCCGTCGGACTGACCCTCGCGAACCTGCTCGGTCAGCACGATGTCGACGTCCTCGTGGCCGAGAAGGGCGCCGAGCTCATCGACTACCCCCGCGCCGTGGGAGTCGACGACGAGGCCCTCCGGGCGATGCAGACGGCGGGTCTCGTGGAGAAGGTGCTGCCGCACACCATTCCCGACCAGAAGATCTACATGATCAACGGCGACCGGATGATCCTCTCCGAGGTCAACCCCACCACACGCGAGTTCGGCTGGCCGCGGCGCAACGGCTTCGTGCAGCCGCTCGTCGACCGCGTGCTGTTCGAGGGGCTCGACCGCTTTGCGAGCGTCGAGACCGTCTTCGCCGCCGAGGTCGTCGACCTGGTGCAGGATGCCGAGGGCGTCACGGCCGTCTTCGCCGACGGCTCGCGCGTCCGCGCGCGCTACGTCGTGGCGGCCGAGGGCGGCTCTTCGCCCACGCGCAAGCGACTCGGCATCTCGTTCGAGGGTGAGACGCGTCCGAGCGACGGGATCGTCATCGACGTCGCCAACGACCCGATCGGCACCCCGCACGCCGTCTTCGGCGGCGACCCGGCTCGCAGCTACGCGTCGATCGCGCTGCCGCACGGCATCCGTCGCTGGGAGTTCACCCTCCACGAGCACGAGGATGCCGCCCTGGTCGACGACGACGATTTCGTGTTCGGGCTTCTCGCCCCGCACGTGCCGGAACCGCGGCGCCTCGACATCATCCGCCGCCGGGTGTACCGCCACCACGCGCGGGTGGCCGGCCGCTTCCGTGAGGGGCGCATCTTCCTCGCCGGCGACGCCGCGCACGTCATGCCGGTGGTCGGCGGGCAGGGGTGGAACTCCGGCATCCGAGACGCCTTCAACCTCGGATGGAAGCTCGCCGCCGTGGCGAACGGCCTCGCCGGCGACGCGCTCCTCGACACGTACGAGGTGGAGCGTATGGGGCATGTGGCGCAGATGGTTGCCGTCTCCCTCGGCATGGCCAAGGAGATGACCGACCACGACCCGGTGGCTGCCGCCGAACGCGACCGCATCGCCGCCAACCGCACGCCGGAGGAGCGCGAGGCGCAGAAGCGGCAGGCGTTCAAACCGCAGCCGAAGTTCGACGCGGGTGTCGTCGTGCACACCCCTCTCCCCACGTTCAAGACCCTCCCGGCTCGCGACGTGCCGCGTCTGGCAGGCACGATCTTCCCGCAGCCGCGCGCGACCGATGCGCTCGGCTACGAGACGCTGCTCGATGACGCGACCGGGCAGGGATGGCGGCTGCTCGTGTGGAACAACGACCCGACGGTGTTCCTGTCGGCGGAGCGTCGCGCGACGGCGGAGCGTCTCGGCATGCGCCTCGTGCAGGTGGTGCCGCAGGCGCAGCTGCCCTGGGCGCGCGTGCACGCGTCGGACGGCGTCACGGTCGTCGGCGACCTGGGCGGGGAAGCGAGTCTGCAGGCATGGTTCGATGCGCGCCCGGTGGGTGCGGTCATCGTGCGGCCCGATCACGTGATCGCGGCCGAATGCCTCACGCAGGAGCTCGACGACGTGCTCGGCAGGGTGTTCACGGCCGCCGCCGCACTCTGACGAGCGCACGCCGAGCCGCCACCGCCGGCCCGAAGGGCGGCGGCGGCTCGTGCAGATGAGGTCCGGGACGGAACCGTCCCCCCGGTGTTCCGCCCCGGACCTCCCTGAGCCGCACGAAAGCGCGGCTTCAGACGATGCGCTCGACCCTCCCCTCAGAGTCGTCGCACCGCCTCTCCGCGGCGACGCCGCGAGAGCCAGAGGAGTCCGCCGCCGAGGGCCGCGGCCCCGCCGCCGGCCACGAGGAGCAGAACGGGCACGGAGCCGCCCGTGGGCGCGAGGCCCGAGTCGCGCACCTCGTTGACGAGCGCGGCGACGGCCGTTCCGCCGGCAGGCACCACGACGGTCACCGGGTCGTCGCCGGTGACGAGGATGTCGTCGGAGGCGCCGGTCTGCGTCTCGGTCACCGTGCACTCGGTGTCGGCCGGAAGCCCGGTGAAGGTCTCGGCGTAGTCTCCCGCCCCGCTGCCGGCAGCGACCGTGAACGTCGTCGTGAGCGCGTCACCGCAGTCGATGTCGAGCACGATGGTCCCCTGCTGCCCGGCGGCGACGCCGGTCACGGTCTTCACGACGTTCAGGGAACCGGGGGCGAAGCTCGCCGTGTTGACGAGCTCCGCGTCGACCGTTCCCGCCGGGAGCAGCTCGACCGTCACCGGGTCGCTTGCGGCAACCTCGACCTGCGCGGTCTCGCCCGTCGCGGTCTCCGTGACGGTGCAGGTGCTGCCGGCGGGCAGGTCGGTGAACGTCTGCTCGTACTCGCCTGCCGGGCTGCCGGCCGGGATCGTGAACGTCTGCACGAGCGCCCCGGTGCACTCCACCGTCAGCTCGATCGCATCCTGGTTCCCCGCCGCTTCGCCGTCGAGGGTCTTCACCACCCGCAGGCCGCCGGGGGCGAAGGTGACCGTGTTGAAGAAGACGGCATCGACACTCGTTCCTGCCGGGATCGTGACGGTCACCGGGTCGCCCGTGGCGACGTCGACCTCGGCCGTCGCGCCGCTGGCCGTCTCCGTGACGGTGCACGACGTGCCCGCGGGCAGATCGCTGTAGGTCTCCTCGTAGTCGCCTGCCGCGCTTCCCGCCGGAACGGTGAACGTCTCGCTCAGCGTCCCCCCGCAGTCGATCGTCAGCGTGATCTCGCCTTGTTCGCCGGCGGCGGGGCCCGCGATCGTCTTCAGCACGCGCAGTGCCCCGGGGGCGAACGTCACGGTGTTCGTGAGCTCCGCGTCCACGGTCGCCGCCGGGGCGATCTCGACGGTCACCGGGTCTCCCGTGGCCACCTCGACCTCGGTGGTCGCGCCGCTGGCGGTCTCGGTGACGGTGCACGACGTGCCCGCGGGGATGTCGCTGTAGGTCTCCTCGTAGTCGCCCGCGGCGCTGCCGGCGGGGACAGTGAAGGTCTCGCTGAGCGCGTCGCCGCAGTCGATCGTCAGCGTGATGGCATCCTGTTCGCCGGCGGCGGGGCCGGCGATCGTCTTGACCACGCGCAGCGCGCCGGGAGCGAGGGTCACGGTGTTCGTGAGCTCGGCGTCCACCGTTCCGCCGGCAGGCACGGTCACCGTGACGGGGTCGCCGGTCGCGACGAGCACTTCCGCGCTCGCCCCGCTCTCGGTCTCGGTCACGGTGCACTCGGTGTCTGCGGGGATGTCGGTGTAGGTCTGCTCGTAGTCGCCAGCGGTGCTTCCCGCCGGAATCGTGAAGGTCTCGGTCAGCGCCGTGCCGCAGTCGATGTCGAGGATGATCTCCCCCTGCTCGCCGGCAGCGGGGCCGGCGATGGTCTTGACCACGCGCAGGCCCCCGGGGGCGAAGGTGACCGTGTTGGTGATCGTGACCGTCACGCCGTCGGCGGTGATGGTGCCGCTCTGCGGAGCATCGGTCGTGACGTCGACGGTGGTCGTCGCGCCGGTCGTCGGCTCGGTGACCGTGCACTCGGTGTCGACCGGTATGCCGTCGAAGGTCGAGCTCTGGGTCGTCGTGGCGCCCGCGTCGATGTTCACCGTGTACGTGTAGTCGGCGCCGCAGTCGACGGTGAGGGTGATCGCGCCCTGTTCGCCGGCCGCCTCCCCGGCGAAGCTCTTGTCGACCGTGATGCTCCCTGCGGCGAAGAAGCTCACGTCGGCCTGGGCGACCGCCTCCAGAGTGGTGGTGTCGGCGAGGATGAGCCGCTGGGCGTCATCGAGGCTCGGGTTGTTCCCGTCGTACAGGTACACCTGTCCCGCCTGCACGGGCACTTCGGCACGGGCGCTGAGCGTCGTGTCGCCCGCTGCGGCGCCGTCACTGCCCACCCATATCTGGGTCCCGGATGCCACGGTGCTCGGGTTCGCCAGGGGTGTGGTGCCTGCGGCATCCGAGTACATCGTGTACCCGTCGGGCACGGAGACCGTCACCTCGGCGGCGTTCTCGGCGGTGACCGTGAAGGGGCCGGCGAGCTCGTCGCTGGGAACGGTGGCCTCCGTCGGGGTGATGTCGACGTCTGGTTGCGCCGGCTCGGGAGACGGCCCGTTCTGCTGGGCGTCGGCGACGATCGCCGCCGTCGCGGCCCGGATCGCGGGTGACGACGTGTTCACGACGAGACCATCCGTGAAGTACCAGATCGCCGCCTGAACGGCGGCCGCGCGCTCGTTCTCGCCCAGTGTGCTCGGCTCGCCCGTGGTCGGGTAGTAATTGTTGAGGATGTAGGCGACGTAGTCGACGTTCGGCACGGTCGACTCGTCCCATGTGCCGGACTCGTAGCCGATCCCGACGTAGGTCTCGACGTTCAGATTGATGCAGTACAACTCCGCGGTCAGCGAAGGGTCATCGACGCTGGCGGCATTGATGGTTCCGGCGAACGTCGAGATCGCCGTGTAGCCGGCGGGGTTCGTGTCGGGGTAAGGCGTGAGCGGAGTCGGAGCCGACCCATCGGAGGGCCGCAATCCGTCCAGCGTCACACCGGACCCCAGTGAGGTGATGCGGAGCTCGGTATTGCTGCGCGGGACATCGCGTGTGGGCTCGTTGTCCTCGAGCCGGGCCTGCGCGGACTGCCCCAGCGGGAAGATGAGGAGGGCCGAGACCACGAGCACCCCGAGGGTGGCGAGCATCCCCCGTTCGGCCGTGGGGTGCCCGTGCGCAGGGCGGGGGCGTCGGGGGGTGAGCGGTCGCCGCATGAGAGCCATCAGCCGGTCCTTTCACGCGGCACCGACGTGCCGAGGGCACGCCTTCTCCGCGAAGGGGGTACGGCCACGCTGAACGACCGCCTGCGATTGCGACAGGGGCGAAGGTCCCGCCCTGCGCCCGCGAGACCTCAGTGCTCAGAGCGCTCCTCGCCCGCGACGTGCTCGCTGTCGTGCATGAGCCCGTAGATGACGGCCTGCGTGCGGTGCTCGATGTGGAGCTTCGAGAACAGCGCCGAGGTGTAGTTCTTCACCGTCTTCTCCGCGAGACCCAGACGCGCGCCGATCTCTCGGTTGGTGAGGCCCTCGGCGATCAGCTGCAGCACCTGTCGCTCCCGGAAGGTGAGCAGCGGGTCGCGCTCCCGGTGCTCGGGCGGGAGGCTCGCAGCGCTCGTGAGCGGCACGAAGGTCTCGCCGCGTGCCGCGCGGCGCACGGCATCGCGCACCTCGTCCTCCCGGGCGTCGTCGAGGAGGTAGCCGGCGGCATCGGCTGCGGCAGCCACCCGCGGGGTGTCGATGTCGTGGCCGACGATCACGGTCGGGACATCGGCGCCGGCGTCGCTGAGCGCCCTGACCGAGCGGATCGTCCGCTGCGGGGATCCGGTGGAGTCGACCACGGCGACGTCGGGATTGACGTCTTTGGCGAGATCTTCGGCGGCATCCAGAGAGCTCGCCTCCGCGACGACGGTGATGTCATCGGAGTCGGTGAGCACGGACTGGAGGCCGCGACGCACGATGTCGCGATGGTTCACCAGAAGTACACGGACCTCGTCGTCGTCCTTGCCCGGGGTGGGGTTCGTCTCGGCATCAGTCACGGCTGCTCATCTCGCTCGTGGTGTGCGTTCGCCGGACGACTTCTGAGCCGACCGGTGTCCCGCGCCCTTCCGCCTGGTTGCGCTGATGCGCTGTCGGCGGGAAGTCCCGCCTAGCCCAGATGCGGTCTCACGATAGATCACGAACGCTACATAAGGAAGCGATTCTTGGGACGCTTGGCCCGGTCCGACCAGCGCCCCCCTGCCGTGCCGCGTATCGGCGGTCAGGGCGTCGTGTCATCGTTCGTCATCGGCACCCCGATGAGCCGCAGGAAATCGTCGAAGAGCCCGACCATGTCGACCTGTTCGGGGTCGAGCAGCCACTGCAGCTGCAGTCCGTCCATCATCGCCGTCACCAGCTGTCCGAGGCGCTCGGGGTCGAGGTCGGCGCGCAGTTCGCCCCGCTCCTGCAGTCGCGCGAACTCGGCGTCATCCTGATGGCGGATGGCGCGGTAGCGCTCGCGGAACGATTCGTGGGCCGGATGCTGGGGGTCGGTCGCCTCGGCGGAAAGCACGACGTGCAGGGCGACGAGACCGGGGGAGGCCGCATTGCGCGTCACCTGCTGGCGCATCGTGTCGACGAACGTCGCGCCCGACGCTTCGGATTCCTCGCGGCGCACACGATCGAGCTCGTCGCGCTCGGCGATCGTAGCGGCCAGGAGGCCCGTCTTCGTGCCGAAATGGTGCAGGAGCCCGGCATCCGACATTCCCACACGCCGCGCGATCTCACGCAGGGATGTGCCCCGGTAGCCCTGCTCCCCGAACACCTCCACAGCCGTCGACAGGATGCGCTTTCGGCGCACGTCGCCGCGCACGCGACGAAGGTCGCTCCGAGGCTCTGGAGCGGTGCTCTCGACGGCGTTGTCTGCCTCACTCATCCGCGACTCCCTTGCGTGCGTCCGGCACTCAGTCTATGGTGAACAAACTAAGCAAGCAGTTGCTAGGTTTGTTTGCGAGGCGATGACCGCCTCGATCTCGATGAGGAGGACACCCATGAAGAGCGCACGCAGGGCTCTGGCGATCGGCGCGATCGGCGTCGTCGGGATGCTGGCGCTCGCCGGCTGCGGACGAGCCGACGATGCCCCCGGCGCAAGCGACGGACCCTCGACGGAGGCCATCGACGATTCGCCCGCCACCGGTGAGATCACCGTCTGGGCGATGGGGGAGGAGGGCGAGAACCTCGGCGACTTCTCCGAAGCGTTCATCGACGCCAACCCCGACGCGAGCGTCACCGTCACCACCATCCCGTGGGCCGACGTCATGACGAAGTACCAGACGGCCGTGGCTGCCGGCACGGTTCCCGACGCCATCATGATCGGCTCCTCGCTCCTGCCGTCGATGGTCGCCGCCGGCGGCCTCGCCCCCGTGCCCGACGGCGTCGTCGATGACGACACCCTCAACGAGACGGCGGTCGAGTCGACCGAGGTCGAGGGCGTGCAGTACGCCGTGCCGTGGTACGTCGAGACCCGCGTGCTCTACTACCGCAGCGACCTCGCGGAGAAGGCCGGCATGTCCGCCCCGACGACGTGGGACGAGTTCACGGCGTTCGCGCAGGGCTTCAAGGACGCCGGCGCCGAGTACGGCCTGCAGCTTCCAATGGGGGATGCCGAGGACTCGACCCAGGTCATCCTTCCGTTCTACGCGCAGGCAGGCGGCGACGTGCTCAACGATGCCGGCGACGCGTACGCGTGGGACCACGACGCCCTCGTCGCCGCGCTGGAGTACTACGGCTCGTTCTTCACCGACGGGCTCGCACCGCTGTCGGGCTACGGCGACGCGCAGACCTCGGCGTTCGCCGACGGCTCCAACCCGGCCTTCATCTCCGGCCCGTGGATGATCTCGGTGCTGGGTGATCAGCAGGATCCCGCGTGGGTCGACGAGAACGTCGCCACCGTCCCCGTGCCCGCCGGAGCGGACAACAACGACTCCTACCTGGGCGGCGGCCACCTCGGTGTGTTCAGCGACGCGAAGAACCCCGACGGCGCGTGGAAGCTCATCCGCTGGCTGTCGCAGGCCGACACGCAGAAGGCCTGGTACGAGCTCACCAGCGGGCTCCCGGCGGTCACCTCCGTGCTCGACGCCGAGCCGTTCACCTCCGACAAGCGGGTCTCGGTGCTGCGCGAGCAGCTCGACGACACCGTCGCACCCCCGTCGGTGCCCAGCTGGGACGAGATGTCGGCGTTCATCGAGACTGAGGCGGAGAAGGTCGCCAACGGCTCGAGCGCCGAAGACGCCGCCACCGCCATCGAGGCGAAGGCCGAGGCGCTCGGAACGGGCTGGTAAGACCCGTGGTGCTCGCCGGTTCCAGCGCGGCGGATGCCGCAGGGGTCACCGCCGGAGGCGCTGTGCGCGCCTCCGGCGGCTCCTCCGGGGCCCCGCGTCGGCACCCCCGCGGCGCGCCCTCTCGGCACCGCCGCGGCTTCGCCGCACGACGCCGCCGCACCGCCGTCGTGGCGTGGCTGTTCGCACTGCCCTTCATGGCGATCTTCGCCGTGTTCATGCTCGGCCCGCTCGTCGGCTCCTTCGCGATGTCGTTCACCGACCTGGGGGTCAAAGACCTCCGATCGCCGTTCTCGGTGAACGTGATCGGGTTCGACAACTTCGTGGCGCTCTTCCAAGACGAGCTCTTCGTGAAGTCGATCGTCAACACCTTCTCCTTCGTGCTCGTCGGCATCCCGCTGACGATGGCGCTGGGGCTGCTGCTGGCCGTGGCCCTCAACTCCGGAATCAATCGCTTCCGCGGGCTCTTCCGCGTCGGTTACTACACGCCGGTCGTGACCTCGATCGTCGCCGTCGCGGTGGTCTGGCGCTTCATCCTCCAAGACTCCGGGCTGGCGAACACCGTGCTCTCCTGGATCGGCATCGACGGGCCCGACTGGCTCAACGACCCGTTCTGGGCCATGCCCTCGATCATCGCGATGGGGGCGTGGCGCAACATGGGCACGCTGATGATCATCTTCCTCGCAGGTCTCCAGGCGATCCCTCGCGACGTCTACGAGGCGGCCGAGGTCGACGGGGCCGGCGCGTGGCGGCGCTTCACGAGCATGACCCTGCCGCTCATGCGCCCGACGCTCCTGCTCGGGGCGGTGCTGCTGTCGGTCGGCTTCCTGCAGGTCTTCGAAGAGCCGTTCGTCATGACCCAAGGCGGCCCTCTCAACTCGACCCTGACCATCAGCTACTACGTCTACAACCAGTTCGGATACGGCGACTACTCGCTGGCATCCGCTGCCGCCTACGTGCTGTTCGCGTTCATCGCGGCGCTGTCGGCGGTGCAGTTCCGGATCCTGCGATCGAAGGACACCTGACATGGCGACGATCATCGACACCCCGCCGCAGTCCCTGCCGCAGGCCGCGACGCGGCGCCCTCGCACCCGCCCCGACTGGTCGCGCGGCGCGACCTACGTCGCCCTGTCGATCGGCCTCGTGCTCACGCTCATGCCGTTCGTCTGGATGCTGCTGGGAAGCTTCAAGACGCAGGGGGAGCTGCTCCAGCGGCCGATCACGTGGTGGCCGGAGCAGGCGACGCTCGACAACTACTCGCGGTGGCTCACGCAGCTCGACTACGGGCAGTTCCTGTTCAACTCGGTCATCGTCGCGCTCGTGGTCGTGGCCGGCAACATCGTGTTCTGCTCGATGGTCGCCTACGCGCTGGCCAAGCTCGACTTCCCCGGCAAGCGCGTGCTGTTCGGCCTCGTGCTGCTCATGCTCATGGTGCCCGGCGTCGTCACGCTGGTGCCGATGTTCGTGCTCGTGGCCAACATGGGCCTCGTCAACACGTATCCCGCGCTGATCCTGCCCTTCCTGGCGGGGCCGCTCGGGGTGTTCCTCATGAGGCAGTTCATCCTCGGCGTCCCCGACGCCCTGCTGGAGGCGGCCCGCATCGACGGAGCGGGGGAGTTCCGCATCTTCCTGCGCGTCGTCATGCCGCAGTGCGGACCGGCGGTGGCGACCCTGGCGATCCTCACCTTCCTCGGCTCGTGGAACAACTTCCTCTGGCCGCTGGTGGTCGCACAGACCGAGCGCATGTACACCCTGCCGGTCGCGCTGTCGCTGTACTCGGTGGGCTCCAACGGCACCTACTACGGCCTCCTCATGGCCGGTTCGGTGCTGGTGGTCACACCCATCCTCATCCTGTTCCTCTTCCTGCAGCGCTACTTCGTGCAGGGAATCACCATGACCGGGCTCAAGTGAGCCCAGAAGGACGCCATGACACTGCTCACCTTCCCTGACGGCTTCGTATGGGGTGCGGCGACCGCCGGCCACCAGATCGAGGGCGGAAACGTCAACAGCGACTGGTGGCCCCGCGAGGTCGCCGCCGACACGACGCTCGCCGAACCGTCGGGGGATGCCGCCGACAGCTATCACCGCTACCGCGAAGACATCGCGTTGCTCGCGAAATCGGGTCTGAGCACGTACCGCTTCTCGCTCGAATGGTCGCGCATCGAGCCTGCCGAGGGCATGGTGTCGCGCGCGGCGCTCGACCACTACCGGCGCGTCATCGACTGCTGCCACGAGCTCGGGGTCACCCCTGCGATCACGATCTACCACTTCACGACCCCGCAGTGGTTCGCCGCCGATGGCGGATGGCGCAATCCCGCCTGCATCGACCGGTTCACCCGGTTCGTGGAGATCGTGCTGCCGCTGCTGCACTCGGCATCCCACGTCTTCACGATCAACGAGCCGAACATCCTGGCCATGATCTTCGCCGGCAAGGAGGGCAACCAGGAGATCCAGGCCGGGTCGTTGCCGAACCCCGACCCGATCGTCACCGAGCACATCATCGACGCACACCGACGCGCCGTCGAGATCGTCCGCAGCACGGGGCGCCCCGTCGGCTGGCCCGTCGCGCCGCAGCAGTTCTACGCCGACCCCGGCGCCGAAGACGTGCTCCGCGCGTACGCCTATCCGCGCGAGACGATCTTCCTCGAGGCCTCCCGCGGCGACGACTTCGTGGGGGTGCAGGCGTACACGCGCACCCGCATCACCGCCGACGGACCCCTGCCCGCCCCCGACGACGTGGAGCAGACGCTCACCGGCTGGGAGTACTACCCGCCCGCCATCGCGGAGGCCGCGCGGCTGGCCTACGACGTGACCGGGCTCCCGGTGTTCGTCACCGAGAACGGCATCGCCACCTCCGACGACGCGCGCCGCATCGACTACACCCGCGACGCGCTGCACGCGCTCCACATGGAGATCCAGGCCGGTCTCCCGCTCATCGGCTATCTCCACTGGTCGCTGCTCGACAACTACGAATGGGGGTCGTACCGGCCCACCTTCGGGCTCATCGGCTGGGACCGCGAGACGTTCGAGCGCCACCCCAAGCCGAGTCTGTGGTGGCTCGGCGAGGTCGCCCGCGCGAACGCCCTCGATATCGGATGACGGCGCACGGGCATCGAGTGATAGTCTGAATTCGCACCCGAGCCGGTTCAATTCCCGATCCTCTGCCTCACCGATGAGAACAGACGTGGCGAGCTCGATCCACCACCGATTTCGCCGCCTCCGGATCCGTCGAAGATCTCGACTCTGTGTTCACCACCGCGGCGCATCATCGTCCGTGACGCACCAGTCGTCGCGGCACACCCGGTCGCCGCGGCGGCCACGAACAACAGAAGGAAAGACACGATGGCCACTGGCACCGTGAAATGGTTCAACTCCGAGAAGGGCTACGGCTTCATCGCTCCCGATGACGGCTCGGCCGACCTCTTCGCGCACTACTCCGCGATCTCGGGCGACGGCTTCAAGGAGCTGCGCGAAGCCCAGAAGGTGGAGTTCGACGCAGAGCGTGGACCCAAGGGAATGCAGGCGGCGAACATCCGCCCTCTCTGAGTCTCTCAGAGCACAAAGCTTCTCCGAACGGCCGGGACCTCATGGTCCCGGCCGTTCGCCGTCTTATGCACATGCCGATCCCGCGCTCACATGCCGATCCGGCCATACACACGCGCGTAGTGTGAGCCATACAGCTATCGGCAGTCGTCTTTGGCTCCTGCGGCCAATACGGCCCCGATTCACAGTAGGTGTTCTATCTCCTCCACCGTCCTTGACGCCCGACTCGGCCCGGTGCGGCAGACATACGCCGGCACCGCCGATTTCCCCCCTATGGCCCGCGCCTTCACCGACGTGGCGCAGGTCGTGCGCGAGACAGGACTCCTGCGGCGCACCCCCGTCTTCTACGGGCTCGTCGGAGTGGCACTCGCCCTCGGCTTCGGTGGGGTCATCACCGGCTTCATCCTTCTCGGCGACAGCTGGTTCCAGCTGCTCATGGCGGGCGCACTCGGCATCCTCATGACCCAGGTCGCCTTCCTCGCTCATGAGGCCGCGCACCGCCAGATCCTCGCCAGTGGTCCGGCTAACGACCGGCTCGCCCGGCTGCTGGCCAACGGCATCGTCGGCCTCAGCTACTCCTGGTGGACGAACAAGCACACCCGTCACCACGCGAATCCGAACCGTGTCGACAAGGATCCCGACATCGAGGTCGACACGATCTCCTTCCTCGACGCGGATGCCGCCCAGGCGCGGGGCCTTCGACGCCTCATCACCCGCCGCCAAGGCTGGCTCTTCTTCCCGCTGCTCACCTTCGAGGGTGCCAACCTGCACGTGCACGCCTTCCGCCATCTGTTCAGCCGCGGCAAGGTCGACCGGCGCGGCACGGAGCTCGCCCTGCTCGCCGCCCGCTTCGCGGTGTTCGTCGCGCCCGTCTTCGTCTTCCTGCCGGTGGGCATGGCGTTCGCGTTCGTCGCTGTGCAGCTGGCCGTGTTCGGCGTGTACATGGGAGCGTCGTTCGCCCCCAACCACAAGGGCATGCCCGTCATCGCGCCCGACGCGAAGCTCGACTTCTTCAGCAAGCAGGTGCGGACGTCGCGCAACATCCGCGGCGGCTGGTGGGCGACCTGGCTGATGGGCGGACTCAACTACCAGATCGAGCACCACCTCTTCCCGAACATGCCGCGACCGGCGCTCGCGAAGGCGCGCGGCATCGTGCGCGACCAATGCGAGACGCTGAGCGTCCCCTACACGGAGACGAGTCTGTGGCGCTCCTACGCCATCGTGATCGACTACCTCAACCGGGTGGGGCTCGCCGCCCGCGATCCGTTCGACTGTCCCGTGGTCGCGAGTTACCGCCGCGCCTGACATCGAAAGGCCTCGTCGCACACGCGACGGGGCCTTTCTCGTGCGCGCGGCCGATGGCCCCGACGAAATCCCCCCACCCGTCGGGGCCACCGCGCGAGCGAGGCGGACGCGGGGCCGACCCGTCGTCACTTGAACCTCCCCAGGTGAACCCCCAGAGGGCCGCTCACGCCCGCGGGAGAATAACTCTTCTTCCGCGGGAGCGGAAGAGTATTGACCTCGCGCGAATTCGACTGCTATCAGTGCGTCGTCTGATCTGTGGGTGCGTGAGCGGTCATGGAGGGCCTCCCGAGGCCAGGTTCCATACGCCCGTCGCGGTCCGCTCGCCACGTCGCCCCGAGTCCCCCGCGGATGCGAGGCTAGATGCATGACGATTCCTGACATCACCCTCAACGACGGCCACACGATCCCGCAGCTCGGATTCGGCGTCTTCAAGGTCGACCCCGCGGAGACGGAGCGCATCGTCTCGGAGGCCCTCTCCGCCGGCTACCGCCACATCGACACGGCCGCGATCTACGGCAACGAGGAAGGGGTCGGGCGTGCGATCGCCGCCAGCGGCATCCCGCGTGACGAGCTGTTCGTCACCACGAAGCTCTGGAACTCCGAGCAGGGCACCGACTCCGTGCGTGCCGCGCTGGCGACGAGCCTCGACAAGCTCGGCCTCGACCATGTCGACCTCTACCTCATCCACTGGCCGCGCCCCGACCTCGACCGATACGTCGCCTCGTGGCAGACGATGGTCGAGCTGCGCGGAGAAGGTCTGACCCGTTCCGTCGGCGTCTCGAACTTCCACCGTCCGCACCTGGAGCGCATCCTCTCCGAGACCGACACGGTGCCGGCGGTCAACCAGATCGAACTGCACCCCGCCTTCGCGCAGCGCGAGCTTCGTGCGTTCGGCGAATCGCACGGCATCCGCACCGAGGCGTGGGGTCCGCTCGGACAGGGCAAGTACGACCTGTTCTCCGAGCAGCCCATCGCGGATGCGGCGGCCGCGCACGGGGTGACCCCCGCGCAGGTGGTCATCCGCTGGCACCTCCAGCAGGGGATCATCGTCTTCCCGAAGTCGTCCACCCCGGAGCGGATCGCCCAGAACCTCGACGTCTTCGGCTTCGAGCTCTCCGAGGCCGAGATGGCGGCCATCGACGGTCTCGACCGCGGACAGCGCGTGGGCGCCGACCCCGACACCGCCACGTTCTGAGCCGTCGCGGCTCGACCGCATCCGTCTTCGCCGCCGTCCGCGTTCTGCGGGCGGCGGCGAATTCGCTGTTGCGGACGCGAGGCGCGTCCTGGTATCTGTGGAGGGAACGGGATGGGGGTCCCGTACATCGAACACTGGGGGGATTCGATGAGCGATGTCGTATTGGCGCCGGCGGTCTTCCGCTGTCCCGACCATGACAACAGCGAGCTGCTGACCGCGCGTGTGCTCGAACAGGTCGACCGCGAGGCGGAGTGGTTCTCCGACCGCGCGTCCGAGGTGTTCCGCGTCGCGGTGGTCTGCCCGGGTGCGACCTTCGATCCGGCGCCGCACCGGCGCGTGTTCGACGGCACCTGGCGCCGCGCCGCTGCGACATCGCGCGTGGCCTGAACCGCACGCACCACCGGCCACACAGCAGCACCGGCCGTCGGGGGAGGACCTCGGCGGCCGGTGTGGCCCGCGCGGGAACCGGTGGGCGCGGGGAACGGCGGTCGTGCTCTGAGCGAACAGTCGTGACCCGATCCGGCGCGTGTCGCACGTCGGAGTTAGCATGGACCGTTCTACGCGGTCGACGGGGAGGCCTGACATGCTCGGCAAGCTTCTGGTGCGCTATCTGAAGACGTACCGATGGCTCCTGGCCGGCGTGCTCGTGTTCCAGTTCGCCTCGGCCATGGCCTCGCTGTACCTGCCTCGCCTCAACGCCGACATCATCGACAACGGCGTGGCCCGCGGCGACACCGCGTACATCTGGTCGAACGGCGTCCTGATGCTGGGCGTCGCGCTGGGCCAGATCGTCGCCTCCGTCATCGCCACCTACTTCGCCGCCCGTGCCGCGATGGGCGCCGGCCGCGACATCCGTCGAGACGTCTTCCAGAAGGTGGGCGGGTTCTCCGAGCGCGAGGTGTCGCGCTTCGGCGCCGGCACCCTCATCACCCGCAACACCAACGATGTGCAGCAGGTGCAGATGCTCGCGATGATGGGCGCCACGATGCTGGTGACAGCTCCGCTGCTGGCGATCGGCGGCATCATCATGGCCCTGCAGCAGGACGTCGGCCTGAGCTGGCTCATCGGTGTCGCCGTGCCGACGCTCCTCGTCGTGGCAGGCATCATCATCAGCCGCATGGTGCCGCTCTTCCGCCAGTATCAGCAGCGTCTCGACACGGTGAACCGCATCATGCGGGAGCAGCTCACCGGGGTGCGCGTCGTCCGGGCGTTCGTCCGTGAGCGCATCGAAGAGGGCCGCTTCCGTGTCGCCAACACCGACATCATGGTGGTGGGCCGCCGCGTCGGCTCGCTCTTCGTGCTCATGTTCCCGCTCGCGATGCTCGTGCTCAACGTCACGGTCGTGGGCGTGATCTGGTTCGGCGGCATCCAGGTCGACCAGGGCGGAGTGCAGATCGGCACGCTGTTCGCGTTCATGCAGTACGTGGGTCAGATCCTCATGGGCGTGCTCATGGCCACCTTCATGACGATCATGATCCCGCGCGCCGCCGTGTCTGCCGACCGCATCGGCGAGGTGCTCGACTCCGACGACCAGCTCACCCGCCCTGCGCGGCCCGTGTCGCAGTTCCCCACCCCGGGCAGCGTCGAGTTCGACGACGTCTCGTTCGCCTACCCCGGCGCGGATGACCCCGTGCTCTCCGGGCTCAGCTTCCGCGCCGAGCCGGGAGAGACCCTCGCGATCGTCGGGTCGACCGGGTCGGGCAAGACGACGCTCGTCTCCCTCATCCCGCGGCTGTTCGACGTGACCGCGGGCGCGGTGCGTGTGGCGGGCGTCGATGTGCGGGAAGCCGACCTCGATCAGCTCTGGCGCGGCATCGGCTACGTGCCTCAGCGGGCGTTCCTGTTCACCGGCACCGTGGCATCGAACCTTCGTTTCGGGCGCGAGGACGCGACCGACGAGGAGCTCTGGCGAGCCCTCGAGATCGCGCAGGGGCGTGACTTCGTGGCCGAGATGGAGGGCGGGCTCGACGGCCGCATCTCCCAGGGAGGCACCAACGTGTCGGGCGGCCAGCGGCAGCGGCTCGCGATCGCCCGGGCCATTGTGCACCAGCCCGAGATCCTCGTCTTCGACGACTCGTTCTCCGCTCTCGACGTCGCCACCGACGCTCGCCTCCGGCAGGCGCTGTGGCGAGAGCTGCCGCACGTCACCAAGATCGTGGTCGCCCAGCGTGTCTCCACCATCACCGAGGCCGACCGCATCGTCGTGCTCGACGACGGGCGCATGGTGGGCCTCGGCACGCACGAGGAGCTGCTGGCCTCGAACGAGACGTACCGCGAGATCGTCGAGTCGCAGCTGGGGGTCGACGCATGAGCGAGCAGACGATGACCGAAGAAGAACGTCTCGAAGCCGAGCGGGCAGAGCAGGCGCGGCTGAGCTCGGGAGACTGGGACTCGGTCGCTCCGGGCAAGGCCGCCGACTTCGGCAAGAGCTTCACCCGCATGATCGGGCTGCTCGGCCCGCACAAGTGGGCGTTCGCATTCGTCTCCGCGCTCGGAGCGGTCGGCGTCGTGCTCGCCGTCATCGCGCCCAAGGTGCTGGGAGAGGCGACCAACCTGATCTTCCAGGGCGTGCTCTCACGCTCTCTCGAGGGCCAGTTCCCCGCCGGCGCGAGCCAGCAGGAGGTCGTCGACGCACTGCGCGCCGCCGGCCAGGGAGACCTCGCCAACATCGTCTCGGCCATGCACGACTTCCGCGTGGGCGCGGGCGTCGACTTCGAGAGTCTGCGCTGGGTCGTCGTCGGCGTCCTGGCGATCTACGTCCTGTCAGCCCTGCTCACGTGGCTGCAGGGCTACGTCATCAACGTCATCATGGTGCGCACCATGTGGCGCCTGCGCGAAGACGTCGAGGCCAAGATCAACCGCCTTCCGCTCGCCTACTTCGACCGCGTGCAGCGCGGCGAGCTCATCTCACGTGTCACCAACGACATCGACAACATCACGCAGACGATGCAGCAGTCGCTGTCGACGGCGGTCACCAACGTGCTCACGGTCGTGGGCGTGCTCGTGATGATGTTCTCCATCTCGTGGCAGCTCGCGATCGTCGCGCTCATCGCGCTCCCGCTCATGGCCGTCATCTTCGGTGTCATCGGCCCGCGCTCGCAGAAGGCGTTCGCCACGCAATGGCAGAAGGTCGGGCGGCTCAACGCCCGCGTCGAGGAGTCGTTCTCCGGCCACGCCCTCGTGCGGGTCTACGGTCGCGAAGAAGACTCGCGCGCGAAGTTCCAGGAGGAGAACGAAGAGCTCTACCAGGCATCGTTCAAGGCGCAGTTCCTCTCGGGCCTCATGATGCCGTCCATGATGTTCATCGGAAGCCTCACCTATGTCGGCATCGCGGTGCTCGGCGGGCTCATGGTGGCGTCGGGGCAGCTGCGCCTCGGAGACGTGCAGGCATTCATCCAGTACTCGCAGCAGTTCACGCAGCCGCTGTCGGAGCTCGGCGGCATGGCCGCGGTGGTGCAGTCGGGCACCGCATCCGCCGAGCGCGTGTTCATGCTGCTCGACGAACAAGAGCAGGACCCCGACGCCGACGACGCGCCCGAGCCCCTGCACGGACGCGGCGTGATCGAGTTCGAGCACGTGGAGTTCTCGTACTCGCCCGACAAGCCGCTCATCCGCGACCTGTCGTTCCGGGTCGAACCCGGTCAGACCGTCGCCATCGTCGGCCCGACCGGTGCCGGCAAGACGACCCTCGTCAACCTGCTGATGCGGTTCTACGAGCTCGACGGAGGCCGCATCCTCCTCGATGGTCAGGACATCGCCGAACTCACCCGCGACGACGTGCGCTCCCGCACCGGCATGGTGCTGCAAGATCCGTGGCTGTTCGCCGGCACCATCCGCGAGAACATCCGCTACGGCAAGGAGAGCGCCAGCGACGAGGAGATCGTCGAAGCCGCCGTCGCCACCCGGGTCGACCGCTTCGTCCACTCCCTCCCCGACGGCTACGACACCGTCCTCGACGAGGATGCCGCCAACGTGTCGGCCGGCGAGAAGCAGCTCATCACGATCGCCCGAGCGTTCGTCGCACAGCCGGCCGTCCTCATCCTCGACGAGGCGACGAGCTCGGTCGACACGCGCACCGAGCTGCTGCTGCAGCATGCCATGTCGGCGCTTCGCGAAGGACGCACCTCGTTCGTGATCGCGCACCGCCTGTCGACGATCCGCGACGCCGACCTCATCCTCGTGATGGAGCACGGCGACATCGTCGAGAAGGGCACCCACGAAGAACTCATCGCGGCCCAGGGCGCCTACTGGCGCCTCTACCGCTCGCAGTTCGAGAAGGCCGCCACCGGCGACGAAGGCGCACTTGCCGGGAGCGTGCCGGAGACCGAGGCGTGACCGGCCGCGACCGGCGGATCACTCCGCGCTTCGTCGTCGCCACCGTGGGGATCGGCCTGGCGGCCGGGCTCCTGTCGGGACTGTTCGGCGTCGGCGGCGGCACGGTCATCGTCCCGCTGCTCGTCCTGTTCCTCCACTTCGACCACCGACTCGCCGCCGGCACGTCGCTCGCCGCCATCGTCCCCACCGCCACGGTGGGTGTCGTGTCGTACGCCGTCAACGGCTCGGTCGCCTGGATCCCCGCGATCATCCTGGCCGTCAGCGCCGTCGTCGGAGCCCAGATCGGCACGTGGCTCCTCGCACGGCTGCCGCAGAACGCGCTCCGCTGGGGCTTCGTCGGGTTCCTCGTCATCGTCATCGCGATGCTCTTCATCGTGGTGCCCTCGCGTGACGCCGAGCTCGAACTCACGCTGCTCGTGGGCATCGCCCTCGCCGGCCTCGGCCTGTTCACGGGAATCATGGCAGGACTCCTCGGCGTGGGCGGCGGCGTCATCGTCGTTCCCGCGCTCATGTTCCTCTTCGGCACCAGCGACCTCATCGCCAAGGGAACGTCGCTGCTCATGATGATCCCCACGGCATTGTCCGGAACGGTGGGAAACTTCCGTCGCCGCAACGTCGACCTCCCCGCCGCCGCCATGATCGGCGTCGCCGCCTCCACGACCACCGCCCTCGGGGCGTGGATCGCCACCCTCCTCGACCCGTTCGTCTCCAACATCCTCTTCGCCGTCTTCCTCGCCTTCATCGCCACCCAGCTCGCCATCAAGGCATGGCGGTCGCGGCGCACCGCCGAATGACGCGGTCCGCGGCGCCGCCGAAGTCCGGGCAGGAGCACGGCCCCGCGCGCCTCCCGCACGCCTCCCGCGGGGTGACGGCTCGGTAGGATTGACGGGTGCCCGTGAATCCTGACCTGATCGGCCGAGAGTTCCCGCCGACCCCGCCATACCTCGTCGGCCGTGAGAAGGTGCGCGAGTTCGCCCGCGCTGTCTTCGCCACCGACCCCCAGCACACCGACCCGGCCGCGGCGCAGGCCCTCGGATACCCCGACGTCGTCGCCCCGCCCACGTTCGCCATGGTCATCCAAGACCTCACGCTTCAGCAGCTTCTCGCCGAGCCCGACTCCGGCATCGCGCTCGAGCGCACCGTCCACGCCGAGCAGCGCTTCCGCTACACGCGCCCGATCGTCGCCGGCGACGAGCTCACCGCGCGGCTCACCGTCAGCCAGGTGCGTCCGTTCGGGAAAGGCGCCATGGTGACCAGCGAAGCCCAGATCACGGATGCCGCCGACGCACACGTCGTCACGGCGATCTCCGTGCTGCTGATCGGAGGCGAGGAATGACCGCGATCGAGGTCGGCGCCGTCGTCGCCGAACGCACCGTCCACCTGACCCGCGAATCGCTCGTGCGCTACGCCGGGGCCTCCGGCGACTTCAACCCCATCCACTATCGTGACGACGTCGCCGAACGCGTGGGACTTCCCGGAGTGCTTGCGCACGGGATGCTCACGATGGGCATCGCGGTCGAGACCGTGATCGAATGGCTCGGCGACAGCGGCCGCATCCTCGAGTACGGCGTGCGCTTCACCCGCCCCGTCGTCGTCGACGCCGAGCACGGGGCAGACCTCACGGTGGTCGCCAAGGTCGGCGCCGTCGACGACGACGCCCTCCGCATCGATCTCACCGTCTCGCACGCCGACACCGTCGTTCTGGGCAAGGCGCAGGTGCGCGTGCGCGCTGCGTGACGATGGTCGAGATCACTCCCGTTCCCCTCTCGCAGCTCACTACGCTGCGCGCCGGTGGGCGCCCCCGCCGAATGGTGGAGGTGCGCACCTCGACGGAAGCCGTCGACACGCTCCTGGACCTCTGGGCGACGGGCGAGCCGTGGCTCGTCGTCGGCGGTGGCTCGAACCTGTTCGTCGGCGACGAGCCGTTCGAAGGCACGGTCGTGCTCATGCGCAGTCAGGGGCTCGAGCGGCTGCCGTCACCGCGCGCAGGTCATGCACGCGTGCGGGTGCAGGCCGGGCACGGGTGGGACGAACTCGTCGCCTACACGGTGGCCGAGGGGCTTCAGGGCATCGAGGCGATGTCGGGCATCCCCGGCACCACGGGTGCCGCACCCGTCCAGAACATCGGCGCGTACGGCCAGGAGCTCGTGCAGACCCTCGTCGAGGTCGAACTGCTCGATCACGCCACCGGCGAGGTCACGACGGTGCCGGCGGCCGAGCTCGAACTCGGATTCCGCACCTCGGTGCTGAAGGCGCACTACGGCTCGGTCGCGCGCCGGGATGCCGTCATCCTCTCTGTCACCCTCGAGCTCGCCGATGTCGGCCACGGTGCCATCGACGTGCAGGGCGCGCAGCTTCGCCAGGCGCTCGGGCTCGATCCGTCGGCGACGGTCACGCTGCGGTGGCTGCGCGAGACCGTGCTCGCCACGCGCGCGCGGAAGGGCATGGTGCTCGACGACAACGACCCTGACACGTACAGCGCCGGCTCGTTCTTCCAGAACGCCATCGTCTCGTCGGCCTTCGCCCGCACGCTCCCGCCCGAGTGTCCGCGCTGGCCGATGTCGGTCGAGGAGGATCCCGACACCGTCATCCCGCTCGCGGTCTACGACGGGGTCGTTCCCGCACCGACGTCGCACGAGCCGGATGTGAAGGTCAGCGCGGCGTGGCTCATCGAGCACGCAGGTCTGCGCAAGGGGTTCTCGCTGCCGCGCTCGCGCGCCGGGCTCTCTACGAAGCACGCTCTCGCCCTCACCAACAGGGGAGGGGCGACCGCCGCGGAGCTCGCCGAGCTCGCCCGCTTCGTGCGCGGTCGCGTGCACTCCGAGTTCGGACTCATGCTGCAGCCCGAGCCGGTGCTTGTCGGGGTCGAGCTCTGATCAACCGGGCTGCCGCACGGACAGCGCTCAGCTGAAGAGCGTCTGCAGGCGCTGCACTCCTTCGAGGAGGGCGTCGTCACCGAGCGCGTACGACAGGCGCAGGTAGCCGCTCGGTCCGAACGCCTCACCGGGAACGACGGCGACCTCGGCCTCGTCGAGGATGAGGTCTGCGAGCTCCAGCGATGTGCTCACCGTGGTCCCTCGCCATTCGCGGCCGAGGAGACCGGTGACATCGGGGTAGACGTAGAACGCGCCGAGCGGGTTCGGTACGACGACACCGGGGATCTTCGACAGCTCCGACACGATGAGGCGGCGGCGGCGATCGAACGCCACCCGCATCTGCTCAGCCTCGGTCTGCGGACCCGTGAGAGCGGCGAGGGCCGCGCGCTGCGCGATGTTGTTGACGTTGGAGCTGAGGTGCGACTGCAGGTTCGCGGCGACCTTGATGGCGGATGCCGGACCCACCATCCAGCCCACGCGCCACCCGGTCATCGCGTATGTCTTGGCGACCCCGTTCACGAGGATGGTCTGCTCGGCCAGCGCGGGCACCGCCTCCACGATCGACACCGCACGGGTGCCCTCGTAGACGAGGTTCTGGTAGATCTCGTCGCTGATGACCCAGATGCCGTTCTCGAGCGCCCACTCGCCGATCGCCTTCGTCTCCTCGGGCGTGTACACCGACCCCGTCGGGTTCGAGGGCGACACGAACACGAGCGCGGTCGTCTTGTCGGTGCGTGCGGCGTCGAGCTGCTCCACGGTGACCTTGTAGTCCTGGTCGGCACCGGCGAACACCTCGACCGGAACACCGTCGGCGAGGGCGATCGCTTCGGGGTAGGTCGTCCAGTACGGCGCGGGGAGGAGCACCTCGTCGCCGGGGTTCAGCACCGCCTGGAACGCCTGATAGACGGCCTGCTTGCCGCCGTTGGTGACGATGATCTGCGACGGCGCCGCTTCGAGCCCCGAGTCGCGCAGCGTCTTGGCGGCGATCGCCTCGCGCAGCACGGGGAGGCCTGCGGCCGGGGTGTACCGGAAGTTCGCGGGGTCGCGCAGTGCTTCGGCGGCCGCATCGACGATGAACTGCGGCGTCGCGAAGTCGGGTTCACCGGCCGCATAGGAGATGACGGGCCGGCCGGCCGCCTGCAGCGACTTCGCTTTGGCGTCGACCTTCAGGGTCGCCGATTCAGCGATGGCGCTGAGCTTGGCGGACACACGGGGAGTGCGGGGGAGGGAGGCGCTGTCGGTCACCCTAAGAGCGTAGCGCCGTGCACCCTCCGGCACAGGCGTCGCCGTCACAGATCGACCTCCGGCCGCGGAGCCTCCCGGCGCCACCCCGTGGCCTCCCAGGAGCGCCGACTACTGTAGGGAGGTGACTGACACCGACCCCGCGGCCGACACCCCCGAGTTCCCCCGCGCCGATGACGCTTCCGGCGCCTCCGTTTCCTCCACCTCCGCCGACTCCACCTCCGCCGACGGCACCTCCGCCGACGCCCCGTCCGCCGACGCCCCGTCCGACGCTGACGCCCCCTCCGACGCCGACGCTTCTGCCGACGCCGAGAACGCCGCTCCGGGGTTCGCCGACCTCGGGCTCACGGGCCCCGTGCTCTCCGCCATCAAAGACCTCGGGTACGAGACGCCGTCGGCGATCCAGGCCGCCACGATCCCCGTGCTGCTCGGCGGCCGTGATGTGGTCGGCATGGCCCAGACCGGCACCGGCAAGACGGCCGCGTTCGCGCTGCCGATCATGGAGACGCTCGACCTGCACCAGAAGACCCCGCAGGCACTCGTGCTCGCGCCCACCCGCGAGCTCGCGCTCCAGGTCTGCGAGGCGTTCGAGGCCTACGCGTCCCGCATGAAGGGCGTGCACGTGCTGCCCGTGTACGGCGGGCAGGGCTACGGCGTTCAGCTGTCGGCGCTGCGCCGCGGCGTGCACATCGTCGTCGGCACCCCCGGTCGCATCATGGACCACCTCGAGAAGGGCACGCTCGACCTCTCGCAGCTGAAGAACCTGGTGCTCGACGAGGCCGACGAGATGCTCAAGATGGGCTTCGCCGAGGATGTTGAGCAGATCCTCGCCCAAACCCCGGTCGACAAGCAGGTCGCCCTCTTCTCGGCCACGATGCCGCCCTCGATCCGCCGGCTCGCGCAGCAGTATCTGCGCGACCCGGAGGAGATCACGGTCAAGACGAAGACCACGACCAACACGAACATCACCCAGCGCTACCTGATCGTGTCGTACCAGCAGAAGGTCGACGCCCTCACGCGCATCCTCGAAGTCGAGGACTTCGACGGGATGATCATCTTCGTCCGCACGAAGAACGAGACCGAGACGCTCGCCGAGAAGCTCCGCGCTCGCGGGTTCTCGGCCGCCCCGATCAACGGCGACATCCCGCAGCCGCAGCGCGAGCGCAGCGTCGCCCAGCTCAAGGACGGCAAGCTCGACATCCTCGTCGCCACGGATGTCGCCGCGCGCGGGCTCGACGTCGAGCGCATCAGCCACGTCGTGAACTACGACATCCCCACCGACACCGAGTCGTACGTGCACCGCATCGGCCGCACGGGGCGCGCGGGCCGCAAGGGCGATGCGATCAGCTTCGTCACTCCCCGCGAGCGCTACCTGCTCGCGCACATCGAACGGGCCACGCGTCAGCAGCCGACCCAGATGCAGCTGCCGTCGACGGATGACATCAACTCGACGCGCCTGGCGCGCTTCGACGACGCGATCACCGCGGCACTTGCCGAGACCGACCGCATCGCCGCGTTCCGAGATGTGATCGCCCATTACGTGCGTCATCACGACGTGCCCGAGCAGGATGTGGCGGCGGCGCTCGCCGTCGTGGCGCAGGGTGAGACGCCGCTGCTGCTCGACCCCGCCGACGACGAGCTCGCCAAGGCGCTCGCCGCAGACGCGCAGCGCGGCCAGCGGAAGGAGCGTGGCGAGGGTGGAACCCGGGGTGCCGGTGCGTCGCGCGAGCGCCGCAGCCGCGGCGACTTCACCACGTATCGCATCGAGGTCGGCCGCCGTCATCGCGTCGAGCCGCGCCAGATCGTGGGCGCGCTCGCCAACGAGGGCGGTCTCGGACGCGACGATTTCGGTGCGATCCAGATCAAGCCGACCTTCTCGCTCGTCGAGCTGCCGACGTCGATGGACCCGGCAGTCCTCGACCGCCTGCGCGGGACCCGCATCTCCGGTCAGCTCATCGACATCGCGCCGGATCGGGGGCGTCCCGGCCACCGCCGCGATGACGACCGCCCGCGCCGCCGTGACGATGACCGCCCCGCGCGCCGTTTCGACGGCGACCGCCCGCGTCGCGACGACGACCGCGCGCGTCGCGATGACGACCGCCCCGCCCGGAAGCCGCGGCACAAGAGCAGCTGACAGGCATCGCGGCTGACAGGCGCCGCTGACGCCCGGACGGATGCCGCCCGGGCGTCAGCGATCGTTCACAGGTCGAGCGGCCAGGCCGGGTGGAGCTGGATGACGCCCGCCGCGGCCATCGGATGCCGTGCGGCGACCTCGATCGCCTCCTCGAGGGTCTCGCATTCCAGCACGTCGAAGCCGCCGATGAGCTCATAGGCCTCGGCGAACGGCCCGTCGCTGACGATCACCTCGCCTTTGCGTCGCTTCACCGTGCGGGCCTGCGCTGCGGGGCGAAGGCGGTCGCCTTCCACGGCGCGCCCGGAGCCGTAGGTCTCGTCGACCCAGTCTTCGATGGTGACCGGGCCCTCCTCCGGCTCGTGCAGGTCGGGGTCGGTCATTACCAGCATCAAGAAGCGCATCGTCGTGTCCTTTCGCGTGTGAGCGACGTTACGTGAACGCGTCGAACGCGACACGGTCGAATCGACATCTCTACACCGATCGGATTCCGTCGCACCCCGCGCGCAAAGACGGGGGCGGGCGGATGCTCGTGGCACCCGCCCGCCCGGTTCGCTCTTCTCGGCTCGCTACGAGGTGAGGTAGCGGTTGTAAGCCGGGACGGTGAGGAAGGCCGGGAAGTCTGCCCCGAGCGCCACCTCGCGGAAGAGTGCGGCGGCATCGTCGAACCGGTCGCCCTCGGCCCGGTCGACCTCGCCCAGCACCTGCGTGATGAGCGACTCGACGTACTCCGCCGTGATCGCGGTGCCGTCGTCGGTGTAGCGGTCCTGGTGGATCCACTGCCAGATCTGGCTCCGGCTGATCTCGGCCGTCGCGGCATCTTCCATCAGGTTGTCGATGGCGACGGCGCCGAGGCCGCGCAGCCACGCCTCGATGTAGCGGATCGCCACCGAGACGTTCCCGTACACGCCGGCGGCGGTCACCGGCAGGCCGATGTGCACATCGATCAGCTGCGACGCCTTCACGTCGACCTCGGGGCGCTGCCGGTCGAGCTGGTTCGGACGATCGCCGAGCACCGCGTCGAACTCTGCCTGGGCCACGGGGATGAGGTCGGGGTGGGCGACCCAGGTGCCGTCGAAGCCGTCTCCCGCCTCCCGCTTCTTGTCGGCGGCGACCTTCTCGAAGGCCTGCGCGGTCACCTCGGGGTCGCGACGGTTGGGGATGAAGGCGCTCATGCCGCCGATCGCGAAGGCCCCGCGCTTGTGGCACGTCTTCACGAGCAGCTCGGTGTACGCGCGCATGAAAGGAACCGTCATCGTGACCTGACTGCGGTCGGGGAGCACGAATCGCGCCCCGCGCCCGCGGTAGTTCTTGATCATCGAGAAGATGTAGTCCCACCGGCCGGCGTTGAGGCCTGCGCAGTGGTCGCGCAGCTCGAACAGGATCTCCTCCATCTCGAACGCCGCCGGCAGCGTCTCGATGAGCACGGTCGCGCGGATCGTGCCGTGCGGGATGCCGATGTACTCCTCGCTGAAGGTGAACACGTCGTCCCACAGCTTCGCCTCTTCGGCCGACTCCAGCTTCGGCAGGTAGAAGTACGGACCGACCCCGCTGTCGATGAGCCGCTGCGCGTTGTGGAAGAAATACAGCCCGAAGTCGACGAGCGAACCGGATGCCGCGAGCGTGCGCCCGGTGCGGTCGGTGAACGGCAGGTGCTTCTCGGTGAGGTGCCATCCGCGCGGACGCATGACGATCGTGGGGGTGCGCTCGGCGGTGACCGCGTACTCCTTGCCGTCAGGGCTCGTGAACCGCAGCTGTCCGCGGATCGCGTCGAACAGCGACAGCTGGCCTTCGATGACGTTCTTCCAGGTGGGGCTCGTGGCATCCTCCTGGTCGGCGAGCCACACGCGGGCGCCCGAGTTGAGCGCGTTGATGGTCATCTTGGGGTCGGTCGGCCCCGTGATCTCCACCCGGCGGTCTTCGAGGCCGGGACCGGCGCCGGCGACGCGCCAGTCGGGGTCGTCGCGGATGTGCGCGGTGTCGTCGCGGAAGCGCGGGTCGTGCCCGTTGCCGATCTCGAACCGGCGACGCATGCGGTCGGCGAGCCGGTCGTGGCGCCGGCCCGCGAAGCGCAGGTGCAGAT
>JAEYVZ010000085.1 GCA_023431405.1 Actinomycetes bacterium
CCGTCGCGCGTCGGGTTGGTCGAGTCGAGCAGACCCTCGATCTCCGACTCGAACGCGCCGTCGAACACGGGGGTCGCGACCTTCGTGCCGGGAGCGGCCTCACGAGCACCCTCGGGCAGGTTCTTCGCCCACTCGGGATCGCCCTCGACCTTCCAGCCCTGCTTGGCGACCCATCCGAGGTGGGTCTCGAGCACCTGGCCGAAGTTCATTCGACCCGGGATGCCGAGCGGGTTCAGGATGACGTCGACCGGCGTGCCGTCGGCGAGGAAGGGCATGTCCTCGATCGGGAGGATCTTCGCGATGACGCCCTTGTTGCCGTGACGGCCGGCCAGCTTGTCGCCCTCGGTGATCTTGCGCTTCTGGGCGATGTAGACCACGACGCGGCGGTTGACGCCCGAGCCGAGCTCGTCGTCGCCGTCCTCCGCGTTGAACTCCTTGACCGCGATGATCGTGCCCTGCTCGCCGTGCGGGACCTTGAGCGACGTGTCGCGCACTTCGCGGCTCTTCTCGTTGAAGATCGCGCGGAGCAGGCGCTCCTCGGCCGACAGCTCGGTCTCGCCCTTGGGCGTGACCTTGCCGACGAGGATGTCGCCGGGACGCACCTCGGCGCCGATGCGGACGATGCCGCGCTCGTCGAGGTCCTTCAGCAGGTCGGGGCTGACGTTGGGGAGGTCACGGGTGATCTCCTCCTTGCCGAGCTTGGTGTCGCGCGCGTCGACCTCGTACTCCTCGATGTAGATCGAGGAGAGCGTGTCGTTCTTGACGAGGTCCTGGCTGAGGATGATCGCGTCTTCGAAGTTGTGACCCTCCCACGTCATGAAGGCGACGAGGAGGTTCTTGCCGAGCGCGAGCTCGCCGTTCTCCGTGGCGGGGCCGTCGGCGATGACCTCGCCGGCCTCGATGCGCTCACCCGCGGAGACGATGACCCGCTGGTTGTACGAGGTGCCCTGGTTGGAGCGGTCGAACTTGCGCAGGAAGTAGTCCTGCGTGCCGCCCTCGTCGAGCTGGATCGTGACGACGTCTGCGGACACCTCCGCCACGACACCGGGCTTCTCGGCGGTGATGACGTCGCCGGCGTCGATCGCGGCGAAGCCCTCCATACCGGTGCCGACGACGGGCGAGTCGCTGCGCAGCAGCGGAACGGCCTGACGCTGCATGTTCGCACCCATGAGGGCGCGGTTGGCGTCGTCGTGCTCGAGGAACGGGATGAGCGAGGTCGCCACCGACACCATCTGGCGCGGCGAGACGTCCATGTAGCCGATCTCGTCGGCGGGGAACAGGTCGACCTCGCCACCCTGGCCGCGGCGGGCCAGGACGCGCTCGTTCGCGAACGTTCCGTCGGCCGTGAGCTCAGCACCGGCCTGAGCGACGATGTAGTCGCTCTCCTGCGAGGCGGTGAGGTAGTCGATCTGGTCGGTGACCTTGCCGTCCACGACGCGGCGGTACGGCGTCTCGATGAAGCCGAACGCGTTGATGCGGGCGAACGACGCGAGCGAGCCGATCAGACCGATGTTCGGGCCTTCCGGCGTCTCGATCGGGCACATGCGGCCGTAGTGCGACGGGTGGACGTCACGGACCTCGACGCCGGCGCGTTCACGCGACAGACCGCCGGGGCCGAGCGCCGAGAGGCGGCGCTTGTGCGTGAGGCCCGCGAGCGGGTTGTTCTGGTCCATGAACTGCGACAGCTGCGAGGTTCCGAAGAACTCCTTGATCGCGGCGACCACGGGGCGCACGTTGATCAGGGTCTGCGGCGTGATCGCCTCGATGTCCTGCGTGGTCATGCGCTCACGCACGACGCGCTCCATGCGCGACAGGCCGGTGCGGACCTGGTTCTGGATGAGCTCGCCGACCGCACGGATGCGGCGGTTGCCGAAGTTGTCGATGTCATCGACGTCGAGGCGGATGTCGACGGCCTTGCCGTCGCGCATGCCCGGGATCGTCGCGTCGCCGCGGTGCAGCGCCACGAGGTACTTGATCGTCGCGACGATGTCGGCGACGGTGAGCACCGGGTCGGTGATCGACGAGTCGAGACCGAGCTTCTGGTTGATCTTGTAGCGACCCACCTTGGCGAGGTCGTAGCGCTTCGGGTTGAAGTAGAAGTTGTCGAGCAGCGCACGCGCGGCCTCGGCGGCGACCTGCTCACCCGGACGGAGCTTGCGGTAGATGTCGCGCAGCGCGTCTTCCTTGGTGAGGATCGTGTCCTTGCTGAGCGTGTCTTCGATCGACTCGTAGCCGGCGAACTCGTTCAGGATGTCTTCGCTCGACAGGCCGAGAGCCTTGAGGAACACGGTGACCGACTGCTTGCGCTTGCGGTCGATGCGCACGCCGACCTGGTCGCGCTTGTCGATCTCGAACTCGAGCCATGCACCGCGGCTGGGGATGACGCGGGCCGAGACGATGTCCTTGTCGCTGGTCTTGTCGGGCGTCTTGTCGAAGTAGACGCCCGGCGAGCGGACGAGCTGCGAGACGACGACACGCTCGGTGCCGTTGATGATGAAGGTGCCCTTGCCGGTCTGGAGCGGGAAGTCGCCCATGAAGACCGTCTGGGTCTTGATCTCACCGGTGAGGTGGTTCATGAACTCGGCCTCGACGTACAGGGGGGCGGCGTAGGTCTTGCCGCGCTCCTTGCACTCCTCGATCGAGTACTTCTCGGGCTCGAGGTAGGGGTTCGTGAACGAGAGCTGCATCGTCTCGCCGAGGTCCTCGATCGGCGAGATCTCCTCGAAGATCTCCTCGAGGCCGCTCATCGTCGGCACGTCGGTGCGCCCGGCGGCCTGAGCCTCGGCGACACGCGCCTTCCAGGCGTCGTTGCCGACGAGCCAGTCGAACGACTCCGTCTGCAGCGCGAGAAGGTCAGGGACCGTCAGCGTGTCGGAGATCTTGGCGAACGAGAGGCGGGATGCTCCGCGACCGTTCTTGGGGGTGGTGGTGGAAGTGGTTGCGTTGCGCGCAGCAGCCAAGGGGATTACCTCCGTGAGCCCGGGCAGGGGCGGGTTTTCCTTGTCGTCAGGTGAAGCGCACCCCGTTCCGAGCCTGCGACGCGCGCCGTCGCGAGGCGACGGGGGTTCAGGCACCAGCCGACCACCATATGAGGGCATGGGAGAAGGGAGCGCAACTACCCACTATAGACCGCGCGACGCGCCGTGTCCAGTCGGATTCTTGACGGCTTTCGGATGCTGCGGTATAAACGCGCGCCAGGCGGTCCGGCTGCCTCTGACACGCGTCACGGATGCCGTGCGCACACTGGCGCCGCGGCTCGCGGAGGACCATGATGTCGGCATGACCGGGGTCGTCGAACCCGTCATCCGCACTCCCGACCAGCGGATCCGGGTCTTCGTCAGTTCCACTCTGCGCGAGCTCGCCGAGGAGCGCCGCGCGGCTCGCGCCGCCATCGAACGGCTGCAGCTGGCGCCCGTGATGTTCGAGCTCGGGGCGCGTCCGCATCCGCCGCGCGCCCTCTACCGCTCGTACCTCGCCCAGAGCGACGTGTTCGTCGGCATCTACGGCGCGAGCTACGGCTGGGTCGCGCCCGGCGAAGACATCTCCGGCCTGGAGGACGAGTACCGGCTCGCACCTCCCGACATGCCGAAGCTGATCTACATCAAGCGCGTCGACCAGCGCGACGAGCGCCTCCAGCAGCTGATCGCCCGCATCCAGAGCGATGACACCGCCGCCTACCTCCCGTACGACGACCCCGAGTCCCTCGGCTCCCGCATCGCCGGCGACCTGGCCACACTCCTCGCGGAGCGCTTCGACCAGTCACGCGCGTCCGAGCAGCCGCCCGCGACCGGCGGGTCGCTCGTCGCCCGGATCCCCGTGCCCTACACCCGCACGATCGGCCGGGAGGCGGACATCGCCGCGGTCGTGGGGCTCCTCGCTCGCGGGGAGGACCGGGTCGTCAGCCTCATCGGCCCGGGCGGCATCGGCAAGAGCCGCCTCGCGATCGAGGTGGCCCTGGCGTCCGAGGAGCACTTCCCCGACGGCACCTATTTCGTGCCGTTGGAGAACGTGCTCGAACCGGGCCTGCTGCTGCCGACGATCGCGTACGCGCTCGGCATCCGCGACAACGGGGAGGCGGCGCTCGAGGAGCGGCTGTCTCGGGCGCTGGAGGGCCGGCGGGTGCTGCTCGTGCTCGACAACTTCGAGCAGGTGGTCGAGGCGGCGCCGGTGCTCGTGCGGCTTTTCAACGTCGCGCCGCTCGCGCACTTCCTGGTGACGAGCCGCATCGTCCTGCGCATCCGCGGCGAACGCGTGTACGAGGTGCCCGCGCTGTCCGCTCCTGCGCCCGGCGCGCCGCCCACGCGTGAGCGGGCCGAGCAGTCCGCCGCGTGCGCGCTGTTCGTCGACCGCGCGGGGGCGGCGAAGCCCGGCTTCGTGCTCACCGACGACAATGCGGGCGCCGTCATGGACATCTGCCGCCGCCTCGAGGGGCTGCCGCTGGCGATCGAGCTCGCCGCGGCCAAAGCCAGGATGCTGTCGCCCCAGGCCATCGCAGAACGCCTGGGCCGGAGCCTCCCCCTCCTCACGGCCGCCGTGCGCGACCTCCCGGAGCGGCATCGCACGATGCGCGCGACCTTGGAGTGGAGCGCCAGCCTCCTCCCGCCCGAGCAGCGCGCCATGCTCGACGACCTCGGGGTGTTCGCCGAGCGGTTCAGCCTCGATGCGGTCGAGGCGCTCAGCGCCGGCCGGCCGTGGGAGGGGCAGGCACTCGACGGGCTCGTCGCGCTCGTGGACGCGTCGCTCGTGAAGCAGTCCGACATCGACGGTCGCACCGTGCTCTCCCTTCTGGCGATCGTGCGCGAGTACGCGATGGGACGCCTCAAAGACCAGGGCGAGGCGGACGTGATGCGCGCCGCGCACGCCGATTACTACCGCGGCCTGGTGGCGCGGCTCGCGCCGGAGCTGCGCGGGCCGGGGCAGGCCTCGGTGCTCCCCGAGCTCGGCCTGCAGCTGGCGAACCTGCGCGCGGCGGTGCGCCACCTCGTCTACACCGATCGTCTCGACGACGCCGCCGACTTCACATGGAGCCTCCTCATCTACTGGTGGATCATGGGGCTGTTCGGCGGGGTGCGCGTGTGGATGCTGGAGCTGCTGGGGAAAGACCGGCCCATCGCGCAGCACACCCGCGCCGTCGCCTGGTTCTTCGCCCTGTGGGGTGAGCTGTGGCAGCGCCCGGCGCAGGAGGTGGTCGCGGGGCTCGGCGAGGTCGTGCGGCTGTTCTCGGACAGCGGCGACGAGGATGCCGCGGCGATGGCCTTCGCCGCGCGCGCCACCGCGAGGGTGCAGCTGACCGATCCCGACATCGATCTGGCGGAGCGGGAGCTGCGGCAGGCGGTGCAGCGCCTGCATGCCGTCGGCAACGCGTGGGGCGAGGCGATCACGCGCGTCTCGCTCGGGCGCGTCGCGTGGCTGCGCGGGTCGATCGACGACGCTCTGGCAGAGCTCGGCCGCGCGGCGGATGTCGCCCGGATGCACGGCGATCGGTTCACCCTGTCGGTGGCGGGAAACCAGCGCGGGAGGCTCCTCATCGTGCGCGGCGCGGTGGACGAGGCCGAGGAGGTGTTCGTGCAGACGCTCCTGGAGTCGGTGCGCCTCCACCACGAGGAGGGGATCGCGTACGGCCTTGAGGGTCTGTGCGCGGTGGCGGCGGCACGCGACGAGCCGGAGCGGGCGGGCGAGCTCTCCGCAGCCGCGGCGACGATCCGTCACCGAGTCGGGGTGTTCGACGTCGAGGCGTTCACCGTGCATGCCCTGTCGCTCGACGCGGTGCGCACGCGGCATCCGGATGAGGTGGCGGACGGTGAGGCCCGGGGGCGCGGTCTGACGGTGGCCGAAGCGGTCGAGCGCGCGCTGCCGGACGCCGAGGCACAGGTCGCCGCCGACCTCCTGCGGCACTGGTGACCTGCCGCGGCGCTGGTGACCTGCCGCGGCACTGGTGACCTGCCGCGGCGCTGGTGACCTGCCGCGGCGCTGGGTGACCTGCCGCGGCACTGGGTGACCTGCCGCGGCACTGGTGACCGGTGCGCCTACCGTGCGTGCCGGAAGCGCACCCGCGTACCGGGGCGGACCTGTCCGAGGAGGTCGCGGTCGGCGTCGGCCACCACCGCGATCACGGGATACCCGCCCGTGACAGGGGCGTCGGGTCCGAACACCACCGGCCGCCCCGACGGCGGCACCTGCACGGCGCCCGGGAGCATCCCCTCGCTGGGCAGCTCGGCCTCGCCGACCCGGGCAAGCGGCGGACCGTCGAGGCGGATGCCGACGCGGTCGATGTCGTTCGAGACGGTCCACGTGGTCTCGTACAGGGCGGCGATCGATTCCGGCCGGAACCAGGTCGCACGGGGACCTGCGGCGAGCGCCACCTCCACGAGGTCGTCCGCGGGCGGCCCCCACGGATGGAGGTCCTCGGGCGGGACGGGCCCCGCCTCCTCCCCGGCCGCGGTCAGCACCGCACCCGGATGCAGCGGGGCGGGACCGAGACCTGCGAGCACGTCGCGCGAGCGGGAGCCCGCGGTGCGGGGCGCGTCGATCCCGCCGCGCACCGCCAGGTAGCCCCGGATGCCATGGGCGAAGACGTCCACCTCGAGCTCGGTGCCTGCGGGCCAGCGATGGGCCGAATACGGGTCGACCGGGTGCCCGTCGAGGCGGAGCGGCCCCCATGCACCCGTGACGGCGAACCATGTGTCGGCGAGGGCGACGGCCCGGAAGCCGCCCATCGTGATCTCCACGCCCGCGGCATCCTCGCGGTTCCCCACCAGCCGCTGGGCGGTGCGCAGCGCCGCCCGATCGGCCGCGCCCGAGGGGGCGATGCCTTCGGCGGCATGTCCCGCGCGTCCCTGGTCCTGCACGGTGGCGAGAAGCCCCGGCTCGGCGACGCGCAGCAGCGGCGCACCGGACGCCGCCTGCACAGCAGGGCGCCAGGCGGCTGATGCGATCTCCGCGCGGGGAACGAAGCGCACCTGCAGGCCGGGGGTCAGCAGGGCGGGGGCCGCGGCATCCGCGTCGAAGAGCCTCGCGGACGTGGATCCGATCAGGCGCCATCCCCCCGGCGTCTCACGCGGGTAGGCGCCGGTGAACTCACCGGCGAGGGCGACGGCCCCGGCCGGCACCCGGGTGCGGGGCGCGTCGAGCCGCGGCACCGAGAAGGGCCAGTCGGCGCTCACGAGATAGCCGAAACCCGGCGCGAAGCCGGTGAAGGCCACCGTCCACTCCGCCGCAGCATGACGACGCACGAGCTCCTCGGCCGACATTCCGAGCATCTCGGCCGTGGCGGCGAGGTCATGGCCGTCGTACACGACGGGAAGCTCCACCACCGGCGACGGCGGCGCAGGAGCATCCCCAGCGGCATCCACCGCGCTGCCGGGCACGTCAGCATCGGCCGCGGCCGCTGCGCCGACCCACGTGCGGGCCGCCGAGAGCGACAGCAGCGCAGGATCGACGCGCACGAGCACCGTGCGGGCGGCCGGCACGAGATCGATCGCGCCCGGCGGACGGGTGGCCGCGAGCCTCGCGTGGAGCGTCAGCACGTCGGCGAGCGTGTCGAGCTCCGCCAGCAGTGCCCGATCGCCGAACGGAAGCAGCCGCACCGCGACCGCACCGTTCACCACGGCGCACGCACCCGCACGCCTGCCTCATCGAGCGCGGCACGCACGGCACGGGCCATCGCGACCGCCCCGGGCGAGTCGCCGTGCACGCACAGCGACGCGGCCTCCACCTCCACGATCGACCCGTCGACGGCCTCGACGACACCCTCGGATGCCAGCCGCACCGCCCGCTCGGCGACGAGCATCGCGTCATCCAGGAGCGCCCCGGGGTGGCTGCGCGGCACGAGCCCGCCGCCGGGGAGGTAGCCGCGGTCGAGGAAGGCCTCCCGCACGAACGGGAGCCCGGCCGCCGCGGCGGCGTGCGCGATCCGCCCGTCGAGTCCGAGCACGGGCAGGGGACGCCCGATGCCGTCGGAGACGTCGGCGACCGCCGCAGCGACCGCAGACGCGGCGGCGGGGTCGACGATGACGGCGTGGTAGAGCGCGCCGTGCGGCTTCACGTACCGGATGTCGGCACCGGCGGCGCGCAGTGCCTCGAGCTGGCCCCGCACCTGCCGCCGAAGCAGCGCCGGCTCCACGGCGAGCGCGATGCGCCCGAAGCCCGCGCGGTCGAGGAACGACGGGTGAGCCCCGACGACGACGCCGTGCCTCGCGGCACGGGCCACCGACGCGTCCATCGACACGGCATCGCCCGCATGCCCCCCACAGGCGACCGAAGCGCTGGAGACCAGTGCGAACATCGCCTCGTCGTCGGCCGTCGGCAGCCCGTCGACGGTCTCGCCGAGGTCGGCGTTCAGATCGATGGCCGTCATACCGCCACCGTACCGGGGCTCCGCCTCGGCATCCGGCCGCCCGTCGGACTCGTACCGAGCCGCCGGTCACGACTCCATAAAGACTCCGAAAAGAGGAGCGGATCAACCCGTGCGCTGAGGGCGTCGGCGGGGCAGGATGGTCGCATGCCTCTCGAGACACGACCCGCGGCGCCCGCGCCGCTCCTGCAGGTGCGCGACATGGCGGTCGACTTCCAGACGGTCGCCGGAGTCGTCCATGCCGTGGAAGGCGTCGACCTCGACATCGCGGCGGGCGAGACCGTCGCCATCGTCGGCGAGTCGGGATCGGGCAAGTCGACGACGGCGATGGCGCTCATCGGCCTCCTCCCGGGCAACGGCAAGGTGGTGCGCGGCAGCATCCTCCTCGACGGCGACCAGCTCGTCGGGGCCCCCGAGAGCCGCCTGCGCCAGGTGCGCGGCGCGAAGATCGGCCTGGTTCCGCAAGACCCGATGTCGAACCTCAACCCCGTGTCGAAGATCGGCACGCAGGTCGCCGAGACCCTGCTCGCGCACGGGCTCGCCACCAGCAAGGACGTCGACCGCAAGGTGATCGAGACACTCGCGGCCGCAGGGCTCCCCGACGCGGGAGAGCGCGCCAAGCAGTACCCTCACGAGTTCTCCGGCGGCATGCGGCAGCGGGCGCTCATCGCCATCGGGCTCGCCTGCAATCCGCGCCTCCTCATCGCCGACGAGCCCACGAGCGCGCTCGACGTCACGGTGCAGAAGACGATCCTCGACCAGCTCGACCGCATGACGAGCGAGCTCGGCACCTCGGTGCTGCTCATCACTCACGACCTCGGGCTCGCCGCCGAAAGGGCCGCACGGGTCGTGGTCATGCACCGCGGCCGCATCGTCGAGCAGGGACCGGCACGGCAGATCCTCGAAGACCCGCAGCACGCGTACACGAAAGACCTCGTGCGCGCCGCCCCGTCGGTGGCCGTCGCCCGGCTTCGCCCCGAGGTGTTCGCGACGTCACCGCATGCCGAGCCCGGCAGCGCCGCCGCATCGCAACCGGCATCCGACAACATCGTCGAGGTGGAGAGCCTCACGAAGATCTACCCCGTCCGAGGGCGGAAGGAGGACTTCGCCGCCGTCTCCGACGTGTCGTTCGCGATCCCCCGCGGCCAGACGGTGGCGATCGTCGGCGAGTCGGGTTCGGGGAAGACCACGACGGCCCGCATGCTCCTGAAGGTCGTGGAGCCGACCTCCGGCGCCATCCGGTTCGAAGGTCAGGATGTCGCGACCCTCAAGGGGCGCGCGCTGCGGGACTTCCGTCAGAAGGTGCAGCCCATCTTCCAAGACCCCTACTCGTCTCTGAACCCGATGTTCACGATCGAGCGCATCATCTCCGAGCCGCTCGACTTCTACAAGCGCGGCTCCGCCAAGGATCGCAGCGCCCGCGTGAAGAAGCTGCTCGACGACGTCGCGCTTCCTGCCGCGATGCTGCGGCGGTACCCGTCGGAGCTCTCGGGCGGTCAACGTCAGCGCGTCGCGATCGCTCGCGCCCTGGCGCTGAACCCCGAGCTCATCGTGTGCGACGAGCCCGTCTCGGCACTGGATGTGCTCGTGCAGGACCAGATCCTCACCCTTCTGCGCGACCTGCAGGGCGAGTACGGCCTGAGCTACCTCTTCATCTCGCACGACCTGGCCGTGGTGCGCCTCATCAGCGACTACGTCTGCGTCATGAAAGACGGTCGACTCGTCGAGGCGGCCTCCAGCGAGGAGATCTTCACCAACCCGCGCGACCCGTACACGCGGAACCTGCTCGCCTCCATCCCCGGCAACGAGCTCGACATCGCCGTCTGACACCGGCCGTCGGCCTGCGCCGCCGCCGGGCGAGGCGGCCGGGGGACGCGGCCGGATTCAGCGTGCGCGGGTGCGGGGGTCCATCGCGGTGCGCAGGGCCTCGCCGAACAACGTGAAGCCGAACGCCGTCACCGAGATGCAGATGCCGGGGAGGAACGCGAGCCACGGCGCGATCGCCAGCTCCGACTGGGCGTACGTGAGCATGCGGCCCCATTCGGCGGTCTGCGGGAGGCCGCCGCCGAGCCCGAGGAACGACAGGGCCGCCGCATCGATGACCGCCGTCGCCAGCGACAGCGTGCCCTGCACGATGACCGGCCCGACCGAGTTGGGAAGCACGTGACTCATCGTGATCGTGCCGCGGCCGAGACCCAGCGTCTGGGCCGACAGCACGTAGTCGGCGGAGCGCTGCTGCAGCATCGAGGCGCGCAGCAGCCGCGCGAACACCGGCACCTGCGAGGCCCCGATCGCGATCATGACGGCCAGCTGCGACTGCCCCAGGATGGCCGCGATCGACACCGCCAGCAGCAGGTTCGGCACCGACAGCAGAATGTCGACGAAGCGCATGATGACGTTGTCGACCCAGCCGCCGAACATGCCGCACAGAAGGCCGAGGATCATGCCGCCGACGAGGCCGAGCGCCGTCGAGATGACGCCGATCATGAGCGACGACTGCGCACCCCAGATGAGCTTCGACAGCACGTCGCCGCCGAAGCGGTCGAGACCGAGCGGGAACTGCGAGAGCTCGCCCGGCCCGGGGATGTGGGTGGGCGTGATGTAGCGCTGGCCCGGCAGCTCCGTCGGGCCGTACGGCGCGAGGATCGGTGCGAGGGCGGCCACGAGCAGGAACAGGAGCACGATGATCGCGCCGATCCATGCCGTCGGGTTGTGGCGCAGGCGCGCGAACACGTCGCCCCAGAAGCCGCCGCCGGTGCGGGCCTCGAGCACCTGGTGCTCGCCGGCCTCCTCGCTGGCGCCGCCGCCGGGGGCGGGCGGGAGCATTGCGGTGGTCATTGGACCCTCACTCTCGGGTCGATGAGGCTGTACGAGACGTCCACCAGCAGGTTGATGAGCGCGTACAGCAGCGCGATGAAGAGGATGAACCCCTGAAGCACGGGGAAGTCGCGCGTGAAGATCGCGCGTGCGAGGAACGAGCCGATGCCGGGGAAGGCGAACACCGTCTCGGTCAGCACGGCCCCCGAGATGAGCAGGCCCGTCTGCAGCCCGATCGTCGTCACGACGGGGAGCATCGCGTTTCGGAGGATGAAGCGGCTGCGCAGCGTCTGCTGCGAGATGCCCTTGGCCATGCCCGTGCGGACGTAGTCGGCGTTCTGCACCTCCAGCACCGAGGCGCGCGTGATGCGCACGATGATCGCGAGCGGGATGGTGCCGAGCGCGATCGCCGGGAGGATGAGATGGAGCAGCGCGTCCCATGCGGCATCCCACTCCCCTGTCAGGAGCCCGTCGAGCACATAGAAGTTCGTGTAGTGCGTCGCGTCGATGCGGGGGTTCTGACGCCCGTCGGAGGGGAGCCAGCCCAACTGCACCGCGAACACGTACTTGAGGATGAACGCGAGGAAGAACACGGGCACGGTGATGCCCACGAGGCTGAGGGCGACGGCGGTGTGGTCGCCCCACTTGCCGTTGCGCCGCGCGGCCCAGTAGCCGAGGGGCACGCCGATGCCGACCGCGAGGATCATCGCGAGCACCGACAGTTCGATCGTGGCGGGGAAGCGCCGGGCGAACTCCTCGATGACGGGGCGGCCCGTCTGGATGGAGCTGCCGAAATCTCCCTGCAGCAGACGCCCCAGCCATGTCACGTACTGCTCGATGAGCGGCCGGTCGAAGCCGTAGAGGCGGTTGATCTCCGCGACGGCCTCCGGGGTGGCCTTCTCGCCGAGGAGCGCGACGGCCGGGCCGCCGGGGAGGGCGCGGACCCAGAAGAACAGCAGAACGGTCAGCCCGAGGAGGGTGGGGATCAACAGCAGGATCCGCCGGCCGATGGTGCGTAGCAAGACGAGAGACTCCGGTGGGGTCGAAGGCGAGGGCGCGGATGCCGTGACCGCGCGAGACGGTCACGGCATCCGCAGGTCGGGAGTCTATTCGGACAGCTCGACCATGTTGTAGACCTCGTCCTGGACGGGGCTGGCGGGGTACGACGTCACGCGCGGGTCGAACGCGAGCGTCGGCACGGGGTGTGCCAGCGGGACGCCCGGGATGAACTGCGCGATCTGCTCGTTGATCGCCTCGTAGGCGGGCCCCTGCTCCTCGGTGCTCTTGAGGCCGCGAGCCTCGGTCAGCGCGGAGAAGAGCTCGTCGTTCTCGAAGCCCCACTCGTTCGACTTGGCACCGAAGAACACGCCGACGAAGTTGTCGGGGTCATTGTAGTCGCCGGTCCAGCCGAGCAGGTGGATGCCGTGGTCGCTGCCGCCCTGCATCCGGTCGAGATACTCGCCCCACTCGTTCGACTCGGCCGTGATCTTGACGCCGACAGCCTCGAGCTGGCTCTGCAGGTTCGCGAAGATCTGCTCGGGGTTGGGCATGTACGGACGCGAGATGTTGACCGGGTAGTTGAACACGAGCTCGAGCGGGTTCGACTCGTCGTAGCCGGCTTCGGCCAGGAGCGCCTTGGCGGCGTCCGGGTCGTACGCGTAGGTCGTGACGTCGGAGTTCCAGCCGATGACCGAGTCGGGCATGAACTGCGTCGCCGCGACCGTGCCCTCCGGAAGCACCTGCGAGATGAGCGCATCCTTGTCGATCGCCTGCGTGAGAGCCTGACGCACCTTGATGTCGTCGAGACCGGGGTAGGCCTGGTTGAAGGCGAGGTAGAGCACGTTGAACGGCGCACGGTTGGTGAGCGTGTAGCCCGCCTCCTCGAGGGCGCCGAGGTCGGCCGGCGCGACGAGGTCGTAGCCGTCGATCGAGCCCGACTCGAGCGCCTGACGACGCGCGGTGGTGTCGCCGATGACCTTGAAGATCACCTTCTGCACCTGGCCCTGCTCACCCCAGTAGTCCTCGTAGGCAGAGAGGGTGGTCTGCGCGCCCGGCTCCCATGAGTCGAACGTGAACGGACCGGTGCCGGTGGGGTGTCCCTGCGCGTACTCCGAGAGAGTCGGCGCCTCGGCGGTGCCGCCCACGTTGTCGGCGTCGTACTCCTCCAGGGCCGCGGGGCTCTGGATCGCGAAGGCCGGCAGCGACAGGGCGGGGATGAACCCGGCGAAGGGCTGGGTCAGCGAGATGGTGACCTCGGTGTCGCTGACCGCCTCGCAGCCGTCGTAGATCGAGGTGCCCGTGTCGGCGTAGCCGCGCATGAGCGCGCCCCAGTAGTACGAGAGGCTCTGGCTCTGCGCGATGCCGGTGAAGTTGTTCTGACGGTCGAAGTTGAAGCACACCGCCTCGGCATTGAAATCGGTGCCGTCGTGGAACGTGACGCCCTCCTGGAGCTGGAAGGTGTACGAAAGACCGTCGTCGGACGCCGTCCACGACGTCGCCAGCAGCGGGGCGGGGTCGGCGGTACCGGGCTCCACGCCCACGAGGCCCTCGAAGATCTGACGCGAGATGCGGAACGACTCGCCGTCGCTGGCGAATGCGGGGTCGAGGCTCGACGGGTCGCCCGAGGCGCCGAAGACGAACGTGGTGTCGACGTCGCTGGGAGCCTGCGACTCGTCGTCTCCGCCGCCGCGCTGACTGCTGCAGGCCGTGAACACGAGAGCGCCGACGGCGACCGCCGCGACGCCCGCGAGGGCGCGCCTTCTCGAACTGGAGAGCATGTATTGTGCACCTTCCGTGATGGATGTCCGACGCTGGACGCGGGTACGCGCCCGCCGGGATGTAAAGACGCTACCTGTGAACGAGCCGAACGAGAGTTACACCTTTGTCTCGATCCTGTTTCGGTGGCATCCGGCTAGCGTGGGGGGATGGCGCGGGCACGCATCGAGCATGAGGGACCCTCGACACGACTGTCGGACGGGAGCATCGCCCGGATCGTGCCGAGCAGATTCGTGACCGGGTGGGAGCTCGACGTCGACGGCACTCCCCAGTCGCACGTCGACCTCGACGACCCGACGCACCTGCACTTCGAGTACATCGCCCGCATGGCGGCGGTGATCGACCTGCTCCGGATGCCGGGGCAGCCGTTGACGGCGGTGCACCTCGGCGCCGGAGCACTCACTCTGCCCCGCTACGTCGAGCACACCCGGCCGGGGTCGCGTCAGCAGGTGATCGAGCTGGAGCAGCCGCTGGTGGACCTCGTGCGCGAGCACCTGCCGCTTCCGCGCGGGGCGCAGGTGCGGGTGCGGATCGGTGACGCCCGCGACGTGGCGGCGAAGCTGCCCGCCGGACTCACCGGCGCCGCCCACCTGGTGGTGTCGGACGTCTTCGCCGGCTCCCAGACCCCCGCGCACCTGACCACCGTGGAGTACTACGCCACCCTCACGCGCCTGCTCGCGCCTGACGGCGTGCTGCTGGTCAACGTGGCCGACGGCGCCGGTCTCGCCTTCGCCCGCCGCCAGGTCGCCACCGTGCAGGCGGTGCTCGATCACGTCATCGTCCTCGCCGAGGTGCAGACCCTCAAGGGACGACGCTTCGGCAACCTCGTCATCGCGGCATCCGCCGCTCCGCTGCCCACGGCGTGGCTGCCGCGCCTCATGGCGGCCGGCCCGCACCCGGCGAAGGTCGCCCAAGGCGCCGAGCTGGAGGCGTTCGCCCGCGGAGCGCGGGTGAGCGTCGACACCGATGCGCAGGCGTCGCCGAAGCCGGCATCCGCGCTCTTCGAACGGTGACGCTCGACTCGCTCGGCGCGCCCTCAGCGGCTTCGCCGGAGCTCGGGCGACACTGGTAGGGCGCACCGCACGGCGGAGAAGGGAGACACGGTGAGCTACATCCTCGGATACGACCCGGAGACCCTCCGCGAGCAGGTCGACGTGCGCCGATGCAAGGAGCGCCTGGCGGAGCTCGGCGACCAGCGGAGCCTCCCCGCCCTCCTCGAGCGGGTCTGGCTGCTGAAGGTGCTGGAACGCCTCGACGACGCGCTCGTCGTCTCGGAGCAGTCTGTGCGCGTCGCGCGCATGGGCGGGACCCGCAAAGACCTGTTGCGCGCCCGCATCCTCCACGCCACGGTCATGCAGTTCCGCGGCGCCTACGCGGCTGCGCTTCAGGAGCTGACGACCTGCGCCGAGGAAGCCGAGGGACAGGGATGGGCGGCGCTGGCGGCATTCGCCTACCAGCACCGCGGCAAGGTCTCCTACGACGCCGGCGACTACGCCGCGGCGCGCAGCGACTTCAAGCGCTCGCTGTTCCTCCGGCAGGAGTCGGGCGCCCCGGAAGACCAGCTCGAGTCGACGCTCCTCGCGATCGAGGCGGCCGACCGGCGCCGCACGGCCGTCGCGAGCTGAGCGTCGGAACCCCGACGTATCGTTGACGGATGACCGAGACGGGCGCCAGACCGGCTGCGCGAGCCGGCCGGACACTCCCGACGAGCGAGCGCACCCGATGAGCGGGTTCTCCTCATGAGCGAACTGTCCCACGTGCGCCGCGACGCCGAGGAGTTGCTGCGCACGCACCTCGACGAGTCGTGGACCTTCGCCTTCGACAATGCCAAGCGACGGGCCGGCGCGTGCGACTACACACGCAAGCGCATCACCGTCTCGCGCTACCTCGCCGCCCGCTACGACGACGAGACGAATCGGCAGACCCTGCTTCACGAGATCGCCCACGCATTGGCGGGTGCCCGAGCGGGGCACGGCTCCGGCTGGAAGCGCACGGCGCTGGCGCTCGGCTACACGGGCGGGGTGACCCATCACGGCGAGACCGCGACCGAGCTCGCCCCCTGGGTGGGCGTGTGCCCCGCCGGCCACGTCGCCTACCGCCACCGCAAGGCCACCCGGCCCACCTCGTGCGCGAAATGCTCGAGACGCTTCGACGAACGGCACCTGTTCACGTGGACGCGTCGCGAGATCACCCCCGCGACGCGCCTGGCCGCGATGACCCCACGCTCCGACGGGTGAGTCACAGCGCGCCTCGGCCGCTGCCCGTCGCGCAGAGAGCCTCATAGCCAGAGCAGCCCCATGGCCTCTGAGCCTCAGGCGGCGACGAACACCCCGTCCCGCAGCACGGGAACGGATGCCACGGCGTTCGCCTGCGCCGCGTGCAGGACCTCGTCGCGGCGGCCGGCTTCGGCGAGCTCCTGCCCTGAGCCGCTCGCGGTGAGGAGGTGACGCACGGCGCCCGAGAGCCCGCGGAACGATTCGCACGCGGCAGCCGCTTCAGGAGACGAGTGGTCGAGACCGAGGCGAGCGAGAGCATCGATGACCGCCCCCGCGCCCAGCAGGTCTTCGACGGCGAACCGCACCGCGGGGTCGCGGGATCCGTCGTCCGACGCCGGAGGCAGCTCCCCCGCCGCGATGACGGCGACGCTCGTGCGCGCCCCCCGCTGCACCTGCGCAGCGAGCACCGCTTCGGCGACGGCCTGCGCGTTGCGCAGACAGCCGACGAGGACGACCGCGCCCTGTTCATGCGCGTGGTGGGCGACGGCGGCGCCGTTCACCGACGCGTCAGGCGTCCCCCGCGGCGCCGCCATGATGTCGGCGAGCCGAACCGACTCTCCCGCGGCGACCCTGTCGGCCACACGCGTCGAGAAGCTCAGCACGTCGACGACGACCACGACATCGGATGCCGCGAGGCGATCGAGACCGCTCACGCCCCATTCGAGACGGACCTGATAGCGCGACTGATCGAACGGGGATGCCATCCGTCCAGGCTAAAGCCCGCGCCGGGCTCAGCCGGCCGGGTCGGGGTCGACGAGGAGATTGGTGATGCGCGCGGTCGCGACGAGCGTGCCGTCGGCATGCGTGACCGTGACCTCGTAGGTGGCCAGGCGCGACCCGGCGTGCAGCGGGACGGCCGTGGCGATGATCTCCCCGTCCCTCGCGCCGCGGTGGTGGGTGATGTTCAGGTCGACGCCGACGCAGACCTTCCCCCGCGTGCTCGCGTGGATCATGCCCGCCCACGATCCAGTGGCTTCGGCCAGCGCGGCACTCGCGCCCCCATGCAGGCGTCCGAGCGACTGCGTGTTGCCGGCGACCGGCATCCGGGTCACGACGCGATCGGCACCCTGCTCGATGACTTCGATGCCGAGCTTGCGGTCGAGGTCGCCGAGCGAGATCTGCCAGAGGTCACGGCGTGCGGCATCGCGATCATCGGTCATGTCGTGCCTCCTCGGCGCGCACCCTCATCGTCGGCGGGGAGGCGAAGTCCGTTCAGAGCGACGGCCACGACGTCGTGACCGAGTCGAGCACCGTCGATCGGGCCGCCCGGCCGATACCACTCGACGACGGAGTTGATCATGCCGAACAGCAGCCGGGCGACGACGGGCGCGTCGACGTCGGCGCGCAGGGCGCCGCCTGCCTGCGCTTCGGCGACCATCGCCGTGACCCGCTGGTCGAAGCGGCGCCGGCGCTCGAGGGCGGCGAGCTCCACGGCACTGTTGCCCCGTACGCGCAGCAGCAGGGTGACGGCCGGAAGGTGCGAGAGGAGCACGTCGGTCGCGCCGCGGACCACGTGCTCGAGGCGGGCCGATGCCGGGCCGTCGAGGCGCTCCGCCGCGTCGATCGCCTCTTCGAGCCCTCCCAGGGCCTCTTCGAGCGCGACCTCCAGCAGCGCCTCCTTGGAGGAGAAGTGGTGGTACAGCGCCGACTTCGACAGTCCGAGGCGTGCGGCGACGTCTGCCACCGACGTGGCGTCGTAGCCCTGCTCGTTGAACAGCGACACCGCGATCTCCCGCACTCGTTCGCGGTCGTAGCCGGGGCGGCCACGGCGGGCGGGCACAGACTCTGCGGGGGACGATGCGGACGCGCTCACCCGGCCAGTCTCCCACCGACGGGTTGCCGCAGGCGGCACGCCGCCGTAGGGTTCCTGAACGATCGGTCGGTCACGGCCGCCCCCAGGAGGTGCCATGTCCGGCGACGACCCCGCATCCCTCCGGCCCATGATGCAACGAGATCGCGCCTCCGCCGCTCTCGGCATGACGGTCCTGGTCGACCGGCCGGGGGAGGCGGTCGTGTCGATGCGTGTGCGGGCCGACATGACCAACGGCTTCGACCTCACCCACGGCGGCATGGTGTTCGCCCTCGCCGACACCGCCTTCGCCATCGCCTGCAATGAGGACGACAGCGTCACCGTGGCCGCCGGGGCCGACATCAGCTTCCTGAAGGCGACGCGCGCAGGAGATCAGCTCACCGCGCGCGCCACCCGACGCTCCCGCAGCGGGCGGTCCGGGATCTACGACGTGACGATCACCGACGACGCCGGCGACGTCGTGGCCGAGTTCCGCGGACGCTCGCTGACCACCCGGCGCCCGCTGTGACCGGTCGCCGGCACCGGCATCCGGTCAGGCCGACGTCGCGCGCGCGTCGATGACGGGCCGCAGCGCCAGCACGAGCCCGAGCACGTTGCGGGCACCGCGCTGCAACTCGCCGCGCGTGAGGCCGTCGGCACGGGCGAGCGACTCGAGGATCGTGTCGTCGGCGTAGTCCTGCGGGCCGTTCTCGGTCTTCACCCCGCCGGGCATGAGCACGTCGACCTGGGCGCGCACGCGATAGGCGTTGTTCTCGAGGGCGGGGAAGTCGGGATCGACGGCATCCTCCATCCACCAGTCGGTGATGACGCAGCCCTCGTAGCCCCACTCCCCCCGCAGCACGTCGGTGACCAGAGCGTCGTGGTAGTGCGCCCACACCCCGTTGATCTGGTTGTACGAGGTCATCAGCGCGAGAGGCCTCGCCTCGCGCACGCACAGCTCGAACCCGCGCAGGTAGATCTCGCGCAGCGCCCGCTCCGACACCCGCGAGTCGTGCCGCGTGCGGTTGGTCTCCTGGTTGTTGACGGCGAAGTGCTTCGGGCAGGCGGCGACCCCCTGCGACTGCACGCCCCGCACCACGGCGGCCGCCGTGCGCCCGGTGACCAGCGGGTCTTCGGAGAAGTACTCGAAATTGCGCCCGCACAGCGGATCGCGATGGATGTTCATGCCCGGGCTCAGCAGCACGTCGGAGCCCTTACGGATCATCTCCTGCCCGTGGAGGGCGGTGAGCTCGGAGACGAGCGCCGGGTTCCACGTCGACGCGAACGCGGTGCCGGAGGGCAGGAGCGACGCGTACGCCGACAGACGGATGCCGCTCGGCCCGTCGGTGGTCGTGACCGGCCGCACCCCCTTCGCCCGCAGCGACGCGGAGACCCCGCCGAGCACGCCGGCGTTTCCCGCCGCACCCAGCGGCGAGTGCATCGTCACGTCGCCGCGGGCGATGACGGCGAGCTCCTCGTCGTCGAGCTGCGCGACGAAGTCGTCGAGCGTCGCCTGTCCGGTGGCGACGGCATCCAGGGTGATCCCGCGGTCGCCGGTCGGGGCGATCTCTGCCGGGAGGGCTCTGCGCACCCGCTCGCGACGGTCGGCGGTCGCCAGGGGCACCGGCTCCCAGCCGACCCGGGCGGTGCCGTCGGCATCCTTCACGACGGTCATCCGGTCGAAGGCGTGGACGGGCGCGCTCACCTCGGTCGCCTGCCGGACGAGTCGGGTCTCGGCGACCGTCACGGTTGCGGCCTCGGACGCGGAGCGCACGTCGGACCCGACGAAGAAGCGGTAGTCGCCGGCCTCCAGCACCCACGCATGGCGGTGACCGGTCGCCCCGGAGTCGTCGAACGAAGCGAGGTCGTCGAGAGCGACCACGAGCGTGACGTGCTCCGACTCGCCGGGCGCCAGCAGCCCGGTCTTGGCGAAGGCCACGAGGCTTCGCGCCGGCTGCGCGAGAGCGACCCCGGGAGCCGCGACGTAGACCTGCACCGTCTCCTTGCCCGCCGTCCCCCCGACGTTCCGCACGTCGATGTCGAGGCGCACCGACGCGGCGTCGGAGGCGGAGCCGGTGACCTGTACCGAGAAGTCGGTGTAGCCGAGGCCGTAGCCGAACGGGAACTGCACCTTCTCAGGCGCGAACGTCTCGAAGTAGCGGTAGCCGACGAAGATGTCCTCCGCGTACACGTTCGCGTCGAGGTGACCGAAATTGGGTGCGCTCGGGTAGTCGTCGTACGACCAGGCGATGGTGTCGGTGAGCTTGCCGCTCGGGGCGACCTCGCCCGACAGCACCGAGGCCACCGCGCGGGCGCCTTCCATGCCGCCCTGCCAGGCGTAGAGCACTCCGGCGATGCGGTCGCCGTAGTCGGCGAGCCATGAGAGGTCCATCACGTTGCCCGCGTCGATGACGACGACGGTGCGCGAGAAGGCTGACGTGACCGCGTCGAGCATGTCGCGCTCGGTGTCGGTGAGGTAGAAGCTGCCGGGGGCGCGCAGGCTGTCTCGCGCCTCGCCGGCGGCGCGGCCGATGACGACGACCGCGACATCCGCCCGAGCGGCCGCCGCGGCGGCGACCTGCGGGTCGAGCGGCATCTCCGGGAAGTGATGCGGCCACTGTCCCCACGAGCCGTTGAGCTCCGGCGGATTCTGCGCGCACCAGGAGGCGTAGAGCTCCGCGGTCTCCTCGTCGAGGGTCACTCCGGCATCGCGGAGGCCCGCCACGAGATTCCACACGTAGGGGACCTTGACGTCGCCGCCGGACCCGTAGCCGACAGCGAACCAGTCGAGCTGCACCCGGCCGAACACCGCGACCCGACGGCCCGCGAGGGGAAGCACGGCGCCCTCGTTGCGCAGGAGCACGAGACCTTCCGTCGCCACCCGGCGTGCCATGCGGCCGAGCGCCGGATCGAGGGTGGGGTCGGTGTCTTCGAGGATCGTCGACAGCTGGGCGACCGACTCGATGGCCGTCGCCCCGTGGGAACGGTCACCGGACTCGATGGTGGGGTTGAGAGGCATAGCGGATCCTGACTGCGTGCGCGAGTGCGCGAATGTGGGAGCGCTCCCACGCTAGCGGATATTCCCGGCTTCGGTGCAAGACTTGAGGATGCGGATTCTGCTGAAGCTCGTTCTCGACTGCGACGCCGACGCCGCGTGGCGCGCACTCCACTCCCCCCGGGCGGTCTCGGAGCTGTACGGCCCCTTCGTGGGCCTGGAGCCGATGGCGCCCGAAGGGCTCCCCACCACGCTGACCACAGGCCTCGACCTGCCCGTGCGGATGATGCTCGGCGGCGCTGTGCCGCTGGGCGCGCAGCTCATCCACACGACCGATCGCCACGTCGAGGACTCCCGCGGCAGCGTGAGGATCCTGCGGGACAGCGGCATCCCTCTGACGGGCCCCCTGGCATCCCTCGACGTGTGGGACCACCAGATGGCCGTCGCCCCCGCCCCCGGCGACCCCGCACGCACCCTGTGGCGCGACCGTCTCGTGATCGGCGGCCCGACCGCGGCAGCCCTCTGGCCCGTCCTGTGGGGCATCTGGCAGTGGCGCGGGCTGCGGCTGCGGCAGCTCGCCCCCACCTGGGCCCACGACCCCGACGCGCCGGAGCCGTCCGAGCCCGCGACGTGAACCCGCGGCGCCGCGGGCCGGGGACCCGACGCCATCGCGCCGAGCCCCCGTCACCGTGGTCTCCGACGGCCGCGGCAGACGCGGCGCCGGGATCGCCGCTCAGTCGGCGAGCGCCTCGACCGGCGCCGCCCTCGTCGCAAGCCTCGTCGGGACCACGGCTGCCACGAGCGTCAGCACGGCGGTCGCGCCGATCACGATCAGCGTGGGCACGAGGGGCACGGCGGGCAGCACGAAGGTGGGGGCCTGCCACAGCGGCGGCATCGGCACCGAGCCCAGCACCGACTGCGCGGCGACCCACCCGTAGGCGGCACCCAGCAGGAGCCCGAACACGAGCGCCGTGATCGTCACGTGCGCCGCCTCCAGCAGGACCATGCGCCGCACCTGAGCCGAGGTGAGGCCGAGCGCCCGCAGAAGACCCAGCTCGCGGCGACGCTGCACGACGCCGATCGTCAGCAGATTCACGAGCCCCACCGCGGCGATGACCGCGCTGACGGCCACGAGGGCCATCATGACGCCAGAGAACGAGTCCATCATCTGGTTGAAGTAGTCGTCGGCCCCGCCGCCGCCCGACGCCGCCACGAGCACCTTGGCCGACTCGGCGGCCACGGCGAACATCGTCACCAGCGCGACGCCCATCACGACGCCGATCGCCATGCGGCTCGACCGTTCGGGGTAGCGCAGCGCATTCTCGGCCGCGAGGCGCGCGGTCGTCGACCGGCCGAACATGCGACCCGTCAGACGCAGCAGCGGAGGCATGATCGCGGAGGCCGCAAGACTCAGCGCCGTGAACGAGAACAGTCCGCCGAAGAACGCGACGATGACGCCCAGCGGGGTCACGAGGCCGAGCAGCAACCCGCCCACGAGGAGCGCGATGCCGACGGCTCCGAGCACGACGCTCGTGATGTTGCGACCCGACCGGCGGGCGACCTCCTCGTGCGTCTGCTCCACAGCCCCACCGAGCGCCTGCAACGGCGTGACGGTGAGCACGCGACGGGAGCCCGCCCAGGCCGCCGCCCACGTCGTGAGGGTCACGGCGAGGGCCGGTACGACGAGCTCGAGCCGCAGCACGCCGTAGTCGGACGCCTCCCCGAGCACGCGCGCCAGGAGGGGGAGCCCCACCATGACGGCGGCGGTTCCCAGCACCAGTCCGATGAGGGCGCCGATCGCTCCGACGACGAAGCCTTGACCGGCGATCTCCGACCGCTGCGAGCGCGCGGAGGCACCCACCAGGCGCAGGAGCGCGATACGTCGCGTACGGCCGGCGACGATCGTGGCGAAGGTGTTCGCCGTGACGATCGCGGCGACGTAGACGGCCACGGCCAGCAGGAGCATCCCCAGCATCGTGACGATGGCCGCCAGCGTCTCGGATTCGCCGTAGATCGGGTTCGCCGTCAGCGTGTGCCCGATGAACCCGGTCGCCGAGACGAGGGCGACGCCGAACGCCGTGGAGATGGCGCTGACGAGCACTGTCGCACCCATGCCGCGCTCGCGGAGCCAGGCGAGACGTCCGTGAGCGGTGCCCCGTGGCATCCGCTCGACACCTCCCTCGGATGTGCCCATGACCGCCCGCTCGGCGGTGAGCGGAGTCATGCCGTCACCTCGGCGGCGAGCATGTGGGCCGAGATCTGCTCGGCGGTCTGCTTCGGCTTGTCGGCGACGATGCGGCCGTCGCCGAGGAACACCACGCGATCGGCGTATGCCGCGGCGACCGGATCGTGCGTGACCATCGCGATCGACTGGCCGTGCTCGCGGCTGGCCGCGGCCAGGAGCGAGAGCACCTCACGACCCGAGCGGGAGTCGAGGTTGCCGGTGGGCTCGTCGGCGAAGAGCAGGTCGGGTGCGGTGGCCAGCGCTCGCGCGATCGCGACCCGCTGCTGCTGGCCGCCGGAGAGCTGATGCGGGCGGTGCCGCAGCCGCGCCGTCAGCCCCAGCGACTCGACGAGGCCGTCGATGCGCGCACGCTCCAGCGCCGAGGGACGACGCCCGTCGAGATCGAAGGGCAGCAGGATGTTGCCGATCGCGTCGAGGGTGGGCACGAGGTTGAACGACTGGAAGACGAAGCCGACGCGGCGACGCCGCAGGATCGTCAGGTCGAGGTCGGAAAGCCCTGTGATCTCCGTGTCGCCGATCCACGCACGCCCGGAGGTGGGCGCATCGAGACCGGCCATGATGTGCATGAGGGTCGATTTGCCCGACCCGGACGGTCCCATGACGGCGGTGAACTCGCCGCGGCGGATGCCGACGGTCACCCCGTCGAGGGCGCGCACGCCGCTCTCGCCGGCGCCGTAGGTCTTGGTGAGGTTCTGCACCCGGGCGGCGAGCCCGAGGTCGGTCGTTGTGATCTCCATGACTCCGACGGTACGGAGCGGCCGCCGCGCGGGCATCGGCCCGCGGTCGCGGGCGCGTACATCTCGAGGATGATGTTGCGCGGCGGATGGCGCTGTGCGGGCCTCAGGCGAGGCCGTGCTCGAACGCGAAGACCACCAGCTGCACCCGGTCGCGCAGGGAGAGCTTGGTGAGGATGCGGCTGATGTGCGTCTTCACCGTCGCCTCCGACAGGAACTCCCGCGCCGCGATCTCCGCGTTCGACAGGCCGCGTGCCGCGAGGGCGAAGATCTCCCGCTCACGATCGGTGAGCGCCGCGAACGCCGGGGGGACCGACACGGCTGCCGGTTCGGAGAAGTGCGCGAACAGTTCGCGCGTGGCAGCGGCGGCGATCACCGACGAACCGGCGTGCACCGTGCGGATGGCGGCGAGAAGGAACTCCGGGTCGGCGTCCTTCAGGAGGAAGCCGCTCGCCCCACCGCGGATCGCGCGGGCGGCCGCCTCGTCGAGGTCGAACGTCGTGAGCATCACGACCTTCGGCGGCTCGGGGTCGCGCAACAGCTCCGCGGTGGCGGCGAGACCGTCCATCACCGGCATCCGGATGTCCATCAGCACGACGTCGGGGCGCTGGGCACGCACCACCTGCAGCGCTTCGGCGCCGTCGCCCGCCTCGCCCACGACCTGCAGGTCGGGCTGCGAATCGACGACCATCCGGATGCCCGCACGGAATAGCGCCTGGTCGTCGACGAGGACGACCCGGATCGGTGCGGTCATGACATCCTTCCGAAGGGGATCTCGGCCGTGACGACGAACATCCCGTCGCGCGGGCCCGCCTCGAGCGTGCCGCCGGCCAGTTGTGCTCGCTCGCGCATACCCATGAGACCGTGCCCCCGGCCGTCACCGGAGGTCGACGCGCCGAGGGGATTGGAGATGCGCAGGTGCACCCGGTCGGGGTGCCAGGCCAGCGCGACGTCGACCCGCCTGCCCGGCTCACCCCCGCCCGCGCCGCTGTCCGAACCACCGTGTGAACCACCGTGTGAACCACCGCCTGATCCACCGTGCCGCAGGGCGTTGGTGAGCGCCTCCTGCAGAATGCGGTACACCGCCAGCTGCGCCGTGGCCGGCGGCTCGTCGAGCGGCGCCGGGTCGAGATCGACGCGCAAGTCGACTCCGGCGGCACGCACCTGTGCGTAGAGCTGTTCGAGGTCGGCGACCGTCGGCTGGGGGCCGTCTGCCTGGCTGTGGCGCAGCTGCGTCAGCAGCATCCGCACGTCGGAGAGCGCGGAGCGCGCGGTCGTCGAGATGGCGGCGAGGGCCTCCGTCGCGGCGCGCGGATCGGCAGCGGCGGCGTAGCGGGCGCCATCGGCTTGGGCGATGACGACGGCGAGCGAGTGGGCGACGACATCGTGCATGTCACGGGCGATCCGGTTGCGCTCCGCCTCGACGGCCGTCTCCTCCTCCGCGCGGCGCTGCGCCTCACGGTTCGCCCGCGCGCGCAGCCCGGTGCGCACCAGCGCTCCGATCGTCCAGGCCAGGAGCAGGGCGAGTGACGCGCTGACGAAGAAGGCGACGCTGATCGCAAGGTTCGAGTCGAAGCCGTCGCTGATGCGCCATCCCCCGCGGACGAGGGGGAAGACGACGAGGTAGATCGTCATGGCGGCCGCGCCGACGAACGATGACGAGAAGCTCAGCCAGAACAGAGTGCGGGTGCCGTAGGCCGCGGCGGCGTACAGGACCCCGAAGATGGCGACGTTGGCGGTGACCGGCGGGAGCCCGGCAGCCATCTGCACCAGCGCGCCGACCCAGGCGATCGCCAGTGCGAGCGCCGGCGACCAGCGCCGGAGCCCCAGCGAGACGCTGAACACGCCGGTGACGACGAACGCGATGACCGTCTCGAGGCGCGTCTCGACCATCGTCCACGTTCCGGCGCCGCCGACGAGGACGAGCGCGTTGAGCACGAAGAACAACGCCGCGATGACAGCGTCGATGACCATGCGGTAGGTCGGGAGGGGCCGGAACACGCTTTCGACGGTACGCGAACGGGTGGCTCGCGGCATCCGTCGGGGGATGTACGCGCGAGCGACGGATGTGCGCGCGCGGCACCGGACGGGATGCCGCTCAGCGGGAGGCCGGAAGAAGCGGCCGGTTCTCGAAGAAGGTCTGCAGCACGACCGTCGTGCGGGTGCGCACCGACGCGGCGGCCCGGATCTCGCGGATCAGCTCCTCGAGCGCGCGCGGCGTCGCGACCCGGACGAACAGCATGTACGCCGCGTCGCCGGCGACGGAGTGGCACGCCTCGATCGCGTCGAGGTGGGCGAGGAGCTCGGGGGCGTTGTCGGGTTGGGCAGGGTCGAGCGGCGTGATCTCGATGAAGGCGGCCAGCGGCATCCCGACCGCTTCGGGGTCGATCGTGGCGCGATACCCGCTGATCGTGCCGTCTGCTTCGAGGCGCTTCAGCCGCGCCTGCACCGCCGATACCGACAGTCCGACCTCCGCGGACAGGTGCGCAAGGGTCGCGCGGCCGTCGTGGGCGAGGGCGCGGACGATGCCGGCGTCGACGTCGGAGAGTGCCATGACGCCACGCTACCGGAAATTTTCCTGCATCGGGGTGTGCGCTATGGAACATCTCTCGTAAGATGAGGCGATTCCCGCATACTCGACAGGATCGGAGGTTCATCATGTCCTTGACAGCGCACACACCCGCAGCCGTCGTCGGCGAACCCGAGGTCGTCGAGGACGGACGCCCGGTCACCGCCCAGCCCGCGTGGCTCCTCCTGAAGAGCGCCGCCACCGCCCTGCAGCCTCTGCAGTCTCAGGACGGTGCGATCAACGACCCCGCAGACCACCCCGCCGCCGCCGACCTCGTCGAGGCGATCGTCCGGTCGATCCGCGCTCTCGCCCCTCTCTTCCCTCACGACGAGGAATACCTCTCCGCGAGCGTCGTCGACTTCACGCGCTGGGCAGACTCCGGTTTCGGGGTGCCCGATTTCCTCGATTCGCTCGCGGCGTTCCAGCCGCAGCAGCACCGCGTCGACGGACTTCAGCACCTCGTGGTGTTCCCGATGTACACGCAGAACGGCTCGCGCAACCGCTACGTGGAGGCTGTGCTCGTGGAGGTGATCTGGCCCGAGTTCATCGCAGAGCTCGAGACCACCTACACGAACGGTCTGTTCGTGTCACTGCGGCTGCTCGACTTCACCCCCGGCTACGACACCAACTCGGCTGTGCTGTTCCCCGAGACGGTCGCGATGCGCGAGATCCCGACCTTCACGTGGGGTGCGATCTTCCAAGACCGTGAGGCCGCCCGTTACCGGCGCGTCGTGCGCGCGGCATCGGAGATCACGAAGCTGGATCTGCCCGCCGAGGCCGCGCGCATGCTCGACGACCAGACGCTCGCCGAGAAGACGTTCGTGATGTGGGACATCATCCACGACCGCACGCACATGCGCGGCGACCTCCCGTTCGACCCGTTCATGATCAAGCAGCGGATGCCGTACTTCCTCTACTCGCTGGAGGAGCTGCGCTGCGACCTCACCGCCTTCCGCGAGTGCGTGCAGATCGAGAAGCGCCTCAGCTCTCGCACCGATGCCCTCACGCCTGCGGAGCAGGAGATGGCAGAGCATGCGCGGCTCGTGCAGTACGCGGTGATCTTCGATCGCATCTTCCGCTTCGCGATCACCGGCACCCGGGTGCGCAACTACGACGGCCTCGGCGGACAGCTCCTGTTCGCGTGGCTGCACCAGCGGGGGGTGCTGCACTGGACCGACACCGCCCTGGCGTTCGACTGGGATGCCGTGCCGGATGCGGTCGTCGCCCTCGCGGATGCGATCGACGAACTGTACTGGCGCTCGATCGATCGCCCGAAGGTGGCGCACTGGCTCGCGGCGTACGACCTGGTGCGGGCGACGCTCACGCCGCACCCCGCCTCGCAGTGGGCACGCGGACTGCCCGACGAGATCCTTGCGGGCCCCCCGAAGGGCTACACGGATGCCGTGCTCGACGACGAGTTCCCGCTGTCGATGTTCTTCGAGGCGCTGGAGAAGAAGATGCGCGACGTGATCGCATCGACGTCGGGGATCACCGGCGCCTCCGAGACCGCGGGGGCGGATGCCTGAGCACGCCGCGGGGAGCGGCGCGTCAGGTCGGCTGGTGCTCGTGGCGGGGGCGACGAGCACCAGCGGCCACGCGGCGACACGCGCACTGGTGGGGGCCGGTGCACGTGTCGTCGCGGTCGGCCGAGATGCCGCGAAGCTGGCACCGCTCGCCGAGTACGCGCACGCGGGTGGAGATGTGCGCACCGAGGTCGCCGATCTCGCCGACGAAGGAGCGGTCGTCGCTCTCGCGCAACGCCTGCGGGATGCCGGCGAGCGCATCGACGGCGTTCTGCACCTGGTGGGCGGTTGGTGCGGGGGCGGGGGACTTCCCGGTCAGACCGACGACGACTACCGCTTCCTGGAGGCGTCGCTGACGGCCCTGCGGTTCGTGACACGGACGTTCTGGGACGACCTGCTGGCGGCGGATGCGGCACGGGTGGCCATCGTGTCGTCGACGGCGGTCGCGAGGCCCCTCGCCGGGGGCGCGAACTACGCTGCGGTGAAAGCGGCGTCGGAGGCGTGGACCCGGGCCGTCGCGCAGGGGTTCGCGAAGGCCGCCCGGTATGCCGCCCAGGCCGAGGCGCCGGGGGGTGCCGCCCAGGCCAAGGCGCCGGGGGGTGCCGCTCAGCGCGCGGCGGCGACGATCTTCCGGGTGAAGTCGCTGGCGGGCGAGGAGAAGGCGCTCGCGGAGGCCTACATCGGCTTGTGGAACGCCGACGCGGCCGACGTCAACGACACGATCATCGATCTCTGAAGCCGGCAGGCCGGCCCGAGCCGCGGGCCCGCTGACGTGTCAGCCCTGGTCGGCGACTCCGCCGCGCACCTGTGCCGACGATGCCGGCGGCACGTTTCCGGCGACGGGGAGGGAATCGCCGTCGCCTGCGGCGACGGTCTCCGGCGCCGTCTCGTACTGCGCGGAGAGCGTGCGGTACGACCGGGTGGCGAAGGCGAGACAGGCGAAGACGACCATGACGGCACCGGCGAAGAGGAAGATGAGCGCGATGCCGCGCGCCTCCCCCTCGCCCAGCAGCCACCCCCACGTCTGCTTCCCGGCATCCGACTCCATGTAGGGGATGATCCAGAACTCGGCCGCCGGAGCGATGAGGAACGCGGTCAGAGGCGCCGCGGACACTTCGATGGCGGTGGCTGCGCCGAACACACGCCCCTGCTGCTCGAAGGGCACGACCTTCTGCACGACCGTCTGCTCGGCGGCCTCGACGGCGGGGATGAGGGTCATGTAGACCCACATTCCCAGCGCGTACAGCCACCACCACTCCCGGATCGTGAAGAGCGATCCCAGCACCCCCATGAGGATGACAAGGAGCAGCAGCGTGCGGATGGGGTTGCGCCCGAGGCCGCGCGCGGCCACGATGCCGCCGCCGATGAGGAATCCGGTGGCGGTCACCCCCAGTACGACGCCCCACCATTCGACGGGGAACAGCGTGAGCCCGTACGGATCCATGAGCGCCATGTAGACGCCGCCGATGAGGTTGTTGAACGTGGAGAAGATGATGAGCGCGAAGAGCCCCGGCACGACGCGGATGGCCGCCGCGGCGCCCTTGACGTCGAAGAAGGAGCTGCCCTCGGTGCGCTCGGGCTCGTCTTCGGGCACCCGCAGGGTGAGCAGGTGCACGAGCGCGACCGCCGTCATCACCACGGCGATGAGCAGGGTCCACCCCATGCCCAGCAGACCGATGGAGAGCCCGGAGAACACGCTGGTCACGAGGAAGGAGAGCCCTTGAACGGTGCCGACCAGTCCGTTCGCGTTGGCGTGGCGCTCCGTGGGGACGAGCAACGTAACGGTGGTCGACAGGGCGATGTTCCGGAGGTTCTCGACCACCGCCCCCGCCAGGATGATGCCCGAGAAGAGCCAGAACCACACATCGCCGAGGTTCAGGAGGGTCGCCTCGGACTGCGAGAGGTAGAGCGCGCCGGCGATGAGGAAGGCGCCGAGGGTGACCAGGGCGGAGAGCACCATCACCCGGTGTTTGCGATGACGGTCGACGAAGGTGCCGAACACCATGCCGAAGATGGCCAGCAGGAGCATGTAGGCGCCGCCGATGATTCCCGTGGCGAGAACGGACTTGGTCTGCAGATACACCCAGAACGTGAGAGCGAACCACAGGTAGCTCGTCGTGATGTTCGCCGCCGCGGTGTTGACCAGCACATGGAGGAACGTGCGCATGCCGTGCGCCGGCACGGTGCGCGCGGCAGGGCGGGTTGCGTCATCGGACATGGAGCGAGGGTATCGAGGGGCTCCGACACGCGGAACCCACCCCGATCACGGGCGCATCGCCCGCCGAGGAAACTAGGCTGGGATGTCGTGACGACCCTTCACGACACCAGCATCCGCGGCTTCGCGAGCGACAACTACTCCGGAGTGCACCCGGAGGTGCTCGCCGCCATCGCCGCCGCCAACGACGGACACCAGATCGCCTACGGCGAGGACGCCTACACGGCCCGCCTGCAGGAGGTCTTCGCCGCGCACTTCGGGGACGGCGTCGAGGCGTTCCCCGTCTTCAACGGAACCGGCGCGAACGTCGTCGGCCTCCAGTCGATGCTCCCGCGCTGGGGAGCGGTGATCGCCGCCTCCACCGCCCACATCAACGTCGACGAGGGCGGCGCCCCCGAGCGGGTCGCGGGCATCAAGATCCTCACCGTGCCCACCGACGACGGCAAGCTCACCCCCGAGCTCATCGACCGCGAGGCATGGGGCTGGGGCGACGAGCACCGCGCCCAGCCGCTGGTGGTCTCCATCACCCAGTCGACCGAGCTCGGAACGCTCTACACGCCCGACGAGATCCGCGCGATCGCCGACCACGTGCATGCGCGCGGGATGCGCCTCCACCTCGACGGCGCACGCATCTCCAACGCGGCCGCCGCCCTCGACCTCCCCCTCCGCGCCTTCACGCGCGACGTCGGCGTCGACGTGCTGAGCTTCGGCGGCACCAAGAACGGCGCCATGCTCGGCGAAGCCGTGGTCGTGCTCGACCCCGCCGCATCCGACGGCCTGCTCTTCCTCCGGAAGCTCAACATGCAGCTGTCGAGCAAGATGCGCTTCGTCTCGGCGCAGCTGATCGCGCTGCTCGAAGGCGATCTGTACCTGCGCAACGCCCGCCACGCGAACGCCATGGCGGCGCGCCTTCGCGGCGCGGTCGAGGCGGGGGTCGCCGACGGGACGATCCGCGGCGTGGGGTTCACTCAGCCGACGCCGGCCAACGGCGTCTTCGCGACCATGCCGCCCGGGGTGGCCGATGCCCTGCGCGAGAGCTTCCGCTTCTACGACTGGGATGCCGCCCGCGGCGAAGTGCGCTGGATGTGCTCCTTCGACACGACCGAGCAAGACGTCGACGCGTTCGTCGCCGAACTCGGTCGGCTCACGCGCGCGCTCTGACCTCGCCGGGATGACCCCGGCGACGACGCGTCAGTTCTTCTCGTACGCCTCGACCGACTCGACGGTCTGCTCGAGCTCTGCACGGGCGAGCGAGTCGTCGTCCGGACCGCCGTCGTCGGATGCGCCGTCGCCCTCCACGTCTTCGGCGTGCGCTTCGTGCACCTCCGCCTCGGGCGCGTCGACCACCGGGGCTCCGGACGCGTCCGACGCCGGGGCGTCGATCCCGGCCGCACCCTCTCCCGCGCCCCCGGCAGCCTCGTCCGCCGCCGCATCGGCGGCGCCGACGGCCTCACCTCGCATGAGCTCGCGCACCTCGCTCATGAAGCTCGTGAGCTGGTGCTGCTGCCAGCGCAGCTGACGGGCGCGGTCCTCGGCGTCGCGCAGCACAGACTCGGAGTGCGACGTGACGGTCTCGAGGATCTGCTGCGCCTTCACCCGCGCGCGGTCGAGGTGCTCGCGGGCGCGCAGGTGCGCGTCGGCCTCGATCTGCTGCGCCTGGGCGCGCATCAGCCGGTCGAAGTCGTCGGCCTTCGCCGTGATGCGCTGGGAGTGCTCCAGCGACGCGGCGACCTGGTCGTTCGCGTCTTTCGTGATGCGCTCGGCGTGGGCGACAGCCTGGTTGTGGAGCATGAGGAACTCCTGCTGGGCGTCGTCCTGCCGGCGCGTGAGCGACTCCTCGAACTCGAGCGCCCGCATCCGCAGCTCGCGCACCGCTTCCTCCGCCTCGGCGCGTGCCTGCTCGGTCTCGCGGGCGACGAGGGATCGGAGGGCCGCCGCGCCCTTCTCCGCCTCGGTGCGGATGGTCGCCGCCTCCTGCTCGGCCTGTGCGACCTTCTCTGCGGCGTGCGCGCGCTCGCGCTCGAGCTGCGCCGTGTGCGCGGTGAGCTCGGTCTCGATGCGCAGCCGCACCTGCTGGGCGTCGTGCTCGGCGCGGGCGATCACGGCATCCGCGTCGGCCTGCGCCTCACGGCGACGGTTCTTGATCTCCTCGTTGGCAGCCTCCAGCAGCCGATCGGCCTGGACGCTCGCGTTCTTGATGAGCACGCTCGCCTGTTCCTCGGCGACGTGCAGCACCTCTTCGAACTGGCGGCGGTTGGCCGACTCGCCCGAGGCGTTCAACAGCTCCTCGGTGAGCGTCTGCACCTGCTCCTCGGCGTTGGCGGCCTTCGCGTTGGCGACGGCCAGCTCGGCCTCCAGCTCCTCCACCTTGCGGCTGCCCTGGGCCTTCGCGGAGGCGACCGCCCGCTGGTACCGCTGCTTGAGCTGCGAGAGCTCCTCGCCCTGCACGCGCAGGCGCGTCGTGAGGTCGGAAAGGGCCGCCTCGACCTCGCCCTTGTCGTAGCCGCGGAAAGCCGTCGTGAACGACGCGTCGGTCGCGGACTGCTGGGCGCGGATGAGGTCGTCGAACGGCGAAGAGCCGTCGCCGGAAGGGGTCTGCTGGTCAGTCATGGTGACTCCGCGAGAAGAGGTGGGATGCCGCGTGAGGACGTCGACATGGGAAGGTTACCGCCCGCCGTCTCCGGCTGCAGGGCGTGTGACCGGATCTGCGGGCGCGGAGCTGCCGAAACCGGTGGCGCGGCGACAGATCTCGGTGTGCGCGGGCCTGCTGCCTCAGCGCAAGGCGCCCACCGAGGCGAGCGCGAGACGCACCAGCGTCCCGCGACCGCCCTCCATCTCCGCAGCGAGCGAATCGGATGCCGCCTCCTCCGGCGTCATCCAGGTGACCTCCAGGGCGTCCTGGCGCGGGTCGCATGTGCCGGTGACGGGTACGACATACGCGAGCGACACCGCGTGCTGCCGGTCGTCGTGGTAGGCGCTGACCCCCGGGATCGGGAAGTACTCGGCCACCGTGAACGGCACCGGCTGCGGGGGAAGGAGCGGGAAGGCCATCGGACCGAGATCGTTCTCGAGGTGACGGAACAGGGCATCGCGCACCGTCTCCCCGTAGCGCACGCGACCGGAGACGAGCGAACGGGTGATCTCGCCGAGCGGCGTGGCACGCAGCAGGATGCCGACCTCGGTCACGGCGCCGGTGCCGTCGGTGCGCACGGGAAGCGCCTCCACGTAGAGGATCGGCAGGCGCCGTCGGGCCTCGGCGAGCTCGATCTCGGTCAGCCAGCCGGGGTTCGCGGAACTGCCGGGTGCGGGGGATCCGAAGCCGCCGTCGCCCACCGCACGGCCGTCCCGGCCGAACGGCGTGCCGAGGCCGCCGAGCGGATCGCGGGGCGTCCCGTCGTCGTCGCGCTCGCCGGGATCGGGATCGGGGGTTCGGACGGCCATTCTTCATGTATACCCGCTCCGTTCCCGCCGTGCCCCCCTCTGTGCGGGCGCCTCCGCCCGGGCGGCGTCGGACCGCTTTGCCAGAATGGGCGTCATGATCGAGATCCCGCCGCTGGATGCCGACGCCGTTCTCTGGAGCGCCGGTCCCGCCGACCGTTCGGGGCGCCCTGTGCTCGTGCTTCTGCACGGCTACGGCTCGGACGAGCACGATCTGTTCGCGCTCGCACCTCATCTGCCGGAGGAGTTCGTCGTGGCATCCGTGCGCGCGCCGCTCGCGCCTCCCTTCCCGATGCCGGGGTGGTCGTGGTACCCCATCGAGTCGCCCATCGCCCGGTCGGGCGCCGCCATCACGGCCGCGGCCGAGAGGCTCGCGCAGTGGGTCGACGAGCAGACCGATGCGCCGCACGTGGGGCTCCTGGGGTTCTCGCAGGGCGCAGCGGTGGCCCTTCACACCCTCCGCGTGCGCCCCGAGCGCTTCGCGTTCGCCGTCGCCCTCGCCGGGTATGCCGATCCGGAGCCGCTGCCGGGCGACACGGCCCTCGCGCAGCGACGGCCCCCGGTGTTCTGGGGCCGGGGCGCCCTCGACGACGTCATCCCGCAGGAGCGGGTCGCCGACACCGTGCAGTGGCTCCCCGCGCACGCGGAGCTGAGCGGGCGGGTCTACCCGGGGCTCGGGCACAGCGTCTCCGGCGAAGAGCTCGCCGATGTGACGACCTTCCTCCGCAAGCGCCTGGAAGACGTCGGCGACACGTGACGCACACGGGGAGCGTGGGCTACAGTGGTCGGCGTTCCCCGTCCCGAGTGTGAGGAAGACCGTTGAAGGGTTTCGACGCCGCGCTGTGATCCCGCGCTGAGCCGTCGACCCTCCGATCACGGGGTGTCTCCGACGCGTCAGCGCATCCATTCCGCGCTGACGTCGACCTTCCATCCTCCCCGGGTCTCCCTTTCGGGCGCCGCCCGGGCAGCAGTGTCGGTCGTCTCGGCGCACCGACACCTGGGAGGCACCATGCCTGCACACACCCCTGCGGTCACCCTCGACCGCGTCACCTACATCTGGCCCGACGGAACGGTCGCCCTCGACGAGGTCTCGGGCACCTTCGGGACCGGCCGCACCGGACTGATCGGCCGCAACGGCGCCGGCAAGTCCACACTGCTCACCCTCATCGCCGGCGAGCGCGTCCCCGCGTCGGGTCAGCTGAGCGTCACGGGCGGCGTCGACCGGCTCCCCCAGCAGCTCACGCTCGACGTCGACCGCCCCGTCGCCGACCTGCTGGGCGTCGGCACGGCGCTGCGCGCTGTGCGCGCGATCGAGGCCGGCGACGTCGACCCGTCTCACTTCGACGCCGTCGGAGACGACTGGGACGTCGAAGCACGGGCGATCGCCGCGCTCGCTGAGGCGGGCCTTCCGGAAGGGGCGCTCGACCGCCGCGTCGGATCGCTCTCGGGCGGCGAGGCGGTGCTCGTCGCCCTCGTGGGCGTGCGGCTGCGGCGAGCGCCGATCGCGCTGCTCGACGAACCGACCAACAACCTCGACGGCGACGCCCGCGAGCGCGTGTACGAGCTCGTGCGCACGTGGCGCGGCGCCCTCGTCGTCGTGAGTCACGACACGGCGCTGCTCGATCTGATGGATGAGACTGCGGAGCTGTACGACGGGGGGCTCTCCGTGTTCGGAGGCCCGTACTCGTCGTGGCGGGAGCATCGGGACATCGAGCAGGCGGCGGCCCGGCAGGCAGAGGCGGCCGCGCGACAGCTCGTGCGCCGCGAGAAGCGCGATCGCATGGACGCCGAGCTGAAGATCGCCCAGCGCAGCGCCATGGGCCTGCGCGCACAGCGGGAGAAGCGTGTGCCGGGGATCGTGGCCGGCGGCCGCAAGCGGGCGGCGCAGGTCTCGGCCGGGAAGCTGCGCACGGAGGCGTCGGCGAAGCTCGCCGCCGCCCGTGCCGAGCTCGACGCCGCCGGACGCCGCGTGCGCGACGACGATTCGGTGCGCATCGACCTGCCCGACCCCGGTGTCGGGTCGGGCCGACGCCTCGCGACCCTGGGCGACGGCGAGCATGCCTGGACGATGCAAGGGCCGGAGCGAGTGGCGCTGGTGGGTCCGAACGGGGCGGGGAAGACGACGCTTCTGGAGAGGCTCGTGGCATCCTCGCGAGAGCCGGGCGACGCGCCGGATGGAGCTGCCGCCCCGTCGCCGGGCGGCGCGCCCGGCACGACGGCGATCGCGCACACCGACCGGGTCGGCTATCTGTCGCAGCGGATCGACGGGCTCGACGACGGGGCGAGCGTGCTGGAGAACCTGCGCACGCCCGGTGTGGGCGACGTCGAACTGCGGAACCGGCTGGCGCGCTTCCTGCTGCGCGGCGACACGGTGGTGCGCCCCGTCTCGGCGCTGTCGGGGGGCGAGCGATTCCGGGCGGCCCTGGCCCGACTGCTGCTCGCCGAGCCGCCGCCGCAGCTGCTCGTGCTCGACGAGCCCACCAACAACCTCGACCTCGACACGGTCGACCAGCTCGTCGAGGCGCTGGCCGCGTATCGCGGTGGGGTGCTCGTCGTGAGTCACGATGAGGGCTTCCTCGGCAGGCTCGCGCCGTCGGTCGTCCTGGAGCTGCGGGAGGGCATCATGCACGAGAGAGGGTGATCGGCGGAACCCCTGAGCGGATGTCGGTGGGGGCGACCAAGATGGAGGGGATGGCCGATGTGCTCGAACGGTTCGGTCCTGCCACGCAGGACTGGTTCCGTTCTGCCTTCTCGAAGCCCACGGCGGCCCAGGCCGGGGCGTGGGAGGCGATCTCGGCCGGCAAGCATGCCCTCGTGGTCGCCCCTACGGGCTCCGGCAAGACGCTGTCCGCGTTCCTCTGGGCGATCGACCGGCTCTTCCACGACAAGGAGCGCGACGCCGGACGCGCCGACGCCACCGAACGAGGCAGGCGCGCTGCCCAGCAGAGCGACCGCGCAGGCCAGCAGAGCGACCGCGCAGGCCGGCGCGGGGCGAGCGCGGCGGCGCGACGACGCGCAGGCGTCTCGGGCACGCGGGTGCTCTACATCTCTCCGCTGAAGGCGCTCGGCGTCGACGTCGAGCGCAACCTCCGCTCGCCCCTGGTCGGCATCGGCCAGTCGGCGAGGCGCCTGGGCATCCCCGTACCCGACATCACGGTCGGGGTGCGCTCGGGCGACACGACCTCCGCCGACCGGCGGCGCCTCCTCTCCGACCCGCCCGACATCCTCATCACCACCCCCGAGTCGCTCTACCTCATGCTCACCTCGCAGGCTGCGGAGACGCTGCGAACCGTCCACACGGTCATCGTCGACGAGGTGCACGCGGTGGCGGCCACCAAGCGCGGCGCGCACCTGGCGGTGAGTCTGGAGCGCCTCGACGCGCTGCGCCGCGGCGACGACGGCACCGCACCCCCCGACGAGAGCGGCGAGGCCGCACCCGCGGCCCCCGCGCAGCGCATCGGCCTGTCGGCGACCGTGCGCCCGATCGACGAGGTCGCACGGTTCCTGGGGGGTTCGGCCCCGGTCGAGATCGTCGCCCCGCGAGCCTCCAAAGCGTTCGACCTGTCGGTCGTCGTCCCCATCGACGACATGCTCAACCCTCCCCCGCCACGGCCCACGAGCACCGACGCCGATCCGGCGGCGACCGGCGCCGCTGACGACGACGGCGACGGAGACCGCGACGCGTGGTACTCGCCCGGTGCGGCCGCCCCCGACGCGACCGGATCGGTGTGGCCGCACGTCGAGGAGGCGATCGTCGACCGCATCCTGGCCCATCGCTCGACGATCGTCTTCGCCAACTCGCGCCGACTCGCCGAGCGCCTGACGGGCCGGCTCAACGAGATCTATGCGGAGCGGCTCGGTCTCGAACTCCCGGATGCCGCGGTGCCGGCGACCATGATGGCGCAGGCCGGATCGACAGCGGGCGCCGAGCCGGTCCTCGCGAAAGCCCACCACGGCTCGGTGTCGAAGGAGCAGCGCGCCCAGGTCGAAGACGAACTGAAATCGGGGGTGCTGCGCTGCGTCGTGGCCACCAGCAGCCTCGAGCTCGGCATCGACATGGGCGCGGTCGACCTCGTCATCCAGGTCGAGGCTCCCCCGTCGGCGGCCTCAGGCCTTCAGCGCGTCGGCCGTGCCGGTCACCAGGTCGGCGAAGTCAGCCGTGCGGCGCTGTTCCCGAAGCACCGGGGTGATGTGCTGCACACGGCGGTCGTCACCGAGCGCATGCTCGCCGGCAAGATCGAAGCCATCGCGGTGCCGCAGAACCCGCTCGACATCCTCGCGCAGCAGACGGTCGCCGCGTGCGCCCGGGGCCCCGTCGACGTCGAGGGCTGGTTCGACACCGTCAAGCGGTCGGCCCCCTTCCGCACTCTGCCCCGCTCCGCCTACGAAGCGACCCTCGACCTCCTCGCGGGACGCTTTCCGTCGGACGAGTTCGCCGAGCTGCGCCCGCGCGTGGTGTGGGATCGCGATCACGGCATCCTCACCGGCAGGCCGGGAGCCCAGCGCATCGCCGTCACGAGCGGCGGAACGATCCCCGACCGCGGACTGTTCGGCGTGTTCATCGCGGGAGAGGCCCGCAACGCCCGCGTGGGCGAACTCGACGAGGAGATGGTCTACGAGTCACGTGTGGGCGACGTGTTCACGCTCGGCACGACGAGCTGGCGCATCGTCGAGATCACCCACGACCGTGTCAACGTGCTCCCCGCCTTCGGACAGCCCGGAAAGCTCCCTTTCTGGCATGGCGACGGTCTCGGCCGGCCCGCCGAGCTCGGAGAAGCGCTCGGCCGCTTCTCCCGCGAGATCGCCTCGGCTACGCCGGAGAAGGCCAGAGAGCGCCTCACCGGGTCGGGCCTCGACGACAACGCGATCAGCAACCTGCTGTCGTATCTCGCCGAACAGCGCGAAGCGACGGGAACCCTTCCGACCGACAAGACGCTCACCGTCGAGCGCTCCCGCGACGAGGTCGGCGATTGGCGGATCATCCTGCATTCGCCGTACGGCATGCACGTGCACGCGCCGTGGGCTCTGGCGGTGAACGCCCGCATCCGCGAGCGCCTCGGCGTCGAAGGCTCCGCGGTCGCCAGCGACGACGGCATCATCGTCCGCGTCCCGGATGCGGAGGCCGAGCCGCCCGACGCAGAGCTGTTCGTGTTCGAGCCCGACGAGCTCGAACAGATCGTCACCGACGAGGTCGGCGGTTCGGCGCTGTTCGCGTCACGGTTCCGCGAATGCGCTGCCCGAGCGCTCCTGCTCCCCCGCCTCAACCCCAACAAGCGATCCCCCCTGTGGCAGCAGCGCCAGAAGTCGGCGCAGCTGCTGGAAGTGGCGAAGAACCACCCGACGTTCCCGATCATCCTCGAGACGCTGCGGGAGGTCCTTCAGGACGTCTACGACCTCCCCGCCCTGCTGCGCATCGCCCGGTCGATCGGCGACCGTCGCATCCGCCTCGTCGAGACGACCACCGCTCAGCCCTCGCCGTACGCCCGCGACCTGCTCTTCGGGTACGTGGGGGCGTTCATGTACGAAGGCGACTCGCCGCTGGCCGAACGACGCGCGGCAGCTCTCTCGGTCGACCCGTCGCTGCTGAGCGAGCTTCTCGGCAAGGTCGAGATGCGCGAGCTCCTCGACCCCGGCATCATCGCCCAGTTCGAGCGGGAGGTGCAGCGCCTCGATCCCATCCGCCGTGTGCGCGGCGTGGAGGGGGTCGCCGACCTGCTCCGCCTTCTCGGCCCCCTCGACGCCGACGAGGTCGCCGCGCGTCTGATCAGCTCGGAGGAGAGCGACTCCGCCGACCCCGACACGGCCGCGGCTCACGCCGGCGTCGACGAGGCGGCGGCACACCTCGAGGCCCTCGTCCAGGCACGGCGCGCGATCACGGTGACGATCGCGGGGACCCGTCGGACCGCCGCCATCGAAGACGCCGGGCGTCTGCGCGATGCGCTGGGGGCGGCGCTGCCGGTGGGCATACCCACCGCGTTCCTCGAACCGGTCGTCGACCCCCTCGCCGACCTCGTTGCTCGCTACGCGCGCACCCACGGCCCCTTCCGCACCGTCGATGCAGCCGCGCGGCTCGGCGTCGGTGTGGCCGTGGCCCGCCAGACGCTGCAACGGCTCGAATCGCAGGGCCGGCTGTCGAGCGGCTACTTCCTCCCCGACCAGCGTCGGCCGGGAACCGCCGAGGCGGGCGGGGAGACCTCGGACGACCTGGAATGGTGCGACAGCGAGGTGCTGCGAAGACTCCGGATGAGGTCGCTCGCCGCCATCCGCGGCGCCGTCGAACCCGTCACCCCCGAGACCTACGCACGGTTCCTCCCCACCTGGCAGCACCTCGTCGATGCGCACGGCACCCGCGGACTCGAGGGCGTCGACGGCGTGCTGGCGGTCATCGAGCAGCTCGCGGGCGTGCCGCTGCCGGCGAGCGCCTGGGAATCGCTCATCCTGCCCTCGCGCGTGCGCGACTACTCTCCGACCATGCTCGACGAGCTGACCTCCACCGGCGAGGTGCTCTGGTCGGGACACGGCTCCCTGCCGGGACGCGACGGATGGATCGCCCTCCACCCTGCCGACATGGTGTCGCTCACGCTCCGCACCGAAGACGCCGACCCGCCCTCCGCCCTCGAAGACCAGCTCCTTCTCGCCCTTTCGGGGGGCGGCGCCTTCTTCGCGTCGCAGCTCGTCGGTCTCGTCGGGGCCGAGAGTGAACAGTCGGTGATCGATGCGCTCTGGAATCTCGCATGGACCTCCCGTGTCACCAACGACACGTTCGCCCCGGTGCGGATGCTGCTGAGCGGCGGCTCACAAGCCCACCGCACGGTGCGTCGCACACCCCGTGCACGCATGTTCCGCGGCACTCCCATCGCCCGCCCCGCCGCCGCTCCCCAGCGCCCGGCCCTCATCGGCGGCAGGTGGTCGCTGCTCCCCCGCGACGAAGCGGACGCGACGCTGCGCGCCGCGGCCGCCGCCAGCCTCCTCCTCGAACGGTACGGCGTCGTCACCCGCGGGTCGGTGCAGGCCGAGGAGCTCCCCGGCGGCTTCGCGCAGGTGTACCGCACCCTGGCCGGCTTCGAAGACGCCGGCCACTGCCGACGCGGCTACTTCATCGAGAAGCTCGGTGCCGCGCAGTTCGCCACCTCTGCAACCGTCGACCGCCTCCGCAGCTTCGGAGGCGACGACCCCGACGACGGCACGGCCGAGCTCCACGCGATCACCCTCGCCGCGACCGACCCGGCCAATCCCTACGGAGCCGCGCTCAGCTGGCCGCCGCAGGAAGGCGGACACCGCCCGGGGCGCAAGGCCGGAGGTCTCGTCGTGCTCGTCGACGGTGCCCTGGTGCTCTACCTCGAGCGCGGCGGACGGTCCGCGCTCGCCTTCTCCGACGACCCCGACGTGCTCACCGCCGCCGCACGCAGCCTCGTCACCACCGCCCGCGCCCGAAGGCTCGACACGATCACCATCGAGCAGGTGAGCGGCGAGTTCGTCTACAGCTCTCTCGTAGGCCGCGTGCTGCGCGACGCCGGATTCGTGGAATCGTCCCGCGGGCTCACCCTGCGTCGGCAACGATGAGCGCGACATGGGCGAGCATGCACGGGTCCGCCACGAGGAGGGGCCCGGATGCCTGAGGGTGACACCGTGTTCCGCACCGCGCGGCGGTTGCATGACGGCCTTGCCGGCGACACCGCCACCCGGTTCGACATCCGCGTCCCGGGGAGCGCGACCGCCGACCTGACGGGCGAACGCATCCGGGAGGTCGTCCCGCGCGGAAAGCACCTGCTCATGCGGGTCGGCGACTACACCCTGCACTCGCACCTGAAGATGGAGGGGCGGTGGGACCTCTACCGCCCCGGCGACCGCTGGCGCGCACCCGCGTTCCGCGCCCGCGCGATCGTGGCGACCGAGCGGGCCGAGGCCGTCGGCTTCGACCTCGCCATGGTGGAGGTGCTCCCGACCGCCGACGAAGCCCGCATCGTCGGGCACCTCGGCCCCGACCCGCTGTCCGACAGCTGGGATGCGGCCGAGGCGGCGCGACGGCTGTCGGCCGACCGGCGCGCCGTGCACGTGGCGCTCCTCGATCAGCGCAACGTCGCCGGTTTCGGCAACGAATACGCCAATGAACTGCTGTTCGTCCGCGGCATCCTGCCCACCACCCCCGCCACCGAGGTCGACACGGCCGGACTCGTCGAGACGGGCGCCCGCATGATCCGCCTCAATCGCGATCGCCTCGGCCGCACCTTCACGGGCGACTCCCGACCAGGCAGGCAGACGTGGGTGTACCGGAGGGAGGGGAAGCCGTGCCGCCGCTGCGGCACCCTGATCCGCAAGACCGACCTGGGCGCCTCGCCCACGGCGGAGCGGATCGTCTTCTGGTGCCCGCGCTGCCAGACGTGAACCTCAGCGGCCCAGGTACCGCCCGGGGCGGTGGTTGAGCGCCAGCACGAGGTTCAGCAGCACGGCACCCACCGCGCTCAGCAGCACGTTCTGCCACGGCACCACCAGCAGCGCCGCCACGATCACCACGACATCGAACGCCATGAGCGTCCATCCCGCCCGGATGCCGGTGCGCTCCTGCAGCACGAGCGCGACGATCTGCACCCCGCCGACGCTCGCACGATGCCGGAAGAGGATCAGCACCCCGACGCCGGCCAGGAGATTGCCTGCCAGCGTGCCGTACACCGGGTCGACCGCTCCCAGCGGGAGCAGGTGCTCGTGCACGACCGCGAACCCCGAGACGAGACCGATGGAGACGACCGTGCGGATCGTGAAGTCCCACCCCTTCTTCCACACGGCGAGCACCGCGAAAGGCACGTTGATCACCGCGAACAGCGCCCAGAACGGCCACGGCGTCGCGTAGCCGAGCAGGAGGGAGAGCCCTGCGGTGCCGCCGGTGACGGCGTGCGACGCGTCGAGCACGTACAGCCCCAGCGACGCGGCGAAAGTGCCCGTCAGGAGACCGAGCACGTCTTCCACGACCCCGTGCTCGTGGGCCTTCTCGTCGAACACGAGCGTGGGTCCGGTCGTGGCGTCACGAGCGTCATCGGAGGCGGTCACCCTCCCATCCTGACAACTATCCGAGAGTGCGTCATGAAATGCGTGCAAGGGAATGGATCTCCGGCGCCACGCGTTGTCTTCCGGTGATAGGAGGTCCTGTGGGCAAGAACTACGTCGACATCGAGAACGACAACGGAGAAACGCTGCGCTACCGCAAGCACGCCAACGGACGTGGCCTCATCGCGAATGGGGCCAAGGTGCACCCGACCGCGCTCGTCGAAGCGGGTGCCTACGTCGAGCCGGGAGTGCAGATCGCCGCAGGCGCGCACATCGGTCGCGGCGTATGGATCGAACCGGATGCCGTCATCGGCCCGGACGTCGAGATCGCACCGCACGCGCACATCGGCCCCGGCGCCGCGATCGGCCCCCGGGCCCGGATCGGGGTGCGGGTGTTCGTCGGTGCGAACGCACGCGTCGCCGGCGGGTCGCTGATCGGCGACGACCAGTCGATCGGCGACGGCGAGAAGATCGCCACCGACCGTCGCGGTCTGCACCTCGCGGCCTGACCCTCCGCCCTCACTCGGCGCCCGCCCCGGCGGGCGCCGTTCTGGTTCTCGGGGCGTGTCAGGCGAAGAAGAACAGCACGAACGCGATGAGCGGCAACGTGCCCTGCACCGCTGCCGGCCGAACGTACCTGCGACCCGACGTGACCAGGACCAGTGCCGCCGCCAGCATCGACCCGACGCTGAACAGGATGAGCGCGCGCCCGGCGGTGCCGGCAGCAGTCTGCGGGCCGGCGGCCCAGAAGAGCGACAGCCCGATGACCGTTCCGATCGCGAGGAAGAGGTTGTAGAAGCCCTGGTTGTACGCCATCGGCTTCGTCGTCTCGGCCGCCGCCTGGTCGGCGACACCGAATCGTCGCCAGACGCGCGGCTGCGTCCACTGGATGCTCTCCATGACGAAGATGTACACGTGCAGCAGCGCCGCAAGGGCCGCCGCGATGGTCGCGATGATCGACAGCATGCGCTGACGATAGCGCGACTACGCTGATCGCATGGGCCCTTCACGTGGATCGAGGAACGCGAAGCGCCCGGCATCCGGATCCCGCGGCGGCTCGCCGGCCAAGAAATCGCCGCCCAAGAAGTCGCCGGCCAAGAAGTCGCCGCAGGCAGCCGCACCCCCTCCGCATCCGCCCGCTGGACCGTTCCGGCTGGGCGCGGTGGCGGGAACGACGCCGGGCAGGTGGATCGACACCTGGAAAGAGCGGATGCCGCGCACCCCTCTCGAGCTCGTTCCCCTCGAGCCGGCCGCTCAGCGTGAGGCGCTGCAGGCGGCGGCCGTCGACGCCGCGCTCGTGCGGCTCCCGATCGAGCGAGACGGGCTGCACCTCATCCCGCTCTACGACGAGGTGCCCGTCGTCGTCTGCGCCGCCGACTCGCACCTGACGGCCGCCGAACAGCTCACGCTCGACGACCTCGCCGGGGAGGTCGTCATCACTCCGCGCGACAGCGTGCTCGACGTGCAGGTGCCCGGTGCGGTCGCCCCGTCGTTCGCGCCGCCCGCCACCACCGGCGAGGCGATCGCGACGGTCGCCGCCGGGGTGGGCGTGGTGATCGTGCCGATGTCGCTCGCGCGCCTCCACCACCGCAAAGACGCCGACTACCGGCCTCTGCGGGAGGGCCCGGTCTCGAGCGTCGCGCTCGCGTGGCCGAAGGATGCCGAAGGCGACGCGGCCGAGATGATCGAGACGTTCGTCGGCATCGTCCGCGGCCGCACCGCCCACTCGTCACGGTCGTGACCGCGACCCGCCTGACGCGAGCGACAGCCGCCCGCCGGACGGGCGCGGACCGGAAAGACGGTGTCCGGACAGACGGTGTCCGGACAGACGGTGTCCGGACAGAC
>JAEYVZ010000019.1 GCA_023431405.1 Actinomycetes bacterium
GTCAGCCGGGGAAAGCCCGCCACGACACCGGCCGCGACGACGGCGAGTCGTACCCACTGCCTGCCCCGCGGCAGGCGCTGCCGGGTGAGGGCGAGAGCGGCGGCGGCAAGCGCGGCGGCGACGACCGCCCGTCCCGCCCCGATGAACAGGGGTGGGAGTGATTCGACCGCGACGCGCGTGAACGGCACCGTGAAGGAGAAGGCCGCCACCCCGACGAAGCCCCAGGCCAGCCCGGCGGCCCGCGATGCGCCGGCCGCCGATGCCGGTGGGCTGGTGCGGGCAGCTGTCTGCGGGGGAGGGAGCGTCATCCTTCCTGAGTACTCTGCGCGTCGGCGGGTGTCGCGGGCCAATACGCACGATGTGGCCTGGCGGCGAGGAGATCGGCCGGTCAGAATCGTGCCCGGCGGCCCGTCGCAGTGGCAGAGTGGACGGATGGGCGACCACCTCGACGATGAGCTCGCCGCGCTGCGAGCGCGTGCGTACGGTCCGGATGCCGACATCCACACCGATCCGGCCGCCGCCGCCCGTCTGCGGCAGCTCGAGGGAGAGGCCCGCCGCGCGAGGGATGCTGTCGCCTCTCCCGCTCCGGTATCGTCGTTCACCGCGCCGGGACCGCCTCCGCCGCTGCCCGGCGTTCCGTCTTCCCCCGGCGCTCCACCCGCCGTGGGCGCTCCGGCCTCCGGGGGCGCTCCGACGTCCTCCGGTGGACCGTCGGCCATCCCGACAGCCACCGAGCTCCCTTCCGATCGCCGAGGTCCTTTCGATGGCCCAGATTCATCGCCCGCCCGGAGCCGCCGCACCCCGCTCCTCCTGGCCTGCGCCGTGACGGCCGTGGCCGCAGCGGCCCTCACCGTGCCGGTGACCCTGTGGGCATCCAGCCTCGCCGATCGGCCGTACGCCGTGCTCACCGCGAGCGACGATGAGCCCGACGAGATGTTCTTCAGTCCCGACTCGTCTTCGGTGCGGTTCGAAGACTTCCTCGGCATCCGCGTCTCGGTCGGCGAGCTCGACTACCTGGAAGGCGAGCGATGCATGCTCATCGATCCCGACCCGGGCGGCCGCGGGCAGGACGGCTCGAGCACGCGCGGATCGTGCTCACCGGCGGGGTTCGGAGCTGTCGTCGACATTCCGGCGGCCGACGGGTACCTCTCCGACGATGTCCGCCGCGAGCTCGGCGACATCACGGCGTTGCGCTTCGAGCTCGTCGGCGACGAGGTGCACGTGTTCGTCTCCCGCGCCGAGAATGTGAGCGACCCGGCCACCGAGCCGTAAGCGTGGCGGCCGGTTCGACGGTCACTCGGCGTCGTCGGATGCCGGGTAGGGGTGTGCCTTGAGCACCCGGGCCAGATGCGCGGTGGTGCGGGCGAGGGTCTGGGTGGCGGAGGCGACCTCGTCGGGCGTCTTCTCGAGGTCTTTGTAGTCGGTCGTGTGCATCGCCTCGCCGTTCCAGTAGGTGCCCGCCTGCCCGGCCACGGTGAAGCCGACGTCGACCAGCCCCTGGTAGAGGTCGGCGGTGGCGTGGTGTGCGCCGTCTTCGTTGCCGACGACGGCTACGGCGGCGACCTTGTCGAACAGGATGGGGCGTCCGGCGTCGTCGGTCTCCGACAGCTCGGCGTCGAGCCGCTCGAGCACGCGCTGGGCGATGCTCGACATGTGGCCCATCCAGATCGGCGTGCCGATGATGAGGATGTCGCTTGCGAGCACCTGTTCGCGGAGGGTCGGCCACTGGTCGCCGTCGCCCATGTCGGCCTTCACCCCGGGCCGTACGTCGAGGTCGACGAGCCGCACGATGTCACCGGTCACGCCGTGGGTGCCGAGCGCAGTCATCACCTGCGACAGCAGCAGGTCGGTGCTCGACGCGCCGGGGGAGGGCGTGAGGGTGCAGTTGAGGGCGACGGCTCGAAGGCCGGCCGTAGTGAACGTGGAAGGTGCGGTGTCGCTCATGCGGCCGACGATACGAGCGGCACGTGGCGCGGCCGAGGGGGTTGACACGCCGTCGCGTCGCGGCGTGTTCGCGCGGTTCAGTTCGCGGCGTCGTACGCCTCGAGCACGGCGGCGGGGACTCGCCCTCGCTCGGAGAGGGTGTAGCCGTTCTGCGCGGCCCATTCCCGCACGGGACCGTAGTCGCGCTGACCGGCGCGGCGCTGACGCCGGCCCGTCGAGGAGCCGGCGCCGCTTCCGGCGGAACGCTGCCCGCGCGAGGAGGCGGCTGACCGCTGCGAGGATGCCGACCGAGCCGACACCGAGCGGCCCGCGGCGATGTAGGGGGCGAGAGCCTGCCGGAGCGCGGCGGCGTTCTCGTCGGTGAGGTCGATCTCGTAGGCGGTGCCGTCGAGGGAGAACAGCACCGTCTCTCCTGATCCGATCTCCATCACGGTGCCGTCGAGGTCGTCGACGAGCTGGTGCACGATTCTGCGGGCCATGCAGGTGAGCCTATCCAGCGGCGGGGCGGGGCGACAGCGGGCGTGCGCTGCCGTCCCCGAGAGATGGGGTGACGGCGACGACTCGTGTGCGGGTCAGGGGAGGAGACCGGCGCGCCGTGCTCTGGCGACGGCGGCGTGACGCGTGGAGGCGCCGAGCTTCGACATCGCCGACTGAAGGTATGACTTCACGGTTCCTTCGCGCAGTTGCAGGGCATCGGCGACCTCGGCGTTGGTGGAGCCGAGCGCGGCGCACGCGAGCACGTCGATCTCGCGCGGCGAGAGACGCACGTCGATCGGCTCTCGCGGCTCGCTGTCGTCACGGGAGAGGCTGGCGAGGCGGAGCTGGAGGGAGGCGAGTCGTTCGCGGATGCCGGCGTCGTCGATGTCGGCGGCGATGGACCGCAGCTCCGCATACGACTCGCGCAGCTGTTCGCGGGCGGATGCCGTGAGAACGGGAGTCGGCTCCGCCGTCGGGGGGCGCAGGCGGCTGATTCGACGCTCCACCTCGTCGCGCACGCGCAGTTCGGTGGAGACTTCGTGCGCCACGGCGACGGCGTGGTGGGCGACGCTGTCGCCGAGGGGAGCCAGGGCCGGGGTGCCGCAGTAGAGAAGGCCGCGGGTGCGCCCGCTCACCAGGATCGGGACGGAGAAGAGGGTGGAGATCCCCTCGCCGAGGATGGCACTGTCGTAGTCGTGGGTGATCTGCCGCGAGGCGCCGTAGTCGATGGCCAGGCGCGGGCGGTGCTCGATCATGGCGCGACCCCCGAGGCCTCGCCCGGGGCGGATCACCAGGCCCGGGATGTGGCCGGTGCGGTTGCCCACGACGCTCGTCACGTGGACGGCGTCGTTGCGCTCGTAACCACCGAACGCGATGGGCATGCCTGTGCGTCGTGCGAGCGCGGTGACCGCCTGTGAGAGGAGATCGACATCGGCAGCGGATGCGGCGAGTGACATCGGGTGATACCTACTTCCGGGGGTGACGACCGTGTCATCCGTTTCCTACCCTCAAGGTTACCACCGGGGTCGTCACTGAGGACGGCCCCAGAAACCGTCGAAGACGACGGTTCCGAAGGGAAGGAATCGCATGTCCGCATCTCCCGCATCATCCGCCTCATCTCCGCCGACAATCGATTACGTCGACGTGGAGAACTCCCCTCCGTTCCGAGAACTGAAGCGAAGGCATCGCAGCTTCGTGTGGCCCCTGACGATCGTCTTCGTCGTGTGGTATCTCGCCTTCGTGCTGCTGTCGTCATTCGCGGCGGAGTTCATGGCGACCAGGGTGTTCGGCGCCATCACGATCGGCCTGCTGATGGGCCTCGGCCAGTTCGTGACGACGTTCGCGATCACCATGTGGTACGTCTGGTACGCCAACCACAAGCTCGACCCGATCTCTTCGGAGATCCGTGCTGAGCTCGAAGAGCGGGAGGTCGCCGCGTGAACGACTTCTTCGCATCGATCGGTGCTGCGCTGGCTTCGGTGGAGTCTGCCGCCGAGAACAACCCCGTGCTGAACATCTCGATCTTCGGTGCGTTCGTGGCCGTGACGATGTTCATCGTCATCCGCGCGAGCCGCAACAACAAGACGGCCGCCGACTACTACGCGGCGGGGCGCTCGTTCACGGGGCCGCAGAACGGCTTCGCGATCGCGGGCGACTACCTGTCGGCGGCGTCGTTCCTGGGCATCTGTGGGGCGATCGCGATCAACGGATACGACGGGTTCCTCTACTCGATCGGCTTCCTCGTGGCGTGGCTGGTGGCGCTGCTGCTGGTGGCGGAGCTCATGCGCAACACGGGCAAGTTCACGATGGCCGACGTGCTGTCGTTCCGCCTGAAGCAGGGGCCCGTTCGCATGGCGGCGGCGATCACGACGCTGGCGGTCTGCTTCTTCTATCTGCTGGCGCAGATGGCGGGCGCGGGCGGACTCGTGTCGCTGCTGCTGGGCATCACCGAGCAGGTCGGTCAGTCGATCGTCGTCGGCGTCGTGGGTCTGCTGATGATCGTCTACGTGCTGGTGGGCGGTATGAAGGGCACGACGTGGGTGCAGATCGTCAAGGCGTTCCTCCTCATCGGCGGGGCGATCGTGATGACCATCTGGGTGCTCGCGATCAACGGCTTCAGCCTCGACACGCTTCTGGAGAGTGCGGTGGCGGCCTCGGCGAGCGACCCGAAGGACGCGATCCTCGGACCGGGGCTGCAGTACGGCGCGAACCCGTGGGACTTCATCTCGCTGGCGATCGCGCTGGTGCTGGGAACGGCAGGGCTTCCGCACGTGCTGATGCGCTTCTACACGGTGCCGACGGCGAAGGAGGCGCGGCGCTCGGTGGTGTGGGCCATCTGGCTGATCGGCATCTTCTACCTCCTGACGCTCGTGCTCGGTTATGGTGCCGGCGCGCTCGTCGGCCCGGAGGAGATCAAGAACGCGCCGGGCGGCGTGAACTCGGCGGCGCCTCTGCTGGCGTTCCACCTCGGCGGACCCGTGCTGCTCGGCTTCATCTCGGCGGTCGCTTTCGCGACGATCCTCGCCGTGGTGGCGGGGCTCACGATCACCGCGGCGGCCTCGTTCGCCCATGACATCTACGCCAACGTCGTTAAGAAGGGTGATGTGCCGCCGGATGGCGAGGTCAAGGTCGCCCGTCGCACGGTGATCGTGATCGGTGTGCTCGCGATCATCGGCGGTATCGGTGTGCAGGGGCAGAACGTGGCGTTCCTCGTCGCACTGGCGTTCGCGGTCGCCGCCTCGGCGAACCTTCCGACGATCCTCTACTCGCTGTTCTGGCGCGGTTTCACGACGCGGGGTGCCGTGTGGAGCATGTACGGGGGGCTGGCAGCGGCCATCATCCTCATCGTGCTCTCGCCGGTGTTCTGGGGCACCGAGACGAGCGTGTTCAAGAACGTCGGCACGGCGATCTGGCCGCTCAACAACCCGGGCATCGTGTCGATTCCTCTCGGCTTCCTCCTCGGATGGCTGGGATCGGTCACCTCCCGCAAACAGGAGGACGCGGTCAAGGCCGCCGAGATGGAGGTGCGCTCCCTCACGGGCTACGGCGCGGAGAAGGCGGTGTCGCACTGACCTCGTCCCCGTTCTGAACGGGTCCGTTCACAGCGGCCCCGGACGCCGGCACCACCTCGCGGTGAGGCCCTGCGTTCGGGGCCGCTCCGGCGTGTCGGCCTACTCGCGCGCCGGTTCTTCCTCGACGGCCTCCCTGCCCGCGGATTCGAGGTCGAGGAGGAAGCGTTTGCGGTCGGGGCGGCCGCCGTACTCGCCGATCGACCCGTCGGCACGCACGATGCGGTGCGCCGGGACGACGATCGAGATCGGTGTGCGGGCGCACGCCGTGCCGACAGCGCGGTGCGCCCCGGGGGACCCCGCGCGGATGGCGATCTCGCCGTAGGAGGCGGTCTCGCCGTAGGGCACCTCGCACACGGCTGCGAGCGCCTGGCGCACGAAGCCCTGCGTGAGACGCCAGTCGATCGGCAGGTCGAACCGGCGGCGGGTGCCGTCGAAGTACTCGTCGAGCTGGTGGGCGACCGCCGCTGTCGCGGACGGATCGTGGTTCGGTGCAGCGGCCAGCGCTGCGCCCACCCGCCCGAGCACCGGCTCCGGTGGCCCGTCGAGCAGGTCGAGGCTCACGAGGCCCGCGTCGGTGACGATGAGCAGGGCGTCGCCGAGGGGCGTCGGGTGCACGGAGAAGGCGGCGGATGTCATGGGAACACTATGTCGCGGCCGGCGCCTTCGTCGGTCGATCGGCGGGCGCGGATGTGGAAGGTGGCGCCACCCCCGACCTGGGGGAGGAAGCGGTGAGTGGTGCGCGTGCGCGCCGCGTGGAGGCGTCGACGGTTCTGATCCATGTCGGAACCGCGCCTGATCGCGCGAAACTCGGTGATGGATACGGGAAACGCGCGGTACAGATGCCTAAGGTGACCTGTGTGTGGCGAGCAGATGGAGGCGCCGTGCGCGGAGTGAATGAGCCCGTGCACGAGGAGACGGAGGCCCGGTCCCCCCGGGTGAGCGCCGTGACCCCGGCGAACACCGGCGCCATCCACGCGCCCGCCGACCTCCAGGTGGCGGAGCCCGAGATGGAGGTCGTCCACATCGCCGAGTCCGAGCGCAACCGCGTGCGGGAGGAAGCCGCCCAATTGGGGGGACGCTCGACGCTCCTGCACTACAGCGACGACGGCGATGCCGGAATCGACATCACCAAGGCGCACCCCGGCAGCCTGCCTCAGTTCATCACGGGCCGCTCCACTCTCCTCTCCAACCTCTTCCGCGATGAGGTGGCGCTGCGCACCGCCCGGCTGGCGGCCGAGCGCATCGCCGCCAAAGACGTCGAACTGCGCACCGCCCGCGGCCTGGATGCGGTGCACCTCGCCGTCGGCATCGCCTCGTGGCGCATCGGCGGCGTCGTCTACACCGCCCCCGTGCTCCTGCGTCCGCTGGCGATCCGGCGCCACCACTCCGACTTCGATCTGAAGCTTCACGGCGACTTCGCGATAAATCCCGAGCTCGTGGCCGCCGCGCGCGCCCACTTCGGCATCGACCTCGACGGACGCGCCCTCGCCGCCCTCGCCCACGACGAAGGCGTCTTCAAGCCTCAGCCGGTCATCGATCACCTTCGGGCGCTGACGTCGCACATCCCCACCTTCACGGTGCTCCCTCGCCTCGTCGTCTCGACCTTCGCCGACGTGGCCTCAGCCGTCGAGCGCGACTGCGCCCGGCTCGACCATCCGCTGCTGAACGCCCTCGCCGGGCACGACGCCGACCGTGAGGCGCTCCGTCTCGTGCGGGCCGTGCCGCCCGTCGTGAGCGCCGACGACCGTTCGCCGGCATCCGACAGGCTCCTCCTCGATGCGGATGCCGAGCAGGAGGCCGTGCTCGCGCGGATCGTCGCCGGACAGTCGCTCGTCGTCCACACCCTTCCCGGCACCGGCGGCACGCAGACCGTCATCAACGCGGTGGGCGAGCTCGTCCGCGGAGGCAAGCGCGTGCTCGTCGTGAGCGCCCGGCGCTCCACGCTCGACGGTGTGCGCCACCGCCTGGCGGGCATCGGGCTGCCGGGTCTCGCGGTCACCCCTCGCCGTCTCCACCGCGACCTCATCCGCGCCATCGCACGCAACGAGAAGGCGACCCCTCCCAAGGTGGCCGACGTCGACGACGCGCTTCTGCGGCTTCGCACCGTGCTGCGCGACTATCGCGGCGCGCTCACGCAGCGGCACGGTCAGCTCGGCGTCTCGCCGCTGGAGGCTCTGCGCACCCTGACGACGATCGCCGCACGGTCTCCGCAGCCCTCCTCGACGACGCGCTTCGACATGCAGACGCTGCAGCGACTCGCCACCCGCCGCGCCGAGGCGGCCACCGCGCTGTCCGACGCCGCGCGGCTGGGGGAGTTCCGCTTCGGACCCAACGACTCCCCGTGGTACGGGGTCTCCTTCGCGACGACCGAGGCGGCCCGTTCCGCCCACGCGCTCGCCGGCCGCCTGCACCGCACGGAGGTGCCCGGCATCCTGGAGCGCGGGTACGAGCTCATCGGGCAGACCCGCATGCGACCTTTCGCGACCGTCGCCGAACTCGGCGCGTACGTGCGCCTGCTCCAGGGCATCCGCGCGTCGCTCGACCGGTTCAGCATGACCGTGTTCGAACGGCCGCTGGGGGAGCTGATCCTCGCTCACGGAAACCGCCGCGATGCGCCGGCGATGTCGAGCGCGAACCGGCGCCGGCTGCGGCGTCTGTCGCGCGAGTATGTGCGGCCGGGCATGCACATCGGCGACATGCACGAGTCACTCGTGCGCGTGCAGCAGCAGCGCACGCAGTGGCAGCGCCTGGTGGAGCCGGGCGTCACACCCGAGATCCCGATCGGCCTCGATGACGTCGCCACCGCCTGGCAGCGGGTCGACGCCGACCTTCGCAGCCTCGACACGGCGCTCGGGCGCACCGAGCCGCTCGCGTCGCTGCCGATCCCGCAGCTGCTCCGCACGTTGTCGGGCCTGGCCGCGGAGTCCGACGTCTTCGACAACCTCGTCGAGCGGGCGACGCTGCGCGACCAGCTCGCCGACCTCGGCCTCGACGGGCTGCTGACCGAGCTGTCGGTGCGGCACGTGCCCGAGGAGAACGTGGCGGCCGAATTCGAGTTCACCTGGTGGCAGTCGGCCCTCGAGGCGATGCTGCGCACCGACCGTGCCCTGCTGGGGGCGAACACGTCGGTGGTCGACCGGCTGGAGCGCGACTTCCGCCTCGTCGACGAAGCGCACGCGTCGTTCGCGGGGCCCCTGCTGGCGGCGGAGCTCGCGACCCGCTGGCGCATCGCGATCGTCGACGAGGCTCACGAGACGGCCGCACTCAAGCAGGCGCTGCGGGCGGGGACCGCGACGCCCGAGGAGCTCGTCGCATCCGCTCCGACGCTCATGCGCACGCTCGCTCCCGTGTGGATCGCGTCACCCTACGATGTGCCCGCGATCCCCGACACGATCGGGTTCGACGTCGTGATCGTCGCGGATGCCGCTGCCATCTGCCTCGCCGAGGCCGCCCCCGCGCTTCGGCGCGCCCGCCAGGCGGTGCTGTTCGGCGACCCCGTCACGCAGAAGCCGACCCCGTTCCGGGTCGCGGCGGGTCGCCCCGACGGCGACGACCCGTTCGAGACGCCTTTCGATGAGACGAGCGTCTTCGAGCGGCTGGCGGAGATCGTCCCGGTGGAGACGCTCACGCGCAGCTACCGCGCGGGTGGTGAAGACCTCGCCGAGCTCGTCAACGACGCGTTCTACGGGGGAGAGCTCGTCTCCCTCCCGTGGGCAGGCTCGTACCTCGGCCGCGGCAGCCTGAGCGTCGACTACGTCGAGGGCGGCACCGGGGCCCCCGATCCGGAGACCGGCGCGGTGGAGAGCCCCGATGCCGAGGTCGCCCGGGTCGTGACCCTCGTCGTTGAGCATGCGGTGAACCGCCCGACCGAGTCGCTCATGGTGGTCACCGCCTCCGCCAAGCACGCGGAGCGCGTGCGGGCCGCCGTCGCCGCGGCCTTCGCGGGGCGCAGCGATGTGGCCGACTTCGTCGCGCGCGAGACCGCCGAGCCGTTCGCAGTGCTGAGCCTCGACGAATCAGCGGCCGAGAGCCGCGACCGCGTGGTGTTCTCGCTCGGCTACGGCCTCACCAAGCACGGTCGTGTGCTGAGCGATTTCGGTGCACTGTCGGGGCCGGACGGCGAACGCCTCCTCACCGTCGGCATGACACGTGCACGGCGCTCGATGGTCATCGTGTCGTCGATCCGTCCGTCGTCGTTCGACGAGGGGCGCCTGGAATCGGGAGCTGCGACGCTCATGTCGATTCTGGGGGGCATCGCCGCCCGCGCCCGCGACGCACGCCTCGAAGACCTGGCCGATCCGCTCACGCTCGTGCTCGCGCAGCAGCTGCGGCGCCTGGGCATCGCCGTCGACGTCGACTACCGCGGCCTTCTCCCGCTCGTCGCCCAGCATCAGGGCAAGGCGGTCGTCGCGGTGACAGACCCTGAGACGACGGGCGAGTCGCTGCGGGAGTCGCTCCGGCTGCGGCCTCAGACCCTTCGACGGCTCGGATGGCATTACGTGCGCGTGCACTCGTTCGACCTGTACAGCGACCCGGCGGGTGTGGCCGGTCGCATCGCGTCGATCCTCGGAGTGGAGCCGCAGACGCCTACGGCCGATGAGGCGACGCAGCCGATCGATGTCTCCGAGTGACCGTCAGCGGGTGGAGCGGGTTCCGGGAGCCCGGCGCGCCAAGCTGACCCCCGCCCCCGGCACCGATCCGTCGCCGGAGGTTCCGGGCGACGAGGAGCCGCCGGTCTCGACGACGCCGGCCTCCGGCGCGCCCGGCCCGAATGACGAGCGTCTGCGGCGCGACGTGCCGCCGCACTACTGACGTCCCGCCGCAACATCCACGTGCCGCCGCGCGACTGACCGGCTGCGGCGGTGCGCGATCAGGCGACGGGCGGCGTCTGGCCCGTCGGGGTCGTCGGTGCGGGGCGGGTCGTCGGTGCCGCGCCGCCCTGCTGCTCGAGCAGGTCGCGGATCTGCACGAGCAGCTCCTGCTCCGTGGGAAGCGGGGTCTCCTCCTCGACGACGCCCGCCTTGGCCGCCGCGCGCTCCTTGAAGCGGTTCATGGGGTAGACGAAGACGAAGTACACCACGACGGCGACCGCGAGAAAGGTGATCACGGCGTTGATGAGGTTGCCGATCGGGAAGATCACCGGGCCGTAGAGACCCTGCACCTCGACGCCGATGTTGCCGGCGGCGTCCGACTTCCAGAACAGCTTGATGATCGGGTTGATGATCGCTTCGACCACGGCGTTCACGAGCGCGGTGAACGCGGTGCCGATGACCACCGCCACGGCGAGGTCGATCACGTTGCCGCGCATGATGAAGTCTTTGAAGCCCTTGATCATGGGAGTCTTCCTTCCCTCTCCGGCGTTCACCGGCTACGACCCCGCAGGGGCGGGGGAGGACTTTGCCTCAGGCTTCGATGATGCCGAAGAGGAGCCGCCGTCGCTAGCGGGGGTGCTGGCGGATGCCGTTCCGGATCGCGAGTCGGTGCGGTAGAAGCCCGAGCCGTTGAAGGTCACGCCGACCGTGCCGTACTGCTTGCGCAGCACACCGCCGCACTGGGGGCACTCGGTGAGCGCAGCGTCGGAGAAGGCCTGGACGGCGTCGAAACGGTGGCCGCATTGCTTGCAGGCATAGGCGTAGGTGGGCATGGCATCCTCGCAGGTGTCGGGTGGGTCGGGCTCAGCGGCGTGATGCGGCGAGCACGACGGTTCGGGTGGGGGTGACGACTCCGGTGACCGGCTGATCGTGGAGGTCGCTCGGCACCTCGTCGAGCAGCTCGGAGTCGAAGATCACGGCGTAGACCGGCGGGCAGTTCTCCATCGACCCGATCGTCTTGTCGAAGTAGCCGCGGCCCCAGCCCAGGCGCATGCCCGAGGCGTCGACGGCCGCGGCGGGGATGACGAGGAGATCGACGTCGTTGACCGCGACAGGGCTGAGGACCTCGCCGACGAGCTCGGGCGTGCCGAAGATGCCCTCGACGATGTCACCGTCCTCGGTGGCCACGGTCCAGTCCATGAGCCCGTCGGAGCGGGTGATCGGCAGGAGCACCCGGATGCCGCGGCGCACCGCGTCGACGATGAACTCGTGGGTGCCCGGTTCGGTGGGAGTCGACAGGAAGCACGACATCGAGCGGACGCCGAGGTCTGCCACGAGGCGGTCGAGCTGTTCCTTGACGCCGGCGGCGTCGGCTTCGGCGGTGGCGGCGGAGCGCTGCTGCCGCCGCTCGCGCAGCTCGGCGCGCAGAGCGCGCTTCGCGTGGTCGATCGGGCCGGTCATGCCCTCGATTCTAGGTGGCTGACGCCGGAGGATCGTCGTTGCGGAAACCGGATGCCGGGCGCTGCGTCTCGGCGCTCGGTCATTAGGGTGGGTGTATGACATCTCCCATCAAGGCCGTGATCCCCGCCGCGGGGCTCGGAACCCGTTTTCTCCCCGCGACCAAGGCGATGCCCAAGGAGATGCTCCCGGTGGTCGACAAGCCCGCCATCCAGTACGTGGTCGAGGAGGCGGTCGCGGCGGACATCGCCGACATCCTCATCATCCTGGGGCGCAACAAGAACAACATCTCGAACCACTTCGACGCGGTGCCCGAGCTGGAGTCGACGCTGACCAACAAGGGCGATCTGCAGCGGCTGCTGCGCGTCAAGGAGTCGAGCGATCTCGCCGACATCCACTACACGCGCCAGGGCGAGCCGAAGGGCCTCGGTCATGCGGTGCTGCGCGCGAAGGCTCATGTCGGCGACTCGACGTTCGCCGTGCTCCTCGGTGACGACCTGATCGACGACCGCGACCCCCTGCTGACGACGATGATCGAGGCGAACGCGAAGACCGGCCTGACGGTGATCGCGTTGATGGAGGTCGACCCGGAGCACATCCACATGTACGGCGCGGCGGCGGTGGAGCCCACCGACGACCCCGACATCGTGCGGGTGACGGGCCTCGTCGAGAAGCCGAAGAAGGAAGACGCGCCCTCCAACTACGCGGTCATCGGCCGCTACGTGCTGAACCCCAACGTGTTCGAGATCATCGAACGCACCGAGCCCGGCAAGGGCGGCGAGATCCAGCTCACCGACGCGCTGCAGGAGCTGGCCGTGACCGAAGGCGTGCTGGGTGTCGTCTTCCGCGGGCGCCGCTATGACACGGGGGATAGGCTCGACTACATCAAGGCGATCGTGCAGCTCGCGTCCGACCGCGACGACCTGGGTCCCGACCTGCGTCCGTGGTTGAAGGACTTCGCGGCGGGCCTCTGACCCTCCGGGGCCGGACGCGCTCGGCGGGCAGCCGGACAGACCGTGGCGGGGAGATGAGATGGACCTGACGGTGCCATACCGGCATGGGCCGATCTCGATCCGGCTCGTGCGCCAGCGGGATGCGCGCGTGCTCCAGGCCGAGCTTCTGGCGAATCGTTCGTGGCTCCGGCCGTGGGAGGCGACGAGCCCCGACGGGCCGGTGTCGTTCGACATGCGGCTCGGAGTGCGACGGCTGCTCCAGCAGTACCGCGACGGCGGCGGCATCCCGCTCGTCATGGAGTACGAGGGTGAGGTGGCCGGCCAGCTCAACGTGTGGGGCCTGTCGCGCGGCTCGCTGTCGTCGGCGACGATCGGCTACTGGGTCAGCGAGCGGTTCGCCGGCCGCAACATCACGCCGACGAGCGTGGCCCTCGCGACCGACCTGTGCTTCCGGGAGATGCGCCTGCACCGCATGGAGATCTGCATCCGGCCGGAGAACGTCGCGAGTCTGCGGGTGGTCGAGAAGCTCGGCTTCCGCTACGAGGGCCTGCGCCGCCGGTACATCCACATCGACGGCGATTGGCGCGACCACTACGCGTTCGCGCTCGTGCGCGAGGAGGTTCCCGAAGGGGTGCTGCAGCGTTGGATCGACGGTCGTGCGCCCGCGGATGCCGCTGCCGTCCCTCCGGCCGACCGCCTGTCGTCGCGCCCACCGTCGGAGGGGGAACCTTCGACCTCTGGTCGAAGCTGAGACACGCGGGGCAGGCGGGCGGCTTTCGTGGCATCCGGCACCTAGCGTTGACCGCATGGATGGGCAGGTCTTCGGCGGCGGTGTGGTGGTGCTGGTCGCCGTCGTGCTCTGGCTCGTCTACCTGCTTCCGTCGTGGCAGGGTCGTCACCGCTACAACGCCGCCGAGCGCAACGCCGTCCGCCTCAACCAGGCGCTGCGCGTGCTCGCCGAGACGAGCGAGACCCCCGAAGAAGTGCGCCTCGAGTTGAACGCCCGCACCGCGCTCGCCCAGCAGAAGCTCGCCCGGCGAGCCCAGGCCGAGCGCGAGCAGCGGGAGCAGGAGCGCGCCCGCGCCGAGCAGGAGGCCGCCGAAGCGCGTGCACGCGCCGAGGCGGCGCTCGCCCGGCAGCAGGCGCTCCGGGAGCGTGAGCGGGCCCT
>JAEYVZ010000030.1 GCA_023431405.1 Actinomycetes bacterium
ACCGATGAGACGCACGCCGCAGGCGGTAGCAGGACCCTGACACCGATTTCAAGTCCCTCGGCCAGGGAGAGCCTTCGGGAGATAGTCGTCGCCATGCGCGCCGAGAAAGAGGGGTTCACAGAGGTCAGCCGCGGGGTCATCCGCATGCAGAAAGCGGGAGTGAACTGCTACCTCCTCGTCACGCCCGACGGCATCACCCTTGTCGACGCGGGGCTTCCCGGCATGTGGACGCTCCTCGGAGAGGCCCTTGGCAGTGTCGGGGCCACCCCGGCACACATCGACACGGTCGTCCTCACCCATGGGCACTTCGACCATGTCGGCATGGCCGCGCGTCTGGTCGGCGAGCACCGCACTCGCATATCGGTGCACCCCGCCGACAGACAGCTCGCCCGTCATCCCTACCGGTACGCACACGAAGACGCGCGCTGGCGATACCCGCTCCGGTACCCCGCCGCCATCCCGCTTCTGACGCGGATGGCGCTGGCCGGAGCGCTGCATGTGGACGGTGTGGACGCCGCATCCGCCATCCACCCCGGAACGACGCTCGACGTGCCGGGGTCGCCCGTCGCGATCGCCTCACCCGGTCACACGGCCGGCCACTGCGGCTTCTTCCTGCCGGATGCCGGTGTGCTCTTCACCGGCGACGCGCTCGTCACCCTCGATCCCTACTCCGGCCGCGTCGGCCCGCGCATGGTGGCGCGTGCGGCGACCGCCGACGTCGGCGAGAACCGCCGGGCGCTCGCCGCGTTCGCCGCGACCGATGCGCGTCTCGTGCTGCCCGGACACGGGCTCCCCGACGACCGTGGCGTGCGGTGGGCGGTCGCGGCCGCGGTCGTGGAGCCGGTGGCGTGACCGGAACGGTGGCGCCGCGGCAGGTACTCTGAGCGCGGACAGGGAGCGCGGACAGGGCTCGCAGGGGGGATGCCGAATGGTCGACGCCGAGGAGCCGTTGCGGGTGGTCGCTGCCGTCATCCGCCGCGACGGGCACGTGCTGGCGTGCCGCCGTCGCCCTGAACGCGCTGCCGGCGGGCTGTGGGAGTTCCCGGGCGGCAAGCTCGAGCCCGGTGAGAGCGCGGAGGCGGCGCTCGTGCGGGAGATCGGCGAGGAGCTCGGTATCGGCATCCGGGTGAACGGCGAGCTCACCACCGACGACACCCGTGTGGGCTCACGGGTCATCCGGCTCATCTGCCTGGAGGCGGAGCTGTCGGATGCCGAGCCCACCGCCAGCACCGACCACGACGAGCTGCGTTGGGTCGCGCCGGCCGAGCTCGACGCCCTGCCGTGGGCCGAGCCTGATCTTCCCGCCGTGCGGCTTCTGCAGAGGGGATGACGCCCACCGCGTGTTACCGGTAACATCTGGCGGAGGGTGCGGCATTCCGTGACAGGATGTCGCGCACCGGCGACAGGGCGACGACGACTGCGGAGGCACGCGTGACCAGCGACCAGATCCAGAGCTTCAGCGACGAGGTCGAGGCGGCGATCGCCCGGGTGCGAGCCGACGTCGCCGCGCTCCACGCGGAGCTCGTGCGCTACGGGCTCGTCGTCTGGACCGGAGGAAACGTCTCAGGCCGTGTCCCGGGAGCCGACCTGTTCGTCATCAAGCCCTCCGGCGTCTCCTACGACGACCTCACCCCTGAGGCGATGATCCTCTGCGACCTCGACGGACACGTCATCCCCGGTTCGGCAGGAAGCGAGCGCGCGCCCTCCAGCGACACCGCCGCCCACGCCTACGTGTACCGCCACATGCCCGAGGTCGGCGGCGTCGTGCACACCCATTCGACGTATGCCGTGGCGTGGGCAGCGCGGGGCGAGGAGATCCCCTGCGTCATCACCGCGATGGCCGACGAGTTCGGCGGACCGATTCCCGTCGGGCCGTTCGCCATCATCGGAGACGACTCGATCGGCCGGGGGATCGTCGACGCCCTCCGCGGCCACCGCTCGCGCGGAGTCCTCATGCGCAACCACGGCCCCTTCACCATCGGGGCGAGCGCGAAGGATGCCGTGAAAGCAGCCGTCATGCTCGAAGACGTCGCCCGCACGGTGCACATCGCGCGCCAGGGCGGGGAACTCGTGCCGATCCCGCAGGAGGCGATCGACAGCCTGTACGCGCGGTACCAGAACGTGTACGGCCAGTCGGGCGACGAGCGCCGCTGACGACGGGTCAGGGCTCTCAGCGCTGTGACTTGCGGTAACCCTCTGCGCGCGCGGCCGATTCGGTCGCGAAGCACTGCTCCGGCTTCGTGCGGTCGTAGAAGGCGCCACCGGGAACGTGATAGATCATGCTGCTCGCGTTGCCCTTGATCGGGTATCCGCTGGGGCACTGGTAGCCGCCCGTTCCATAGACCCAGCTGGGCTTCTTGCCCTGCTTGATCACGAGGGTCTGGGCCTTCGATGTCTTCGTCTTGAGCGAGGAATAGACCTTCTTGGTGACCTTCTGCGTCACGGTGGTCGTCTTCATGAGGTCGCCGTCGGGATTCAGGACGGCGGAGAACGGCGCACCTGCGACGGGCAGCGCCGGGGTCGTGAACTCGTCGAGGTTGTCGTCGTTGAAACCCCACCATTCGTCGTCGAGGTTGAGAAGGAAGGCGGCCATGACGTGCTTTCCATCGAACTTGGGCGACGTGCACGTGCCGTTCACGGTCGCGCCCCACGGTGTCGGGTCGCCTTCGAAGTACTCCGGGATGACCGCGGACGCCGTGCAGGTGACGTTGACATCCGTGCCGCTGGCGACACCCACGACCTTCTTCTTCACGGTCTCCGTGGTCGTCTTCGTCGAGTAGGTGCGGTACGTGACCTTCTGCGTCACCTTGTACGTGCCCGCCGCCAGCCGCACGGACGACGCGTCCCTTGCGACCGTCCGAGAGCCCTTCTTGACGGTGAGCGTCTTCTTCGAGATCTCGACCGCGCCCGCCTTCCTGACGTTCGGCTTGATGGTCGTCTTTCCCTTGTAAGGGGCCGTCTTCGACGCGATCTTCGCAAAGGTGACGCTGGGCGCTGCCGCCACGGCGGCGGACGGCGTGCCGACGACCAGTCCACCCACGAGGACGAGAGTGGCGGCGAGCAGAAGGCCGAGCGCGGGGCGAGGCGCAGCGATCGAGAAGCGAGGCATAGCCGTCACGGTAACGGAGCTCGCCGAATAATTAAAGAGTTCTCATAAAGGGTAGGCCGGTCTCATCCCCGAAACGCTACCGAGCACTCAGCGCGAAGGCTGGCTGCGCGCGAGCCCTCGCGATGCTCAGGCGGCCGTGGCCAGCTCGCCGAAGCCCATCGCGAGGAAGAACGAGAGTGCGGTCAGGATGATCGTGACGGGCACCATCGTGAATCGCTCGGCTCGGCTGCGCGAGACCGCGTTCATGACGATACCCAGCGCCGAATAGCCGAAGATCACCCACATCGCCACGTGCGAGAAGCCGTCGGGGAAGAGCGCGAGAGCGCCGACGCGATCCCAGGCGACCGCGACGAAGGCCGCATAGAGCGCGATCGACACCAGGCTCCCGATCCGCAGCCGCGTCGGGAGCACGCGGTGCTGACCGCCCCACGCGAATCGTCCCAGGGGCGCTCCGAAGACGAGGGCGAGCTGGAACACGGCGAGGGCGGCGAACACCGCCGTGAAAGCGAGGGCGAAGGGCACGGAATCACCGTATCGGCCGTGAACTGTGTCAAGGGTCTATCGCGGTGCATGCATCGCGGTGTGAGGTAGGAGCATGACAGTCATGACGCGCGACGACGGCCGGCTCCGATGACCGACCCCTCCGCGGCGACGAGCCCACCATCAGCGACGATACCGGCAGCGCCCGCCGTGCTCTCGATCGGCACGGCCGTGCCTCCCCACCGGATGGAGCAGGGCACGCTGCGCGACTGGTTCGCCGCGCAAGACGGCATCGACCGCCTCTCGGGGCGCCTCATCCGCACCGTGTTCGACAGCTCGGCGATCGACACCCGGCACAGCGTCATCTCCGGCCTCGCCGCCCCCGGCGGCGGGCTGTTCGCCGACGATGAGGGCGCGCTCCTGTCTCCCACCACGCGCGAGCGCAACGACCTGTACCGCCGGGAGGCGCCGCAGCTGTCGACCGAGGCGGCGGAGGTGGCGCTGACGGGTGCAGGCGTGGCGGCATCCGAGGTCACGCATGTGGTGACCGTGTCGTGCACGGGTCTGTTCGCGCCCGGGCTGGACTACCGGCTCGTGAAAGACCTCGGGCTGTCGCCGAGCGTCGAGCGGTACCACATCGGGTTCGTCGGCTGCGCTGCCGCCTTCCCGGCGCTGCGCACGGCCGACCACATCTGCCGGTCGCAGCCGGATGCCGTCGTGCTCGTCGTGTGCGTGGAGCTGTGCTCGCTGCACATCCGCTCGTCGACCGATCCCGAGCAGATCGTCGCGTCGGCCGTGTTCGCCGACGGCGCCGCGGCGGCGGTCGTGTCGGCTGCGCCCCGATTCGCCGGCAGGCCCGGGCTGGAGATGGAGACCTTCGCCACCACGATCACCTCCGAGGGCGAACCCGACATGGACTGGTCGGTCGGCGACGACGGCTTCCTCATGCGGCTGAGCGCGAACGTGCCCAAGATCGTCGGGCGGGAGGTGAACGACGCCTTCGCCGCCGCCTTCGGGGCCGACACCGTGCCGGCGGCGGCCGCCGAGGCATGGGCCGTGCACCCCGGCGGACGCAGCGTGCTCGACAGGGTGCAGCAGGGGCTCGATCTTCCGGACGCCGTGATGGCCTCTTCCCGCGACGTGCTGCGGGAATACGGCAACATGTCGAGCGCCACCGTGCTGTTCATCCTTCAGCGCGTCCTGTCGGACGGCGCCCGCAGGCACGGCGACCGGGTGATCGCCATGGCGTTCGGCCCCGGCCTCACCGTCGAGATGGCCGGGCTCCGTCAGCGGGGCGCATCGGAATGACCGTGCACGATCGCCGCCGCGTCGACCTGAGCCGGCGCGACACCACGGTGCGCGAACTCATGGACGACCCCGACTGCGACCCCGTCCGGCTCCGGCGAACGCTGGAGCGGTTCTCCCTCGTCAACCGATTCGTCTCGGGGTGGGATGCCGCCTACCGACGCCACGTGCGGCCCGCTCTCCCCTCGTCTCCGGCACGCGTGAGGGTGCTCGACATCGGATGCGGCGGGGGCGACGTGCTGCGCCGGGTCGCACGACTCGTCCGCAGCGACGGACACCGTGTGGAGGCGACCGGCATCGACCCCGATCCGCGCTCGATCGCGGTGGCCCGGGCCGCGGGAGAAGGCGACGGCCTCCGCTACCGGCTCGCCCACAGCGCCGACCTCGTCTCCGAAGACGCACGTTTCGACGTCGTGATCTCCAACCACCTGCTCCACCACCTCGATGACGCGCAGCGCGACGCGATCTTCGCCGACAGCACCCGGCTCGCCCGCCGGGTCGTCGTCCACTCCGACATCGAGCGCGGCGGGCTCGCCTACGCCGCGTACGCCGTGGGGATCACCCCGCTCGCCCCGGGCACGTTCCTGCGCACCGACGGGCTCCGCAGCATCCAGCGCAGCTACACGCGCGACGAGCTGGCCCGCGTCGTGCCGTCGGACTGGTCGGTGGAGCGGGCGACCTTCCGCGTGCTCGCCGTGCATCGGACCCCGGTCGCGCCATGACGATCGACCACGATGTGATCGTCGTCGGAGCGGGACCCACCGGGCTCCTCCTGGCGGGGGAGCTCGCCCGGCGCGGCGTCGACGTGGCCGTGTGGGAGTCGCGACGCGACGCGGCACCCGGCTCGCGCGCGATCGGCATCCACTCGCCTGTGCTGGAGGCGCTCGAGGCATCGGGGCTCACCGAGTCCCTCCTCGCCGGTGCCGCCCGTGTCACACGGGGCATCGCCCGCACCGGGGGCCGCCAGATCGGCGTCGTGCGCTTCGACCGGCTCCGCACGCGGTTCCCGTTCGTCGTCACCGTCCCGCAGGCGCGCACCGAAGCCGCGCTCGCCGCCGCAGCACCCGACCCGCTGCGCGGAGTCCGGGTGAGGGCCGTGCGCGACCGGGGCACGCATGTCGACGTGGTGGCCGAGCGCGGCGGCGAGGTGGTCGTCGCGAGCGCGGGCGTCGTGGTGCTCGCCGCCGGCGCCCGTGGCCGCGCTCTCGCCCCTGCGGCTCTGCGGGTGCGCTCGCACGCGTACCGCGACCGCTATCTCATGGCCGACGTCAACGACCCGACAGGGGCACGCACCGACACCGCCGTCATCACGCTGGATGCCGGGGGCGTCGTCGAGTCGTTCCCCCTCCCGGACGGCCGCCGACGGCTCGTCGCCTGGGTCGGACGGGAGGCGGGCGGTGCCGGGTGCGGCGACGGGTACGGGGGCGGCGACGCCGCGCGTCTCCGGCACGCGGTCGCGTCACGCACGGGCGAGACCGCGCTCGCCGCCGCGATCGACGACGGCGCCGTGTCCGCCTTCGGCATCCGTCGCGTGCTCACCAGCCGCATGCGCTTCGGGCGGGTGATCGCCATCGGCGACGTCGCGCACGAGGTGAGCCCCATCGGAGGGCAAGGCATGAACCTCGGGCTCCTGGATGCCGCCACGCTCGCGCCGATCGTCGCCGACTGGGTGCGCCGCGACGACGCGCCCCCCGCGCTTCGCGGCTGGGAGCGAGACCGGTTGGCGTCGGCGCGCGTCGCCGCCGCTCTCGCCGGGCTCAACACCTCCATCGGACGTTCGCGACGCGGATGGGCGCAACGGATGACCGCGGTCGGCCTGGCGGCGGCGCTTTCGCCGCCGGTGGTGGCCGTTCCCACCCGGGCATACGCCATGGGGTTCGACCGCGCCGCGCGCGGACGCCGGGCCGTCAGCCCACCGACCACCCGGTGACGACCAGCTGCACCGCCAGCACGAGTGCGGCGATCATCACCAGCCGGAACGCCAGCCGTGTCGGAGCGCCGCGCAGCGACACCACGAGCCCGAAGATCGCGATGGCGATGACGATGCCGCCGGCGACCACCGCCGCGAGCTCCGGCGCCGCAGCGCCCACGGCATCCCCCGCCTCGACCTCCGCGGAACGGGAAAGCGCCGGTCCGGCCATCGCGGCGACCGCACCCACCAGGAGCGCGCCGAACGCGACGCACGCCGACGCACGGCGGCCGATGCGGTGCGGAAGCCCCCGCACCCCCGTGCGGAGGTCGTCGTCGATGTCGGGCAGCACGTTCGAGAAATGCACCGCCAGCCCCAGTGCCGCCCCGACGACCCACGCCCATGCCGGCGCGACCCTCGGCTCCGCGAGCGCGAGCGGCGCCAGCGAGGGGAAGACGCCGAAGCCCACGAGGAAGCACGCCGCAGACCACACGGTGGCCTTCAGCCGCAGGTTGTACGCCCACGCGCAGACGAGGAACACGGCGTGGGCGAGCGCGAGCGCCGTCCCCAGCACGGCAGAGGTCGCCAGCGCGAGCAGGGCCGCCCCGACCGCCAGCCCCATCGCCGTGCGCACCGGCGCTCCGGGCCGGGCCAGCGGCTTGTCGGTGCGGCCGGTCTGCGCGTCGCGACCGGCATCGGTCGCATCGTTCGACAGTCCGATCGAGAGCTGACCGAGCAGCACCGAGAGCGTCAGGATGCCGAGGCGTCCGGCATCCAGCCCCACCGCCGCCCCGAGCGCCAGCGCGACAGCCGTCACGACGATCGTCGGGCCGGGGTGTGTCGAGCCGGCGAGATCGGCGACCTGACGGGTCCAGGGCTGCACGCGCGTCATCCTCTCGCGGCCCCCGTCGCCCGCCGTGCGGCCCCCGTCACGTGCGGGGCGACGCAGCCGCGCCCGACGCCGCCCCGTGCGGCCATCACCCTCGGATCCATATCGTCGACTCCGGTGCGACCGCCCGTTCGAGCGGCGTGCTCGTGAGCACCACGTCGGCCTCCTCGCCCAGAGGATACGGCTCCGTGCCGAAGTTCGTGACGACCTGCCAGCCGTTCGGCCGGGCGAAGCGCAGCACGTCGGGCCTCCCCGTCTCGATCCACTCCAGGCGCTCCTCGGTCTGCAGCTCATGCCGCAGCGCCAGGGCGCGGCGGTAGAGCGAGAGGGTCGAGGCGGGGTCGTCCTCCTCGCGTTCCACCGCGTGCTCCGCGAACCACGCCGGCTGCGGCAGATGCGCGCCGCCGTCGCCGAACCCGAACGACTCTCCCGACGCCGTCCACGGGAGCGGCACGCGGCATCCGTCGCGTCCGATCTCCTCCCCGAGGGTGCGGAAGAAGGTCGGGTCCTGGCGGGCGTCGGCGGGGATCTGCGCGACCTCGTGGAGGCCCAGCTCCTCGCCCTGGTACAGGTACGCGGAGCCGGGAAGCCCCAGCATGAACAGCGCGGCCGCCGCCGCCCGGCGTGCGCCGCCCTCGCGATCGAGGAGGGCCTCGTCGCCGCCGTCGTGCAGCCAGCGGCCGCCGTTGCGCAACGGCACCGGGAACGTCGGGTCTTCGGGAATCCCATACCGGGTCGCGACGCGGACGACGTCGTGGTTCGACAGCACCCACGTGCTCGACGACCCCGACTCGGCCGCCAGGGCCAGGTTGTCGGTGACGATGCGGCGGAACTCGCCCGCGTCGAAGTGGGCCTGCAGGAGGTCGAAGTTGAACGACTGGCCGAGGCCCTCGGGGCTCGCGTACCGGGGGACCCGGTGCGACTCCACCCACGCTTCCGCGACGGCGGTGCGCGGCGGATCGTACTCGTTGAACACCTGCCGCCACTGTGCGTAGATCTCGTGCACGTCGTCGCGGTCGCTGATGGGATGACGACCGTCTCGCGGCATCAGATCGAGCTCGGCGCGCGAGGGGAGCGGCTCGGTCAGGTCTTTCGTGAGCATGTGGGCGACGTCGATGCGGTACCCGTCCACCCCGCGGTCGGCCCAGAAGCGCAGCGTCTTCACGAAGTCGTCGCGCACCTCCGGGTTGCTCCAATTGAGGTCGGGCTGCTCCTTGGCGAAGTGGTGGAAGTACCACTGACCGTCGTCGACGCGGTGCCAGGCTGGTCCGCCGAAGGTCGACACCCAATCGGTCGGCGGCTCGTCGCCGTTGGGCCCGGTGCCCTCACGGAAGATGTAGCGGTCGCGCGCCGCCGACCCGCGCCCCGCCGCGAGCGCCTCCTGGAACCACGCGTGCCGGTCGGAGGTGTGGTTCGGCACGATGTCGACGATCACCCGGATGCCGCGGGCATGCAGCGCGGCGACGAGGGCGTCGAAGTCGTCGAGGGTGCCCAGGCGGGGGTCGACGTCGCGGTAGTCGGCGACGTCGTAGCCGCCGTCGGCGAGGTCCGACGGGTAGAACGGGCTCAGCCACACCGCATCGACCCCGAGCGCGGAGAGGTAGTCGACCCGCGACAGGATGCCGGGGAGGTCGCCGATGCCGTCGCCGTTGCCGTCGGCGAAGCTGCGGGGGTAGATCTGGTAGACGACCGCCTGGCGCCACCAGGTGGCGGGATCGAGGTCGAGACGGGCTTGGGTCGTGGCATCGACGGTGGTCACGTTGCGTGCGGCTCCTTGTCGGTCGGGTTCTCAGCGTTGCGGACGGGAGGGCGGGCGCGTCACCCCTTGACAGCACCCTGGGTCACGCCCTCCATGACCCATCGCTGGGTGAACAGGTAGGCGATGATGGCCGGCGCCATGGCCATCAGGTACGACGCGAAGGCGACGTTGTAGTTGTTGCTGAACTGGTTCTGGAAGAGGTTCTGCCGCACCGGAAGGGTCTGCAGGTCCGGATCGGAGATGATCAGCGACGGCATCATGAAGTCGTTCCAGGCGTACAGGAACGCGAAGATGCCGACGGTGGCGCTCATGGGTGCCAGCAGCGGGAAGATCAGCCGCCAGAAGGTCTGCCAGGTGTTCGCACCGTCGATGCGCGCGCTCTCCTCCAGTTCGATCGGGATCGAGCGGAGGAAGGCGGTGAACAGCAGCACGCTGAAGCTCAGCTGGAACATCGTGGCGAGCAGGATCACGCCCACGGGGTTGTCGAGTCCGACCCGGCCGGTGAGCTGGATCTGGGGGAGCGCCACCACCGGGAACGGGATGAACATGGCGGCCAACAGGTAGTAGAAGGAGTAGCGGAACAGCCGGCGGTCCCAGTTGCGCACGATCGCGTACGAGGCGAAGGCCGCGAGGAGGATGGTGGCGATCACCGTCCCTGCGGTCACGAGCAGCGAGATGAGTGCGCCGACGGGGAACTTGGTGAGGTTCCAGGCCTCGACGAAACCGTCGAAGCTGAACGGCGCGGGGAGCGAGAAGGCGTTGCCGTCGACGGCCTGCGCGCTGGTCTTCAGCGACATCGAGATCGTCACGTACAGCGGCAGGAGCACCGTCACGGTGCACAGGATCAGGATGACGGTCGTCGACCAGCTGACGCGTTCCATCTTCTGGCGGATGGTGCCGGTCGAGGTCTGCGGCGACGGGCGCTCGTAGGCGACGGCCGGCTCTGCGGCGAGGGCGGGCTGGCTGGTCATCAGAATGCGTTCCTTCCGCGCGTGAGCGAGAGTTGCAGGAGGGAGATGACGATCGCGACGAGGAAGAAGATCGTCGCGTTGGCCATCTGGTAGGCGTAATCGCCGCCGTTGAACCCCTGGATGATCGTGATGGCGACACTGCGGGTGGCTGTTCCCGGGCCGCCGTTGGTGAGGCCGACGATGATGTCGTAGGCGTTGAGGAAGCCCTTGAAGCCGAGGATGACGTTGATGACGACGTACCCGGCCACGAGCGGCACCGTGATGCGCCACAGCTGCTGCGCCTTGCCCGCTCCGTCGATGGCGGCCGCCTCGTACACCTCCCCGGGCACCGACAGCAGCCCGGCGATGTAGATGAGGAGCGTTCCGGGGATCGCCTGCCAGGCCGTGACGATGACGATGGCGATCCAGGCCAGATCGGGGTTGGCGAGGATGCTCGTCTCCAGCCCGGAGATGCCCAGGTTCGCCGCGAGGGCCGGGAGGGAGTTCGAGAACAGGAAGTTGAAGACGTAGGCGATGATGATGCCCGAGATCACCATCGGGATGACGAAGATCGTGCGCAGTCCCGTCTTGAAGCGGATGCGGGCGGTGAGCCCCACGGCGAGCAGGAAGGCGATGACGTTCACGACGATCACCGTCGCGATCGAAAACCCGATCGTGAACAGGTAGCTCTGCAGGATCGCCGGGTCGCTGAACAGGGCGATGTAGTTCGTGAGCCCGTTGAAGCTCCACTCGCCGATGCCGATGGAGTCGGTGAAGCTGAAGAAGATCCCGATGATGCCGGGCACCGTGATCGCCAGGGTGAACAGCACGAGGCTCGGGAGCAGGAAGAGGTAGTAGATCGGCTCGACGCGCCGGCTGCTCCGGCGGGCGCGTGAGGAACCCGTGATCAGGGTCGACGTGGTGGTCATTGTCCGGACTCCTGTGATTCGGTGGTCGGCGCGGGGGCGCGGAACGCCGTGCGCGACCAGTCGGCATCCATCGTCCGCAGGGTCTGCTGGGGGTCGGCTCCCAGCACCATCGCCTGCGTGTAGTTGAAGATCGGCATCGTGCGCGGCACGAGCACTGACGGGCCCTGGTAGACCTTGCCTTCGTCGTAGAACGAGATCATCCCCTCGATGCGGGGATCTTCCGGTGCGGGGGCGTCTTCGGTGGGGGTGAACCCGAGCTGCGACGCGTTGTAGGCCTCGATGTTCTCGGGGAGGTAGAGGTATTCAAGGAAGTCGCGTGCCGCCTCCTGGTGGCGCGAGCCCTCTGGGATCATCGCGGCGAGGTCCATGTTCACCCGCACGCCCCGGTCGTCGGGGTCGTCGGTCATCGGCAGCGGGAACGTGCCGAGGTCGAGGTCGGGGTCGGTCTTCGCGATCTCGCTGAACGCCCAGGGGCCCTGCAGGTACATCGCCGCCTCGCCCTTCGCGAAGGCCAGGTTGCCGTCGCCGTACGCGCGGCTGGGGGCGTCGTCGTTGACGTAGGTGCTGCTGAGCTCCAGCATCCGTGAGATCGGCTCGGCGAAGTCCTTCTCGAACGACACCGCCGAGTCGGGCCCGACGTCGGCGCCCTCCTGGGCGAGCCGGTCGAAGAAGTCCACCACGTCGATCGACCCGCCGACGCTGTAGTCGTACCAGCCCTGGCCGACGGTCCAGTCGTCCTTGAAGGTCGCGTAGATGGGGGTGATATCGGCGGCGGCGAGGGTCTCGCACACGTCGATCAGCTCGTCCCACGTCGTCGGGACCTCGAGGTCGTTGTCGTCGAAGATCTGCCTGTTGTAGATGACGGATGCCGCCATCACCGAGTACGGCAGGGCGCTCACCCGCCCCTCGCAGGTGCCGTACTGGCCCATGAGCGACTGGAGGTCATCGCGCGTGGAGGCGGCGGCATCCGTGTCGGAGAGGTCGGTCAGCGCGCAGCGCTGGACGAACCGGGCCACCTCGTAGTTGTAGTTGGCGAGCATGATGTCGGGCGGGTTGCCGCGCACGAAGCTCGCGGAGACCACGTCGACACCCGATGTGTCGATCTCGACCGTGACGTCGTTCTGCGAGGCGTTGTACTCCTGCACGAGCTCGGTCATGAAGTCGATCGCCTCGCGTTTGCTGAACGTGAAGCGAAGGGTCTCGCGACCATCGCTCGAACAGGCCGCGAGCATCGATCCGGAGAGAACGAGCAGGGCGGCGACCGCCGAGGTGCGCACGAGCCGCGACCGGCGTCGCCGGCCGGTGCCGGGGAGCGCCGGGCGTGGGGATGCCGAGGCTGGGGATGTTGTTCCGAGAGACACCGTTGTCCTTCCCGCGTGCGGCTGCTGCCGCAGAGGAGTTGGCGCGGCCACTAAATTTACTGGCCGAATCAACTTGGTTGCGGGATACTTTCCCAGACCGATGCCCGAACGGTCAAGGGGGTGGAAAATGAGCCCGGTCGCATTGGCCACCGGCCGCGCGAGCCTCGGACGCGTCCTCGACTTCGCGTGGGACGCCGACGCGTTCACCGCCACCGACGCGATGGGCCGCGCCGAGCTCACCCGCTCCACCACCATCGAGGCGATCGACACCCTCGTCGCTGTCGGCGTGCTGCGCGAACTTCCCAACGCGCGCGACGCCGGCCAATACCGCGCCGGCAGGCCCGCTCGCCGCTTCGAGATGCGCCGCGACCTCGGCGTGGTCGTCGGCGCAGACGCGGGCGACACCCACGTCGTCGTGCGCGTGTGCGACCTCGCCGGTCGCGTGCTCGTGCACACGCGAGGAGATCTCCACCCGTCGCAATCGGTGCGCGAGCGGCAGGAGGCCATCGTCGCCGCGCTCGCACGCGCCGTCGACGAGGCCCGTGTCGATCGCGCCGACGTGCTCGCCCTGTGCGTGGGGGTCGCCGCGCCCGTCACCCGCGACGGCGCATCGCCGCCGCATCCCGAGGGGTTCTGGGAGCGCACCAACCCGAGCCTCACGCGGCTCCTCGCCGGATGGGCGCAGGTCGTCGAGGTCAAGAACGACGCCCAGCTGGCCGCCACCGCCGAGGCCGTCGACGGTGAGGCCATCGGATGCCGCGACTACATCGCCCTGCTCGCCGGTGAGAGGCTGGGCGCCGGCGTCGTCGTCGACGGTCACCTGCTGCACGGAGCCCACGGCGGTGTCGGTGAGATGCTCGCGTTCGACGCCGTGCGCGGTGTCGACTCCGCGTACGGGCTCGGGCACGTGCTCGAACGCGCGGTGAGGGCGATCGCCGCAGACGATCCGGCCGCCGCAGCCGCCACCCGACTCGACCTGCAGACCGTCGACGGGCGTCAGGTGCTCGACCTCGCCGCGGCCGGCGACCCGCTCGCCCAGCGCGCAGTGAGCCGCACGGGCGAGTCGTTCGCCCGCATCGTGGGCGTGCTCGGCAGCATGTTCGATCCTGAGCGCATCATCGTGTGCGGGGCGATCGCCGAGGGCATCGAACCCGTCCTCGCCGCCGCCCGTGCCGCGCTCCCGCCGCGGCTGCACCTGCCGCCGCCGCAGCTCGTGCGCTCCCGTCTGGGAGGCGACGTGGTCGTGCGCGGCGCGGTGTCGCGGGCTCTGGAGATCGCACGCGAGGTCGCGGTGCCGCGACTTGCGGAAGAGCGGCTGCGCGCCGGCTAGCTGTCGCCGTCGCCCTCCGGCGACGCCCCCGTCAGCGACGTCTCCAGCGCTTCGAGCAGGGTGCCGGCGACGGGCCAGGCCCCCTCGGACGTGTTGGCGATCACCGTCACGGTGGTGGCGGTCGCCGGCACATGCGCCGACCAGAACGAGACGCCGGCGTCGTACCCCTCGGCGATGAGCACGTCTTCCGACTCGTGCAGCCACGTGCCGAGCCCGTAGCGCTTGCCCTCCTCTTCGACCAGGTGCCGCGGGGCGACCATCGCCTCGTACGTCTCGGTGGTGACGATCGCGCCCGCCGTCAGCGCCTGCCAGAAGCGGTGCAGGTCGGATGCCGTCGTGTAGGCGCCGCCGTCGCCGTTCCCGATGACGGGAAGGTGCAGGGTGTTCTCCCGGTCGCCCTCCTCGTACAGGTAGCCCGTGGCCGCGTCGCCGGGCAATGCGTCGAGGCGCAGGTAGTCGGTCCGGTCGAGACCGGCCGGCTCGAAGACGAGGCGGCGCACGGCATCCTGGAACGTCTCACCCGTGGCCCGCTCCACGAGGAGAGCGAGGACGACGTAGCCGCCGTTGTTGTACGCGAAGCGCTCGCCCGGAGCAGACACCTGCGCGAAACCCGACAGGGCCGGCACGAACGCCTCGGCCGTCGTCAGCGTGTGCACGGGAACCGGGAGCACGTGCTCGTCGATCTCGCCGTCGCCCGACTCGTCGAGGTAGTCGCCGATGCCCGACGTGTGCGTCAACAGGTGCTCGATCGTCACCGCATCGTCGATGAGCGGCAGGTCGTCGCCGAGAAGCGAGCGCACGCGCTGGTCGAGCGCGAGCGCACCGTCTTCGACGAGGCGCAGCACCGCCAGCGCCGTGAACACCTTGCTGCCGCTCGCGATCGCGAACCGTGTCTGCGGGGTCACGGGCACGCCGTGCGCGCGGTGGGCGAAGCCGGCGATCCGCTCGTAGACCCGTTCTTCACCCACATCGATCGTCGCGATCCCCGAGAACTCGGGCGACTGCGCAGCCTCGTCGGCGGCGCGGACATCGAAGGGCACGGTGTGTGAGAGGTGAGGATGCGGCATCCGGCCATCCTACGGACGCCCTCGGCGGACGCGCCGCGGCGCGTCACCATCGGTGCGCGACCACCCGCGCCCGGTGCGCCGCTTCGCTGTCAGTGCATGCCGCGCATACGGTCCCACTCCAGCGACTTGAACTGGAGGAACGAGCAGAGGCTGCTCGCCACCGCGACTTCGGATGCCAGCGCCGCCAGCTGGTAGGGCGACAGGGTCAGCTCGTCGGGCCGAGCCGTGAGCGTCGTCTCCCACTCCGTGCTGTCGAGCGTGATCGGCTGCATGTACACCTCGGCACTGCCGTGGTGGAGCCTTACCACCACGAGTCCTGTGTCGCGACCGTCGGAACCGTCTTGCGCGACGACCTCCGCGTCGAGATCGGCGGCAGCGGTGCGGCTGATGAACTCCTTCACCCACTTATCGAGGAGTTCCTTCGACCGGGCCGGGGCGTGGGGCGGCCGATCATCTCTGAGCACGCCGGGATTTTGCCACACGATCCCCGATTTGGGGAGGGACTTGCGCAGCCGCAGAATCCTGTCATCCGGCGACGGGCGTGGCCGTCGACACCGCTACGACGACGCCTTCGACGTGCCGGCCTCGAGAATCGAGACGATCGAGAAAAGCGTGAAGCAGACCGCGCCCAGACCCGTCAGCACACGAGAGGGGATGAAAAAGCCCGGTTCGGTGACAGCCGCCTCGCTGAGGAAGGCGGCGAAGAAGAGACAGGCGAGGCACGTGAAGACGGGGATCAACGGCACCCGATTGGCGAGCACGAAGGTGCGCCGCCACACGGCAGCCAGCAGGAACACCTTCGAGACGATGCTGTAGCAGACCAGTCCGAGCCCGATCAGGATGCAGCCGGGCGCGAGCCGGTCGGCGCGATCGGAGCCGAACAGCACGGCGAGGCCCCAGACGATCGTCGCGCTGCCCAGAACCAGCACCCACAGCATCCACCACCATCGCTCCGGCTCATCGAAGTCGTTGCGCACCTGTCGCACCACGGTCGCCACCAGCGACACGAGACTCGCACAGATCGCGGCCAGCCCCATCATCACGTGCCCTGCGACATAGCGGGGCGTCTCCGACGAGTCGGACAGCAGCACGCCGGCCCACACGACCAGCACCAGCGCGGCGACAGCGGGCACGCACATCAGTGCGATGCTGAGCGGTCGGCCGTACGCCTCCTCCGGCGGCCCGTCTTCGTGGCGTCTCGCGGCGCTCGTGTTGATCAGCGTGAACGCGCTCGAGGCGACGGCGACCGTCGTGACGCAGACGGCGATGAGCGCGACGCCGAACATGACGTGCCCGGCGACGAAATCGGCATCCGATCCCGCGCCGCGGAGGATGAGCCCCCACGTCGCCGTCGCCGTGGCCACCGCGTACCCGATGATCGGCAGCAGCACCTTCCACACCGCGCCGAACGTGTTCGTCAGCTGACGGATGATCATCGCCGCCGTGGTGAACAGGGCGACGCAGATCGCCGTGAGCGAGATGAGGACGTGCCCGGCCGTGCGATGCGCGGGATCGTCGGCGCCGGCGAAGACGAACCATCCGAGGCCGAGACACACCGCACCCATCAGCAGCGGGATGGCACGGAACAGGATGCTGATGCCGTAGTTCATCGCCGACCCTCCCGAGCGCCCTCCGTGCTTTCACGGGGCCGCCGCGTTCACGGTAGGTCGGAGCGGTCGCGGCGACAATCCCGGCGGACGGTGACGTCTCAGGCGCGACGCGACGGGGCGATGTGCGTCACTCAGACGTCGCCGGAGCACGGGGAAACCCCCGCGGCTCGGGCAAGCCGTGGGGGTTTCGTCCGCTGCGGTTCAGCGTCGGGCGCGCCGCCGGGCGCCGACGACCAGCAGGCCTGCGGCGAGCATTCCGGCTCCGGCGAGGAGCACGGGGTACTCGACCTGTCCTCCCGTCTTCGGCAGTGCGGTGGCCTCCTCGCGCGTGTCTGCGACGGCGGCCTGCGCGGGCTCCGCTGCGGGCTCCGCTGCAGGTTCCGGGTCGGGCTGCGGCTCGGCCGTCGGCTCCGGCTCGGGGTCGGGCTGCGCGGGGCACACGACCGCCGGGTGGTGGATGTACTTCACGACCGCGGGGATGGCGGGATGGCCAGGGATGGCGGGAGTTCCCGGCACATACTCCTGGTCGATCACCTTCACCTCTTCTGTGACGGCCGGGTGTTCGACGGTGTGGGTCTCCGCCTCATGGTGAACGGTCTTCGTGACCGCCTCGAGGTAGAACCAGTCACCATTGCCCTCGTTGCCGTGGGAACGGAAGTACGCCCCCTCCTGGCCGACCTCGTGCGGGTCGCCCTGCACGTTGGGCTGCCAGTCGCCGCTCGGGAAGGCCGGCGCGTCATCAGCGGTGTGGGGTCCGCCGGTCCAGGAGTAGCGCTGCCAGTGGTCGAACACCTCCTCGTCCCACGCCTCCTTGTCGACGACGGTCTCCGTCCACGCTTCCTCGACGACGACGGTCTCCATGTGGCTGACCTCGGGGATCTCCGGCACCGCGGGCGTATCGGGCACCGCAGGGACGGCGGGCGAGACGACGATCGTCTCGGTCCACGCCGGCTTCGCTTCGCAGGTGCTGTCGTCGGCGGCATGGGCCGCAGACGCGCCCAGCAGCGGAGTGGTGCCGAGGACGAGAAGTGCCGCCAAGATGCCGGCACCGATCTTCTTCACGGGAATCTCCTTTCCGAACGTGGCAGCCGTTCGGCCGGATCTCCCATCGGGATGGCGGGCGCCCGTGCGCACCGAGCGCGCGCTCACGCCGTCGGAATCGACTCGGCACCCCGTCATTCGGTGGCAAGCTCCGCCGGCTGCCGTCATCCATCCCACGCCGCGGGCGCCGCCTCACAGCCTGCGACGCAGAGGATGGAGCACCGGCGCTCGAGCATGCAGGTGCCGGCAGGTCAAGCGGTGAGCACTGCGCGGCGCCGCGTGAGTAGAGCGCACGTGGGCGGGTCGGGGACGGATGCCGGCGGGGCAACCCCGTCAGCGTGATTCGCTGCCGGCTGTCGTGTGGGTCGCCTTGGGCACATGCCAGCCGAAGTGGAGCGACGCGACCCGGAAGACGAAGACGAGCATCGCGACGAGGAAAGTCGTGAGGGGATTCAGCAGGTCGGTCGCCCATGCGGCGGAGATGAGTGCGGCGCCGACCAGCGCCGGGACGGCGTAGATGTCGGCGGGATTGAACAGCTCGGGTTCGCGGTTGGCGACGACGTCTCGGAGGAGGCCGCCTCCGATGCCGGTCATCGCTCCGAGGAGCACGGACGAGAAGGGATTCATCCCCGCGTTCAGCGCCGCTGTGGTTCCGGAGGTGCAGAACAACGCCAACCCGCCCGCGTCGAAGACGAGCAGGGCGCGGGGGAAGCGTTCGACCGGTGCGACGAAGAAGTAGACCAGGATCGCTGCCGCGATCGGGGGGAGGAAGTTCACAGGCTGAGCGAAGGCCACGGGCGGGACCCCGAGGATGAGATCGCGAGTGATGCCTCCGCCGAGTCCGGTCAGCGCGCCGAGCAGGAGCGAGCCGATGATGTCGAAGTTCTTGCGGGCGGCCAGGAGACAGCCCGAAACGGCGAAGAAGAACGTACCGGCGAGGTCGAAGACGAGCGACCAGTTCATCGTGCTCCTCCTTTGATGTGGTCACCAGGCGACGCTCGGCTGACTTTCGAGGGCGCCCGTCGTCCGAGCGACGGGCGGGCGGCGTCGTGCGTCAGGCCGGGGCGACCTCCGGGAGAGCGGGTACCCGACGTGAGGCTGCAGCGAAGGCGGCGGCTCCGGTGGCGGCGATCGCAATCCCGGTGCCGATGCCGTACCCGGTCGCGTCGTCGAAGTTCCCCGCGGCCATCGACGCGGCGATCGCATCGATGATGGGCGCGGTGATCGCCACGAGGGCGACAAGCGATCCGACGACGAAGGCACCGGTCGACATCACGCCCACGAATGCCGCTGCGACCACGAGCAGGGGGATGACCGTGATGGCCGCAAGCGACCAGGCGGTGGGGAGGGCGCCGGCGCGCACGAGCGTGCCGACGAAAGCTCCGGTGAATCCGAAGATGATGACCGCAAGGGTCCAGTACGTTCCCCTCATCGCGCCAGGTTAGCCCGGGATGTCTGCCCGACGATAGGGAGGTCGGCTGCGGATCGCTCATCGCGAGAAGGGCGATCTCGTTGCTATGTTCGCCCCAGGGAAAGGGGTCGACGATGGGGATGAAAAGACGTCTGATCACGGGATTGTCGGTCGGGGTCGCGCTGCTGCTGACGATGGGCGCAGGCGGCGGTGCGGCGGCGGCGTCGGAGGTGCCGCCGGCCGACGAGGAGGCGGCCGCCGCCGCTGTGCCTGCGCGCGATGAGCCGCTGAGCTTGATGGCCGTCGCCTACCTCGAGGGCGACCTCATCGCGCCGTACGGGGCGCTGTGCGACACGGGGATCGTCTGCGGGACCATCAAGAACAACGGGTCGATCTCGTTCACGGCCGCGACCGATTACATCTCGCCGACGCAGGTGGCGTCCAACGCGAAGAGGATGACGGTGGCGCCCGGTCAGCGTGCGCAGGGGGCAGGTCCGGCAAAAGACTGGGATGCGTATTGGGTGCCGGCGGGATACTGCGGCTCGCTGTGGGGTGGTCCGTACTGGGACACGAAGTCGACGATGAATCGCGTGGGTCAGTCGACGGGGCGTTGGGACAACGTCGACGACTGGGGCGGCCAGGTCAAGCTCGCCAAGGGCTACTGCCCGAGTTAGGGCGGAGCGAGAGGCTGATTTAGTCCGCGATCCCCGTGTTTTCAGGGGAAAGCAAAACCCCCGCCATGTAGAAGCTAGGCGAGGGTTTCTGGGCTGATGTAATGGTCAGCCTTGTGGCTCCGACGGGCGTCGATCCCGTGACCTCACGATTTTCAGTCGTGCGCTCTACCAACTG
>JAEYVZ010000057.1 GCA_023431405.1 Actinomycetes bacterium
TCACCAACGCGACCGGACGCGCGCTGCTCGCCTCGGAGGTCGTCCTCCCGGTCGGCGGCGGCCGTGGCGTGTTCGATGTGCCCCGCCTTGCCGCCGGCGCCTCGCACGAGGAGCTGTTCGCGATCCCGACGTCCCGGCGCGGCGTGCTCGCGGTCGGACCCGTGAGCGTGCTCCGAGGCGATCCGCTCGGACTCTTCGAACGCACCCACGACCGGCGTCAGGCGGTCGACCTGTTCGTGCACCCGCGCACGTCCGCGCTCGACGGTCTTTCGCTCGGCCACCTGCGCGACCTCGAAGGGCTTCCCGTGCAGCAGCTGGAGCGCGACGATGTGTCGTTCCACGCGCTTCGGGAGTATCAGCCCGGCGACGACCTGCGCCACGTGCACTGGAAGTCGACGGCGCGCACCGGAGACGTCATGGTGCGCCAGTACGAGCAGACGCGCCGGTCGCACTTCGTGGTGGGTCTCTCGACGAATCCCGACGAGTACGCCGAACCGGACGAGCTGGAGCTTGCCATCTCGGTCGCCGGCTCCGTGGGACTCCGCGCGCTCCGCGACTCGCGCGTGCTGCAGGCGCGCGTGCAGCAGGGGGCGCTGCGCGCCGACACCGGGCGCCGGTTCCTCGACGCGCTCGCAGGGCTCGAGCCGAGTCGTCCTCGCGACGGCGGACTCGTGCATCTGGCGGGGGCGCTCGCGGCCGGTGCGCCGCAGGCGGCGGTCGCGGTGCTCGTCTCGGGTTCGCGAGTGGATGCCGCAGATCTCCGCCTCGCCTGCTCTCGGCTGCCCTACGGGGTTCGCGTGCTGGCCGTGCTGGCGGACGTCGCCGCCGACGCGCCGACGCTGCGGCGTGTGAGCGACGCCGATGTGATCACGATCGGCTCCCTCGACCAGTTGGGCCGCGCCGTGCGGAAGGTGCTGTCGTGACCGGGCTGCGCGCCGATCGGCGCACGATCGTCGACCTCGTGGCGGTCGCCCTGCTGCTCATGGTCTCGGTGATCGGATTCGGCTCGACGTTCGAGAGCGCCCAGTATCTCGTCGCGGGCATCGGGGGGATCGTCATCGGCCTCGCGATCGCCTGGTTCGGGGCGGGCCTGCGGTGGGGGGTGCTGACGGTGTCGGGTGTGACGCTCGCCGCGTACTTCCTGGCCGGGGGCCTCCTCGCCCTGCCTCATACGGCGTTCCTCGGGTTCGTGCCGACGCTCGAGACGTGGCGTCAGCTGGCGGTCGGCACCGTGACCTCGTACAAGACGCTGCTGACGACGGTTCCGCCGGTCGCGGCATCCGATGGCCACCTGATCGTCCCCTTCCTGCTGACCCTGGTGGCGGCGGTGCTCGCCGGCTCGTTGGCGCTGCGCGTGCGGCACGCGGTGTGGGCGCTGCTGCCCGTGCTCACGTTGACCGCCCTGCAGATCCTGCTCGGGGCGTCGGAGCCTGCCGCGCCGCTCGTCCAGGGCATCGCGCTCGCCGCGGTGACGGTCGTGTGGATCGCGCTGCGACAGATGTGGGATGCCGACTCCGCCGCCCAACGCATCGCCAGCCCGGCGGCGACCCCCTCGCGCCCGGTGCGCAGCCGGCGGCTCATCGCGGGCGGTGCGGTGCTCGCTCTCGCCGCGGGTGCCGGCATCGCGACGGCGGCGTTCGCGGAGCCGCCCGTGCAGCGGTACGTGCTCCGTGACTTCGTGATCCCCCCGTTCGATGTGAAGCAGTACCCGAGTCCGCTGCAGTCGTGGCGCGGGATCGTGCGCGACGACGCCGAGACCACCCTGTTCACGGTGTCGGGCCTCCCCGACGACGCGCGTGTGCGCCTCGCCGCCATGGACGCGTACAACGGCATCGTCTACAACGTGTCCGACGACGGGGCGGGGTCGTCGAGCGCCTTCACGCCTGTGCGCTCCAACATGTCGCCGAAGGCGACGGGCACCCCTGCAGAGGTGCGCATCGACATCGGCGAGTACACGGGTGTGTGGCTGCCGGGGGTCGGGGCGGTGCGGGAGATCGGGTTCGACGGCGACCGCGCGTCGGAGCTGCGCCGGTCGGCGCACTTCAACGATGCGACCGGCACCGGCGTCGTGACCGCCGGTCTCCGCGCCGGTGACGGATACACGCTGACCACTCTCGTGGCGGATGTCCCGAGCGACACGGCGTTGGCCGACGCCGCGTTCGCACCGGTCTCGATGCCGAAGCAGGAGGGCGTTCCGGAGACGCTGTCCAAGCTCGCCTCCGAGAACCTCCGAGACGCCGAGACGCCGATCGAACGGGTGCGAGCGCTCATCGACTGGCTGAGCACCGACGGCTACTTCAGTCACGGCCTCGCCGACGATGTGTACTCGCCGTCGGGCCACGGTGCCGCCCGCATCTCTGCCCTGTTCGCGGGGGAGCAGATGGTGGGCGACGACGAGCAGTACGCGGTCGCGATGGCGCTCATGGCGCGTCAGCTCGGCATCCCCGCGCGCGTGGTGATGGGCTGGTATCCCGGGGAGGACGATCCCGACGGGCCCGCGTTCACCGCGACCGGCGACAACATGCACGCCTGGGTGGAGGTCGCCTTCGACGGTTTCGGCTGGGTTCCGTTCGACCCGACCCCCGACGAGGACAACGAGCCGAACGATCAGAACACGAAACCGCAGGCGAACCCGAAGCCACAGGTTCTGCAGCCTCCGCCACCCGCGCAGGAGCCCGCCGACCTGCCGCCGACGATCGCCGACGACCGCGATCAGGACGACGAGACCGAGCCCGGTCTCGACTGGCTGGGTCCGCTGCTCCTGTGGGGCGGTGTCGGGCTGGGCGTCATCACGCTCGCGCTGGCGCCGTTCATCGTGCTGGGGCTCATCAAGGGCGCCCGCCGGGCTCGTCGACGCGGCGCCTCGCGCACAGCTGACCGCATCTCGGGCGGCTGGGACGAGCTGGTCGACTCGGCCGTCGACCTGCGCGCCCCCGTCACGCGTGGGGCGACGCGGGCCGAGAGCGCCGCGGTGGTCGGATCGACGTTCGACGAGCCGCGCGTGTCGACCCTGGCGACCTGGGCGGATGCCGATGTGTACGGCCCGGGCGACCCGTCTCCGGATGACGTCGAGGCGTTCTGGCGTGAGGTGGATGAACTCGTGGGCGGCATGCGGCAGAAGCAGCCGTGGTGGCGGCGCCTCACGGCCCGGTTGAGCCTGCGCTCGCTGCGCTGGGGGAAGTCGTGACCGCCGTGTTCCCGAGCGACACACGTCCTCGCCCGTGGGGTGTCGGCGCCGCCGCCGACCGCGCCCGCCGCGCACGCATGGACTCTGCGGACGATCCGCTCACCGGGGTGCCGCCCGCCTCTCCGCGCGCGCTCGCAACACTGGTGTGGGACGATGGCCTCCGCCACGAGGTGCGTCGCCCCACGGTGTTCGGCCGGAATCCTCAGCCGGTGCCGGGGTGGAACACGGTGGCGGTGCGCGACGAGACGCTCTCGCTCTCTCGTACCCATCTGGCCGTCGGCGGCGCCGTCGGTGCGGCATGGCTCGCCGACTCTGCGTCGACGAACGGCACCGAGATCATGCGCGAAGGAGAACGGCACGTCGTGGCGCCCGGAGAACGATGGATGCTGCGTGCAGGTGACATCCTGGTGGTCGGCGACCGCCGAGTGACCGTCGAGGGGGTGTGATGTCGTCACCCATCACCGTCGTGTACGGGTCGGCGACCCATCCGGGTCTGCGCCGCACCGTCAATGAAGACGCGCATCTGGCGGCACCGCCGCTGTTCCTCGTGGCCGACGGCATGGGCGGTCACGATGCCGGCGCGGCGGCGAGCGCGATCGCCGTCGAGGTGTTCGGCGCGCTCGCGGGGGTGGAGAGTCTCGGCATCCAGGACATCGATGCGGCGCTGCACCGGGCCCGCGGCCGCGTGCGTGCGCTGGAGGCGTCGACCCGCGCGGCGGGGACGACTCTCAGCGGTGTCGTGATCGCCGACGTGGGGGGAGCGGGCTACTGGCTGACGGTGAACGTCGGCGACTCGCGCACCTATCGACTGGCGGGCGGTGCGCTCGAGCAGATCACGATCGACCATTCCGTGGTGCAGGAGCTCGTGGATGCCGGACACCTCGACCCTGCCGAGGCGGCGACCGATCGCCGCCGGAATGAGATCACTCGCGCCATCGGCGCCGGAAGTGACGGGCAGCCCGATTACTGGCTGGTGCCGGCGGAGCCCGGCGACCGGATTCTCGTCTGCTCCGACGGCCTGTCGAGCGAGCTCGACCGAGACCGTCTGCGGCGTGTGCTGGCAGAGACACCCGACCCGCAGGCTGCGGCGACCCGCCTCGTGCACGAGGCGATGGTGCAGGGCGGCCGCGACAACATCACGGCGGTCGTGGTGGATGCCGTGGTCGTGCGCGGAAGCGATGCGGTGCCGGTCGATACGGCACCGGCGTCTGCCCGCGTCGCGGTGGGGGTCGGCGTGGGCGGCGGGGGATCCGACGAGGTCGACATCGACACGGACACGAGACCGGTTCCGAGCCGAGGAGGCAGACGTGACTGAGGTGAGGTATGTCGCGGCGGCGTCGGCCGACGCATGGCGTGCGGCGGTGGGTGCCGAGGCGATCGCTGTGCTCGCCCCCTCGGTGACGCCGCAGACCGCGGAGGCGGTGTGGCGGCGGCTGGGCGGCGGTGGCATCGGTGCGCTGGTCGAAGCGCTCACCGGCGCGTTCGGAACGTCGCTGACGGCGATCCCGCCGTTCGCGCTCGTGGTCGTGGAGGGCGGTGACGTGCGGGTGGCGGTGCGCGGGGCCATCGATGTCGTGGTCGAGACCGACGACGATGCGCACGAGATCTCGGGCCGCGGCGTCGCGACCTGGTCGGAGCGACTGCTGCCGCATGCGCGCCGCGTGACGGTGAGCGTGGATGGCGCCACCGACGATGCCGAGGCGCTGCCGGTCGTCTCCGGCGTCGTGCCGTTCCGTGGCCTCGTGTTGACGGTGGGGACGGCAGCCGTTCGCCGGGCGGATGAGACGCCGATGCCTGCGGAGCCCGTCGCGGAGCTCGACACGTGGGTGCCCTCCGACGCGGAGACACCGGCATCCGTTGACGTCGAGGCAGACGATGCCGCCCCGGGCCTGGTCGACTCCGTGCCGTTCGGCGCGTCGGCCGCCGACTACTCCACGGTCGCCGTTCCACGGGCCGAGACGTCGTTCCCGGAGACGGTGGCACCGTGGACGGCCACCGTCGCGCGAGCGAGCACCGCCGCCGATGCGGGACCTGCCGACACGACGGCCGGCTGGCCGGCGGAGGGCGACCACGACGGCGCCACGATCTCCGTCGCCGAAGCGCGTGCGCTGCGCGGTGAGGGCGGTTCGTTCGAGCCGGTGGCCGACGTTCCCGCCCGGCAGCCGTCGCGTGGCCGCGTGCGGCTCTCATCGGGCCAGACGATCGAGTTGGAGCGTCCGGTGATCATCGGTCGCCGTCCGCGGTCGACCCGCGCGTCGGGCGCGGATCTGCCGACGCTCGTGGCGGTGGAGAGCCCGGAGGGCGACATCTCGCGCAGTCACGTGGAGATCCGCGCCGAGGGCGAGCACGTGCTGGTGGTGGATCTCGCGACGACCAACGGCACGGTGCTGCGGCGCAGCGGACACGATCCGGTGCGGCTGCACCCGAACGAGCCGACGATGGTCGTCACGGGTGACGTCCTCGACCTCGGCGACGGCGTCACGGTGACCTTCGAGGATCTCCCATGAGCACGCGCCGCGCCGCCGCGCCACCGCCGCAGCTGCCCGGTTTCACCTTCCACGACGTTCTCGGGTCGGGCGGCTTCGCCGACGTCTACCTCTTCGAGCAGCACCTGCCGCGGCGCAAGGTCGCCGTGAAGGTGCTCCTGCCGGAGCGGATGGCGGGCGGTTCGGCGGAGCAGTTCGCCGCGGAGGCGAACGTCATGGCCTTGCTGTCGACGCACCCCGCGATCGTGACGATCTATCAGGCGGGCGTCTCCGAGGACCGCAGGCCATACCTGGTGATGGAATACTGCCCGAAGCCGAACCTCCAGGTGCGCTCGCGCGCGGCGGCGCTGTCGGTGCCGGAGGCGCTGCGCATCGGCATCCAGGTGGCGGCGGCCGTCGAGACTGCGCACCGCGCCGGCATCCTGCACCGCGACATCAAGCCGGCGAACATCCTCGTCACCGAGTACAACCGCCCGGCGCTCACCGATTTCGGCATCGCGACGACCGCCGGTGCCGCCGATCTGTCATCGGGCATGTCGATCCCGTGGTCGCCGCCGGAGTCGTTCGCCGACGTCCCCGACTTCGGGGTGCGGTCCGACGTGTGGGCGCTGGGGGCGACGCTGTACACCCTGCTCGCGGGCCGTTCGCCGTTCGAGGTGCCCGGCGGCCGCAACGGCGGGGCCGAGCTCATCGAGCGCATCGAGCGCGAGCCGCTCGCCCGCATCGACCGGGCCGATGCGCCCGATTCTCTGCAGCTCGTGCTGGAGCGGTCGATGGCCAAGCGCGCCGCCGACCGCTATGAGAGCGCCGTCGCGTTCGCCCGGGCGCTGCAGAAGGTGCAGATCGAGCTGTCGCACTCGGTGACCCCCATCGACATCCTCGACGACGCGCCGGATGCCGCTGACGAAGACGACGACGACGGCGAGCTCACCCGAGTCCGTGGCATCGTCAGCATCGATCCGCAGACGGTTCCCGCGGCCGGGCGCACACGTGAGCGTCACGATCCGTTCGCGCCGGCCGATGCCGTCTCCGCACCCGCCTCGAGCGTCACGTCGGCGGCGCCCTGGGCGGCTGCGCCGCCCTTCTCCGGCACCGCGGTCCCTGTGGCCACCGGCGCGGATGCGACACGTGACTCCGGCGACGTGACCGACGAGACGGTCATGCGTGTCGCCGTGCCCCGTTTCGTCGGCCACGGTGAGTCGACCGTGACACGGACGCCCTCCGCCGCGCCGGTGAACTCCGCGCCCGTCGATTCCGCCCCGGTCGTCTCCGCGCCCGTCGACTCCGACCCCGCGGTCTCCGTGCAGGCCGACGGGCGGTCTCGGCGGTCGCGCGCGGGACTCTGGTTCGGGCTCGCCGCTGCGGGAACGGCGATCGTCGTCGTCGGCGTCGTGGCGGGAGCGAGCCTTCTGGCGCCGTCCCCGGAGCCCACCCCGACCGCACCGGTCGTCGCCGAACCGCAGAATCCCATCGGGGGCTTCGTGCCCGCACCGGCCGACCTCCGTGGCGTCGAAAAGGGCGACGAGGCCGTCTTCACCTGGACGAACCCGGACGAGGCCGACGGCGACACCTACGTCTGGTACCCGTACACCCTCGAGGGTGACGGCGAAGGCGGACTGCTCGAGACGACCACGGTGACGCTTCCGGCATCCGATGACCGAACCTGCATCGCGGTCATGATCCGCCGCGCCGACGGCAAGACCGGTTCCGAGTCGCGCGCCTGCACCCCCTGACGACCGTTACTCGGGCCATCCCGCGAGGTCGAAAGGATGGGTGAGCCGCCACCAGGCATCGGGCTCCTCCAGGTCGCCGTCGAGCACGACGGGCACCGTGACCGTGCGCGGGCCCGCCGTGAACGTCGCGTCGCCCACCTGTTCGCCGATTCTCCCGTCGGCGATCCGCACGTCGCCGAGCACACCGGTGACCGGAGTGTCCGACCAGATGCGCAGCGCGGCATCCGTCTCCAGCACGATGTCTGCCGAGGCGCCCCACGGGGTCGTCGCCGTTCCGACGCGGTTCCCGGCAGCGGCGACGGTGACCGTGGGGAACCCGTCGCGGATGCTGTCGAGCAGCGCGAGCACCTCACGCTCCACCTCTCCGCGTGACGAGCCGCCGAGGAGCGCACCCGTGATCTCCAACGGTTCGCCCGCACCGACCTCCAGCCGGGCCGAGAACAGCAGGTTCGCCCCGGAGCTGTTGAGCGTGCCGGTCTTGAGGCCCCGGATGCCGTTCTTGCCGAGCAGGCCGTTGGTGTTCTCGCCGCTGAAGCCGGGCACATCCAGCTCGGGCATCGCGACGATCTCGGCGAGCGCGGGGTCTCTCATCGCGAGGCGCGCGATGCGCACGAGGTCGTCGGGTGTGCTCGTGTTGCGCGGGTCGATGCCCGTCGGCTCGACGATGGTCGTGTCGCGGAGGTCGTGGGCGTCGAGCCAGTCCTGTGTCGCACGGAGGAATCCGCCGGTGCCGCCGAAGGCCCACCGGGCGACGGCGTCGGCGTAGTTGGAGGCGGAGACGATCAGCATCATCTGCAGGGCATCGCGCAGCGACATGCTGCTCCCGGTGGGCATGCGCTCGATCGTCGCGTTGCGCACGTAGTACGCGTCGTACAGAGCATGGTCGGCGCGAGAGAACACGAGCGTCGGCCCGGCGTCGTCGGGTCCGTCGAGCGGGTGCGCGTCGAGCACGACCAGTGCCGTGATGACCTTCGTGATGCTGGCGATCGGTCGCCGCTGACCGGCATCCGCCGACAGGGAGAGACCTTTCTCGGTGCTGTTGCTCGCACCCGCCCCGAAGTACTCTGCGGCGCCGCGGGCGCGCACCGCGTACACCCCGGTGCCGGGCAGGTCGATGCGCGACGGCTCGGGCTGGGCGGCGACGGGGACGCGGGTCGCGACGGTGGGGGCGGGCGTGCGGGCCGTGAGCGTGTACGCGCCGTAGAGTCCCGCGCCGGCGAAGAGCACGAGCACGACGGCGGCGGCGACGATCCCCGGCCATCGGCGACGGCGACGGCTGCTCGCGGGGAAGCCGTCGATGGGCGCCGGATCGTCGCCACCGAAGAGGTCGGCGAACGAGTTCAGAGTCTCGGACGGTTCGGACGGGCGGGACGGATCGGGAGGCACGGCTCAGGCCCTCGCGCCGAGCACCTTGACGATCACGCCGCGACGGCGCAGCTCCGTGACGGTGCGGGTCTCTTCGTCGACGTCGCGACCGAGGGCGTGCTTGTCGGCGACCACGAGCACGTCGCCCGATTCCAGGCGCCCGAACAGACGGGTGAGGCGCTCCGACCAGCTCTCACCGGTCTCGGGGGCAGGATGCCGGAACCCCTCGATCGGCACGCCGAACTGCGCGAGTGCGTCGCGTTGGGCGATGACGCTCGGAAGGTCGTCGCGGGCGACGACGAGACCGACGAGCCGGGAGCCGGCGGGCCGCGCCGCCCACCACTCCGATCCCGACAGGATGACGGGCACCGCCTCGGTCGTCGTCGGAAGCGACACCGACTCGGCGTAGTCTGCCGGTCCGCGACCGGATGGGTCGATGCTCATCGGTGCTCCTTCATCGCCTGCGGCTCAGGCGGCGCAGACCCATTGTGCCAGCAGGTGCGCGTCTGGCAGCCTCGGGTCCCGTCAGAGTCACGGGCCGTCGGCGTCATCGCGGCGCAGCTCGAGGCTGACCTGTTCCGCGTCGAGCTCGGCGAGCACGTGCCGAAGGCTCTCGCTGGAATAGGAGCCTTCGTGCGAGAGGGCGCTGAGACGTTCGCGCATGGCATCGATGAGCACGAGCCGCAGCTCTCGCAGCGACGACGCGGATGCCACGGCGTCGTCTGCGGGGGGCTCCGCCATGCGGGCGCCGACCGTCTCCAGCAGCCGCGGGTCGAAGGGGGTGCCGTCGCCGGCGGCGAGCCCCGGTCTTCCGAGTCGTGCGACGGCCGCGGCGCGCAGTTCGTCGCGGAGGCGGCCGTCTTCGGCGGCGGAGTCGAGCCCTGCTGCCGGGGGGATGCGGAGCGTGCGGATGAGGGTGGGAAGCGACAGGCCTTGCACGAGCAGACTGATGAGGGCGACGAAGAACGCGGTGAGGATGAGCAGCTCTCGCTGCGGGGTGTCTTGGGGGAGCGTCTGGGCGGCGGCGAGCGTGACGACTCCGCGCATCCCCGCCCACACGATGACGGTGCCCTGCTTCCAGCCGAGCGCGGAGGCCTGGTAGTAGTCGAGATCGCGCAGGCTGCGCCGGATGCGGCCCCGCACGCCTTCCACGCGCCGTTCGACGGCCGCTTCGTCGGTGAACCGGCGGGCGGCGCTCGAGCCGAACAAGCCCTTGCGCGATTCCGCGCGCGCCTGCGCCTCCGACGCGTCGAAGGTCTCGAGGCGGTGGTCGATCGCTTGCAGTCGTTCGCGACGAGCCGAGATGCGTGCGCGCCTGCCCTGCAGCGACACGAGCCCCGCCACGTACCCGGCGCGCACCACCAGCACGATGCCGAGGGCCGCGCCGGCGAGGCCGAGGGCGACCCCCACGCCGTTGTGCTGTTCGAGGTTCGCGGTGACGAGATCTCGCAGTTCGAGGCCCATGACGAGGAACACGGCGCCCTCGAGGAGGAACTCGATGGTGCGCCAGTTGAGCTCGTCGGAGATCCGCTCCTCGGCGGTGAACCACCGCACCGCCCCCTGCCCCACGGTGATGCCGGCCACGACCGCGGCGACGAGGCCGGAACCTCCGAAGTGCTCGGTCGGGAAGTAGGCGGCGAAGGGCACGACGAAGCCGATCGCGGTGGATGCCGCCGAGTCGGCGAGCCATCGTCGCACCCGGAGGGCCAGCAGACCGATCACGACGCCGACGACCACCGCCACGACCACGCCGAGCGCGAAGGTCCCGACCGTCCCCCAGAACGAGAAGCCTGCCGCCACGGCGGCCACCGAGGTGCGCAGCAGCACCAGGGCGGTCGCGTCGTTGAGGAGGCTCTCACCTTCGAGCATCGTGACGACGCGTGGCGAGATGCCGAGACGTTTGACGATCGAGGTGGCGACGGCATCCGTGGGCGAGAGGATCGCCCCGAGCGCCACCGCGAGCGCGAAGTCGAGGCCTGGGATCGCCCACATGAAGAACGCCCCCAGGACGAGGGCGCTGACGACGACGAGCAGCACCGCCAGCCCCGCGATCGGTCGCGCGTCGCGGCGGAACTCGACGGCGGGCAGCCGCACCGCGGCGGCGAACAGGAGCGGCGGGAGGACGCCCGCGAGGATGAACTCCGGGTCGACGGTGATCTTCGGGAGGAACAGCGAGGCGATGAGACCGATCGCGACGAGCACAAGCGGACCCGCGACGCTCAACCTCCGGGCGAGCACCGTGGAGGAGGCGATCACGATGACGCCGATGATGAGCGACGGGATCAGGTCCACGACGCGAGACTACCCGTGCCTCCCTGCATGTGTCAGAGCGGCGGACCCGTGACCCGTATCAGCCGAGCACGCCGAGCGTCCGCACGGCATCGCGTTCCGCGGCGAGCTCGGTCACCGAGGCGTCGAGGCGCGCACGGCCCCGCGCATCGAGGTCGAGTCCTTCGACGATCCGGTAGCCGGAGCCGTCGCTCGTCACCGGGAACGAGCACACGAGACCCTCCGGCACGCCGTATTCGCCGTGCGACACGAGGGCCGCCGATGTCCAGTCGTCGCCGGTGCCGCGCACGGCGTCGCGTATGTGGGAGATGGCGGCGTTGGCGGCGGATGCCGCCGAAGACGAGCCGCGCACCGCGATGATCTCGGCGCCGCGCGACGCGACCCGTGGGATGAACTCGTCGTCGAGCCAGGCGAGGGCCGCCGCCTCGCCGCCGAGGGCCTCCGCGAGCGCCTCGACCACGGGCCGGCCGCCGACGGTGGCATGGGCGACGTCGGGGAACTGCGTGGCGGAGTGGTTTCCCCACACCGCTATCCGGCGAAGGTCGGAGACGGGCACGCTCAGCTTCGCGGCCAGCTGGGCGAGCGCACGGTCATGGTCGAGGCGCGTGAGTGCCGAGAAGCGCTCGGCGGGGATGCCGGACGCCGACGACGCCGCGATGAGCGCGTTCGTGTTGGCGGGGTTTCCCACCACGAGCACCTGGACGTCGTCGGCGGCGACCTCCCCGATCGCCGCGCCCTGCGGGGCGAAGATGCCGGCGTTGGCGGCCAGGAGGTCACCGCGCTCCATACCGGCGCTGCGAGGGCGCGCGCCCACGAGCATCGCGACGTTCGCGCCGTCGAACGCGACGCGCGGGTCGTCGCTGACCTCGACGGAACGCAGCAGCGGGAAAGCGCAGTCCTCCAACTCGAGCGCCGTGCCTTCGGCGGCCTTCATGCCCTGCGGGATCTCGAGCAGGCGCAACGCCACCGGGCGGTCGCTGCCGAGCATCGCGCCCGAGGCGATGCGGAACAGCAGCGCGTACCCGATCTGGCCCCCGGCTCCCGTGACGGTGATGGTGGTCGTCGTGCGAGGCGCGTTCATGGGCCCGAGCCTATTGCGCGGGCACCGCCACGCCCACGATGTGCGCCGTGCTTATACCGTGTCGGGCGGTGTGCGCCATACCCCCTGTTCTGTTGTGTGGGCACGCCAGTACGGTGATCCGCATGACGTTCAACAGGAACGCCGAGCTCGGCGGCACGACGGCGCGCAAGCGCGGAGGCGGCGGCATGGTCGCCGGCGGCGTCGGGGTGGCCGGCCTCGGCGGGCTCGCCCTCCTGCTGCTGAGCCTGTTCACCGGAGGCGACTTCACGAGTCTCCTCGGCGGACCGGCCGGGCCGTCGTCGGGCGATCAGGGCACCGCGATCGAAGACTGTCAGACAGGCGCCGACGCCAACGCGAGCGATGAATGCCGGCTCGTGTTCGGGCAGAAGGTGCTCGACGGGTTCTGGGATGGCCGCGTCGACGGCTACCGCGCCCCGCAGCTGGTCATCGTCGACCAGCAGACCTCCACGGCGTGCGGCACGGCATCCAATGCCACCGGTCCGTTCTACTGCCCGCCGGAGGAGACCATCTACGTCGACCCGACGTTCTTCGGCATCCTGCGCGATCAGTTCGGCGCGGAGGCCGGGGATCTCGCGCAGCTCTACGTGCTGGCCCATGAATACGGTCACCACGTGCAGCAGCTGATCGGCGTCTTCGACTCCTACCCCTCCAACGGCACCGGGCCGGAGAGCAACGGTGTGCGCACCGAACTGCAGGCCGACTGCTTCGCCGGGGCGTGGATGGCGGCGATGACCGAGGAGAAGGACGCCAACGGCGTCCCCTATCTGAAGGAGCCCACTCAGGCTCAGATCGACGATGCGCTCAACGCCGCCGCGACGGTCGGTGACGACCACATTCAAGAGCAGTCGTCGGGCAGCACCAACCCCGAGACGTGGACCCACGGTTCGAGCGAGCAGCGCCAGCGGTGGCTCATGACGGGATATGAGAAGGGCGTCGGCGCCTGCGACACCTTCGGCATCTCGGGGCGTGATCTGTGACCGGCGCATCCGACGGCGCCGGCCCCGCGCACCTCGACGGCATCCTCTATCCGCCGATCGAGCCGTATGAGACGGGTGAACTGCTCGTGGGCGACGGGCAGCGCGTGTACTGGGAGCAGTCCGGCAACCCCGACGGCAAGCCCGTGGTCTTCCTCCACGGCGGCCCCGGCGGCGGCACGTCGCCCTGGCACCGCCGCTTCTTCGACCCGGAGCGCTATCGCATCATCCTCTTCGACCAGCGCGGGTGCGGACGCAGCACCCCGCACGCGAGCGAGCCGGGCGCCGACCTCCGCTTCAACACGACATGGCATCTCGTGGCCGACATGGAGCTGCTGCGTCGCAACCTCGGCATCGACCGGTGGCAGGTGTTCGGCGGATCGTGGGGCAGCACGCTCGCCCTCGCCTACGCGCAGGCGCATCCGGATGCCGTGAGCGAGCTCGTGCTGCGCGGCATCTTCACCGTGCGCCGACACGAGCTGGAGTGGCTGTACGAGGGCGGGGCGGCCGTCGTCTTCCCCGACCTGTGGGAGGCCTTCATCGCTCCGATCCCGGTGCTCGAGCGCACGCGGATGATCGAGGCGTACCACCGGCGCCTGAGCGATCCCGACCCGGCCGTGCATGAGCCCGCGGGGGTGGCGTGGACCACGTGGGAGGCCTCCACCGTCACCCTCCGCCCGGATCCCGACCTGGTCGCCTCGATGGCCGAGCCTGCCGCGGCGGTCGCCTTCGCGCGCATCGAGAACCACTACTTCCTGCATGAAGCGTGGCTTCGCGACGGGCAGCTGATCGCGGATGCGGGCCGCATCCGGCACATCCCCGCCGTCATCGTCCAGGGCCGTTACGACATGTGCACGCCGATGATGACGGCGTGGGACCTCCATCGCGCGTGGCCCGAGGCCGAGTTCGTGATCGTGCCCGACGCCTCGCACTCCGCGTCGGAGCCGGGCATCGCCGAGGCTCTGCGGGCGGCGACCGACAGGTTCGCCTCAGGTGGAGGGGAGGAACGCCCAGACGCGGGCGCCGCCGAGGGGTGAATCTTCGATCCACATGCGTCCGCGGTGGGCGTCGACCGCACGGCGACACGCGGTCAGACCGATGCCGAACCCGGGAACGCCCGTCGACGACCCGCGCTCGAGCGGCTCGAACACCCGCTCCCGCTCCGACACCGGGATGCCGGGGCCGTTGTCGTCGACGATGATGCTGACGCCCGCGGTGGCGGGCGCGACCGTGACGAGCACCCGGGGGGCATCGGTGACGGTGCCCGCGAACTTGACGGCGTTGCCGACGAGGTTCTCGAGGAGCACACCGAGGAGCGTGGGGTCGCCGTCGACCGACGCCGCCCCCTCGACCGAGACGGAGACGGCAGCATGAGGGGCGGCCGCGCGCAGCTCTTCCACCACCTGCGATACGAGCGGCTCGATCTCGACAGATCGAGGCTGGAGCGCGTCGCGACCCAGTCGTGCGAACCCCAGCAGGCGGGAGATCAACGCCGACATGCGCTCGGCGGCCGACCGTGCTCGCGACAGCGAACGACGGGCGGCCGGGAGGGCCGCGACGTCGGGTACATCGGCGGCGAGATCGATGTACCCGGTGAGCGCCGTCAGCGGGTTGCGGAGGTCATGGGCGACCTGAGCGGCGAAACCGTCGAGACGGCCGTTCGCGTCCTCGAGCTCGTGGGCGACACGGCGAAGCTCCAGCACGTCCACGATCTGCCGGGCGATGAGGGCCAGGGCGTCATCCGCGTCGTCTGCCAGCCCGCGGGCCACGTCGTCGAACACGCAGAGGGTGCCGATGGCGACACCCAGAGGCGTCACGAGGGGGCTCGAAGCGTAGAACCTCACGCGGGCGATCTCGCCGGTGACGAACGGGTTCTGCGCGAAGCGGTCGTCGAGGGCGGCGTCTTCGACGACGACATGACCGGGATCGCGGAAGACCACGGCGCACATGGAGTCCTCCCGGCGGCAGACCGCCGGTTCGAAGCCCACGGCGGCGATCTGATGCTGGTGCCGGTCATCGATCACGTTGATGACGGCCTTGGGAACGTCGCACACCAGCGCGGCAAGGCGGACGAGGCCTTCCAGCTCGGCAGCGGGCGGAAGCGTCAGAACGCCGTAGTCATCGATGAGTGCCCGCCGGACGTCATCATCCACCCTGTTCACTTGTGTCTCTCCCGGAACTCGTTCTCCGCAGTTTATCGAGGCGTCGCGACCGAGGCGTCGCGACCGGCCGGGTCGCCGGTTCCGGCTGTGAATCCGCCCGACCGACTTGACGAGCCTCCACGGCATCCTTTTTCATGGTCCGAGAAGGGGAGTAATCCTCGCTTCGCATCGTCAGTACGTTCCCGAGGGGGATCCGGTGCGAGGGGCAGCGGCCCGATGAGACCTTCACGAGAGATCGTGGAGGTCTTTGTCATGAATGCAGCCGTCTCGCTCGATGTGCCCCTCTGGGCCTGGTTCGCGGTGCTCGCCGTCATCCTCGCCATGCTGGCGATCGACCTGGTCGCCCACCGCCGCGCCGCGGTGATCGGAGTGCGAGAGGCGGCGGTGTGGTCGGCCGTGTGGGTCGCGCTGGGCATCTCGTTCGGCGCCGTCGTGTGGATGCTGTGGGGGGCGGAGTTCGGCCAGCAGTACTACGCCGGTTACCTGATCGAGAAGTCGCTCGCCGTCGACAACGTGTTCGTGTGGGCGATCATCTTCGCCGCGTTCGGGGTGCCGCGCGAGTACCAGCACCGGGTGCTGTTCCTCGGGGTGCTGGGGGCGCTCGTGTTCCGCGGGCTCTTCATCGCCGCCGGCGCCGCCCTCATCGACAGCTTCTCGTGGGTGCTGTACGTCTTCGCCGCCTTCCTCATCTACACCGGCTGGCGCATGTTCCGCAGCCGTGACGAGCACTTCCGTCCGGAGCGCTCGCGGGCTCTGAAGCTGTTCCGCCGCGTGGTGCCGATGACCGACGCCTTCCACGGGCAGCGCTTCCTCGTGCGGGTGGGCGGGGTCGTGCTGGCCACGCCGCTTCTGGCCGTGCTGGTGCTCGTGGAGACGACCGACATCGTGTTCGCCGTCGACTCGATTCCCGCGATCTTCGCGGTGACCAGCGAACCGTTCCTCGTGTTCACCGCCAACGCGTTCGCGATCCTCGGTCTTCGCGCCATGTACTTCCTGCTCGCAGACCTCATGCACCGCTTCGTGTACCTGAAGACCGGGCTGTCGGCGGTGCTCGTGTGGGTGGGAGTGAAGATGCTGCTCCTCGACGTCGTGAAGATCCCCACCACGGTGAGCCTGGCCGTCGTGGCGGCGATCATCGCGGTGTCGATCGTGCTCAGCCTGCGGGCGACACGGGGGCAGGGGCGGCGCGAGATCGCGGTCGAGGCCGCCGGTCCGTTCCGGCGCGCCAGCGCCGAGGAGATCGCGCAGACCGAGCCCGTCTGGCGTCGTCGGCGCTCTGTCAGGCGCGGCTGATAGGGTGGGATCACTTGCAACGCCGACTCCGGCGTTTCTCGCGTCGTAGAACGCTTCCCTCGCCGCCGGTCCCCACCGATGTCGGCTGACATTCTTCGTACGGCGACCCCGTGTGCGCATCCGCGCTCGGGCCACCGATCGAGTGCCACTGTGTGCTCAGAAATCTCTTCATGACTGATACTTCCTTCCGCACGCTCGGCGTGCCCGCTCCGCTCCTCGAGGTCCTCGCCGCCGACGGCAAGACCTCCGCGTTCCCGATCCAGGTCGACACGCTTCCCGACACTCTCGCCGGGCGCGACGTGCTCGGCCGCGGCAAGACCGGCTCGGGCAAGACTCTCGCGTTCTCGATCCCGCTGGCCGCGCGCCTCGGCGGCGCGCTCGCCGGCGGTGCCCGTCGTCAGGGCCGCATCCTCGGGCTCGTGCTCGCTCCGACACGGGAGCTCGCCACGCAGATCAACGCCACCCTCGAGCCGCTGGCCCGCGCCTACGGCATGACGACGACCACCATCTTCGGCGGCGTCAACCAGAGCCGTCAGGTCGCGGCGCTCAAGGCGGGCGTCGACATCGTGGTGGCCTGCCCGGGACGCCTCGAAGATCTCCTCCAGCAGCGCCACCTCACGCTCGACTCGGTCGAGATCACCGTGATCGACGAGGCAGACCACATGGCAGACCTCGGGTTCCTGCCCGCCGTCACCCGCATCCTCGACAAGACGCCGCGCGACGGACAGCGACTCCTGTTCAGTGCGACGCTCGACAACGGCGTCGACAAGCTCGTCGCCCGCTTCCTGCAGAACGAGGTGCTCCACTCGGTCGACGAGGCGCACTCGCCGGTCGCTGCGATGACGCACCACGTCTTCCACGTGGAGAGCCCGGATGCCAAGAAGGAACTCGTCCGCACCCTTGCGTCGGGCAAGGGCCGCCGCATCCTGTTCATGCGCACGAAGCACCACGCGAAGAAGCTCGCGCAGCAGCTGACCGCGCAGGGCATCCCCGCGGTCGACCTGCACGGCAACCTGTCGCAGCCCCAGCGCGATCGCAACCTCGCCGCGTTCTCCTCGGGTGCGGCGCGGGTGCTCGTCGCGACCGACGTCGCCGCGCGCGGCGTGCACGTCGACGACGTCGAGCTCGTCATCCACGTCGACCCGCCGATGGAGCACAAGGCGTACCTGCACCGCTCCGGCCGCACCGCCCGTGCGGGCGCCGAGGGTTCGGTCGTGACGCTCGTGCTCCCCGGTCAGGAGAAGGACGTCAAGGACCTGCTTCGCAAGGCCGCGATCACTGCCACGCCCGTGCGCGTGACGGCGCAGTCGCCCGAGGTCGCAGACCTCGTGGGTGAAGTGGCCGCATACGTCGCCCCGGAGCCCAAGGCCGCCCCGCAGCGCGGCGGAGGCCGCAGCCAGGGCGCGAACGCGCAGCGCAAGCGTGCCGCGCGCGAAGGTCAGCCCGAGGCCCGTCAGGGTGAGGCAGGTCGCGGCCGCGGTCGCGGTCGCGGTGCACAGGGATCGGGTCAGGGAGCGTCATCGGGCAACGGTCAGGCGCCCGCCCGCCGTCGTACCGACCGTTCGGGTCGCCCCGACGTCGCCGCGCACACCGACCGTTCGGTGCGCACCGAACGCTCGCGCGCGTCGGCACGGCCGGCGCAGCAGCCTGCGGCATCCGGCAACGCCCGCACCACCGGGCGTCGCGCCAGCCAGCAGGGCGGCAAGCTCACCGTCGGATCGGTCGTGCGCCAGAACGGTGCGGGCCGCCGCGGCGGTCGCTGACCGGCATTCTTCTCGCGTGAGGCGCGGGCTCCTTCGGGGGCCCGCGCCTTCGTCGCTGTGCGGGCGCGTTTCAGCGGCCCTGCCGCAGCAGGTCGGCGGCCACCTCGCCGATGACGATCGCCGGGGCGTTCGTGTGGCCGCGGATGACGGTGGGCATCACCGACGCGTCCGCGACCCGCAGCCCGGCGACGCCGCGCACGCGCAGCTCGGGATCGACGACGGATGCCGCATCCTCTCCCATGCGTGCCGTTCCCACCGGGTGGTAGAGCGTGTGCGAGTAGCGCCGCAGCGACAGCTCGATCCGCTCGGCGGGGGTCATGCGCTCGCCGCCTTCCGGCTGCACCCAGCCGCCGGTCGTCACCGCTCGCAGCGCCGTCGTCGACAGGAGACGCTCGCACTCGAGGAGTCCGGCGCGCAGTGTCTGCTCGTCGATGCCCTCGGGGTCGGTCAGATAGCGGGGGTCGATGAGGGCTGCGGCTGACGGGTCGGCGGAGGCGAGACGGATGGTTCCGCGGCTGCGTGGCCGCAGCAGGATCGCGCCGACCGTGATGCCCTCGCCCGGCAGCGGCACGAGTCCTTCGCCCACGTAGGGTGCTGCGGCGAAGATGATCTCGATGTCGGGGAGCCCTGCCGGGGCGCCCGCCGCATCCGCACGGTCGGTGCGGATGAAGCCGTACGCCTCGGCCACGTTCGAGGTCAGCATCCCTCGGCGTCGTGCCAGGTACCGCCCGAGCTCGCCCACCCGCTCCGCGCCGTACAGGGTTCCGCCGCGGGCGGCGGGGGCAAGGCCGGCCACCAGGTGGTCTTGCAGGTTCTCGCCGACGCCGGGGGAGTCGACCCGCACGTCGATGCCGTGATCCCGGAGGTGATCGGCGGGACCGATGCCGCTGAGCATCAGCAGCTGAGGCGTGTTGATCGCACCGCCGCACAGCACCACCTCGCGCCGCGCGCGGGCGACCCGACGGATGCCGCCCGCCTCCCACTCGACCCCGGTCGCGCGCGGTGTGCCGTCATCCGTGCGGAACAGCACGCGATGCACGAGCGCCCCGGTCACCACCCGCAGGCCGCGGCGCCGCAGTGCGGGGCGGAGATAGGCGTCGGCGGTCGAGGCTCGTGCCCCGCGTCGCTGGGTCACTCGCGTCTGCGAGAACCCCTGGTGGTCGGGGAGGTTCGCCGGGGTGACCGGGTGCCCGAGCTCGCGGGCGGCGGCGAGGAAGGCTGCCGTGTGCGGACGCGGATCGCGCTGATGCTCGACGGGCTGCGCTCCAGCGTCGCCCTGGGTGGGGTCGGCCGGATCGTCGGTGCGCTCCACCCTCCGGAAGAACGGCACGAGACTCTCCCACGACCACCGGTCGCCGGCCGTCTCCGCCCACTCGTCGTAGTCGGCGGCGAACCCGCGGATCCACATCATCGCGTTGAGCGACGACGACCCGCCGAGCGTCTTGCCCCGCGGCCAGTAGATGCGGCGTCCGTCGAGTTCCGCCTGCGGGACGGTGTCGTAGTTCCAGTCGTACGCGCCGCGGAAGAGCTTCGAGAACGCCGCAGGAACGTGCAGCTCCAGCGCACGGTCGACCGCGCCCGCCTCCAGGAGGAGCACGGAGACGGTCGGGTCTTCGCTGAGCCGCGCGGCCACGGCGGCCCCGGCAGACCCCGCGCCGACCACGATGTAGTCGGCGACGAGATCGGGTGTCATGCCCGGAAGGCCTTCACGAGCGTGACGATCAGGCGCGGCACGCTGCCGTCGATGCGGAAGCGGGTGAGCCCCTCCGACACGGCCGCACCGGTCTTCGCGGTCACGAACCACGGCGGCTTGGGCAGCACCGAGAGGCCGCCATGCTGCAACAGGGTGCGGATCGACCGCGGGAACGGGCGGAACGGGCCCCGCACGACGGTGCGCTCCACTCGGTCGAGGAGGAACGCGTTGTGCACGACGCCGATGCCGCTGGGAGCATCGTCGACGGTGCCGCCGGGGAAGGCGCCCCACGTGGCGGTGGGGGTGAGGAATCCGAACGCCGTCCAGGCGTTGATCGCGACCGTGCCGTAGCGGAGGTCGGCCATCGCCCGCTCGAAGCCGCTGCCGAGGCTGCGCTGAGTGGCCGGGTCGATCAGCACGTTCGCGCCGAGAGTGCCGACGAGACGGTCGTTGGCGTGAGCCACGGCCGCGTCGACGAAGGCGAGCCCGTCGCCGGGCAGCGAGACGACACCCAGCACGGGCGCGAAGTACTCGGTCTGCTCGATCGGGTCGCGGTCGTCTTCGCCGGTGACGACGAGAGCACGCGTACCGTCGGCGCACCAGGCGGCATCCGGGTAGTCGTTGCGCGCGGCGTCGAGCTTCGAGTCGCTGTTCGGATACCAGACGGGGCGCCTCGGTGCGCGCGCGTACGCCGCGTGCAGCTCCCGCAGGAAGGCCTCGCGCTGCGCCCAGTCGGAGCTCACGATCACCACCTGCCCCGCGATGCAGTTGTGCCCGGAGTTCTGCAGGCGCATCGTCACGATGTGCTCGGCCTGGAAGCGCAGATCGGCGGGCGACCATTCGCCGGGAACGACGATGATCGGCGACACCCCGCCGAGCTCTGCAGTGATCGGGACGGTGAGGCTCGGGACGATCGCGCGGAACGTCGACTCGGCGCCCGTGATGTGCACGTGGGCGATCGACGGATGCCGCGTGAGGTACGCACCCACGTCGCCGCCGCCGCGCACGATCCGCAGGAAGCCGGGTTCGATGAGAGGGGCGAGGGCCCGCTCGAACACCGGCACGAGCGGGTCTTGCGTGGGGTTGACCTTGAGCACCACCGTGCGGTTGGAGGCGAGGAGCTCGTACAGCACGTCGAGGAAGGGGATGGCGGCGACGTTGCCGGCGCCGAGCACGACCCCCACGCCGCCCGGAGTGGCGGGGTCGAGCTGCGCGAGGCCGGAGGTGCGCCGGGCCTCCGACGGCGTGACGCCCGGTTCGAGCCACACCTCGGTCGTGTACCCCGACAGGATCAGGCTGTCGATCGGCGACAGCGGCGAGGTGTGCACGACGGTACGGGCGCCCGGCGCGGAGCCGAGCCTCGCCCCGGCGATGGGGCTGCGACCGTCGGCGAGGGCGCCGAGCGTGTCGGCGTACGCATCGAGTGCGACGATGGCCGCGTACGGACCGGAAAGCCACTCCTCGCCCCGCAGTGCGTGTCCCGGAGGCAGTCCCTTCGACGTGGATGCCACGTCCGCCCACTCGGCGGCGACGGCCCCCACGGTCGATCGGAGCCGTCGCATCAGCGTCTGCCGCTGGCGCAGCGACAGCAGCGCCCACGTGTGCGAGCCTTTCGACACCGCTTCGATGGCGGCATCGACCCTGGCGCGCTCGGCGTCGGCAAGCGAGGGGGGCGCGGCGGGAGACTTCGCCGGTGACTTCTTCGACGACGGGGTCTTCGGTGCCGATGTCTTCGGTGCCGGGGTCTTCGCGGTGGCGTTCTTCGCGGTCGGGGTCACGGCGCTCTCCTTCGGGCAGACACTTCAGCCTACGGTGACACCCGGTGCCGCGGGCGATGTCACTCGATGTCTTCGCGGCGGAGTCCGTAGCGAAGCAGGGTGAGCAGGCTCACGGCGACGAGGGCGGCTGGCACGACGCTGAAGCTGATCACGATCCCGGCGATCGCCTCGCCCGGTTGCGTCACCTGCTGGCCGGCGGTGCGCTCGACGTACCCGGTGACGGCCAGCACGACCGCGAGCACCGTCGCGCCCAGGGCGAACCCCGTCGTCTCACCGGCGGTCCACACACCGCCGAACGCACCGGCGCGACCGGGCCCGTGCAGCTTCGCATCGTGGCTGATGACATCGGGGAGCATCGCCATCGGAAGCGACTGCATCCCCGCATACGCGATGCCCGCGACCGCGACCGACGCGTACAACCACAGCCCCGGCGACCAGAGCGCGCCGAGCGTCGTCAGCGCTGCCACGGCGAACAGGGCGCTCGCCAGCGCGAACGCCCACTCCTTGCCGACCCGCCGGGCGAACACGCCCCACGCGGGGGCTGCCAGCAGTGCGGGCGCGATGAGCGCCACGAACAGGTAGGTGACGGCATCCTCCGACTTCAGCACCCACGTCGCCAGGTACTGGGCGCCTGCGAGCATGAGACCCGTCGCGAGCGCCTGCAGCACGAAGGTCGTCAGCAAGGCGCGGAACGGCTGGCTGCGACGCAGCGTCTCGCCCGCTGCGCGGAAGTTGTCGCGCACGCCGCCGCCGGGAGTCGACGCGTCGGGGCCCACCCGGTGCGAACGCCGGTCGCCCACCGCCTCGGCCACGAGCTCCGCCGCCTCCGCCGAGCTGGTGCCGGCGGCGGCCATCGCCGACCGCACGCGCGACGCGCGGGCCGCGACACCGGTGGCCACCAGCATCCCGAGGCCGATCACCACGCCCGCCACGACACCCATGAGCAGGTAGCCGGTGGTGGGATCGCCCGTGACGCGCCGCAGCACGGGGCCGCCCGCTCCGAAGAGGAGGATCGCGAACGTCAGCACCACCACACGCCAGGTGAGCAGCCGGGTGCGGGCGTCGTAGCTGCCGGTGAGCTCAGCGGGAAGTGCGATGTACGGCACCTGGAACAGGCTGAAGGCCGTCGCCGTGGCGATGAACGCGAGCAGCACCCAGATGGCGCCCACCGCCGGGGCGAGGCCGGGCGGCACGGCGAACGTGAGCGCGAACAGCACCGGCAGGGCGAGTGACCCGATGAGCATGAGACGGCGACGAGTGCCCCGGCGCGCCAGGTCGGCGTCGCTCAGGGCGCCGACCACCGGGTCGATGACGACATCCCAGATCTTCGCCGCCGTGACGATCACCCCGGCCAGCAGAGCCGTCACCCCGAGATTGTCGGTGAGGTAGTAGGTGAGCACGAGGCCCGGCAGCGTGCCGAACCCGCCCGTGCCGATCGAGCCGATCGCATAACGCGACACGATGCGGCGGGACAAGGGCGGTGCGGACGGAGCAGCGTCGCTCATGCCGTCAGCCTACGGGGAGGTGTGCCCGGGACGGCTAGGTGGTCAGCATGAACGGTGCGTGAGGTCAAGGAGGTCGAGTGTCTGGTCGATGATTCCGGCCGGCGCTTGAGTCGTGGTGTCGGTAATCGAGCATCACGAAGGGCAATCCATGACCGCGCATATCGAAGCACCGCGACAGCAACGACGTTGGGCATGCGTCCTCGCCGGGTCGCTGCTCATCGGGGCCTTCCTTCCCATGCTCGATGGCCTTCCCGCAAGGGCCGCGACGCCGCGGATCTGCATCTCGACCAAGACTGTCGATGGCGGCTCGGATTTCTTCGAGCGGCGGTGGCGCCAGAGCGTGGCGAATCACTGCGGTCATTCATTCCGTATCCAGGTCGGCTACACGTCGTTCTACGGTGACCAGATCAAGACGGGCTGGACGGCGTGCAAGACGCTGGGCGGTGCATCGACGTTGACGTATCGCTGGAGCAGGAACAACTTCACCGGTAACGGCGATGCGCCGACCGGGAAGTGGCGCGTCTGTTGACCGGTCGAGTGCTCAAGCACTGCTACGCGGCCGAGCGCCGCCTGAGCATGCGGAATGCCTGCTGCAATTCGGGCGTGCGCAACAGAGCGAGCAGGGCGACATAGACGGCGATCGCCGTCGTCATGATCAGCCCGGCTCCTGCGGCCGCGCTCAACGGTGTCAGCATCATCCAGCCGTTCTCACGGTCGGCCAGCAGAAACACGCACCACCCTGCCGCCGCGGCCGGTATCGCGCTCGCGGCGCTCCGCACGAGCGACCGTCCCCACCATCGGATGGAGTTGGAGAGATGCCGGCTGACGAGGACGAGAGCCAAAAGTGTCTGCAGGGCCGTCGCCGATGACTGGGTCAGCGCGACCGCGGCTGCAAGATGCGTGATGGGAAGGGTGCCCGCGTGTGCCCACCACGACGCGGCTGTGCTTCCGGCGACCACGAGTACGCATTGGACGAGGGTGAAAAGGAGCGGGGTCCGAGTGTCGCCGTGCGCGTAGAAGATCCTGAGGGTCATGTACTGAATCGCCAACGGGAGGAGCCCGATGAGGTACGCGCATAGCACCCACGCGGCGAGAAGGGCATCGTCGGGGCCTGTGGTGAAGATTCTCGACACCGGTACGGAAGCGGCGCACAGTGCCGCGGCCGCTCCGAGAACCAGAAGACCGAGCATACGGATGCCGAGCGCGAAGTCGGACAGAAGGCGTTCGTGGTTGCCGAGCGCGACATCCTTGCTGAAACGTGTGAAGAACGGGGTCCCGATGGAGACCACGATCAAAGAGAACGGCAACATGAAGATGAGCCAGGCGTTGCTCAGCACGGTGGCGGCAGATGCTTCCCCGGATGCGCTGTTCACGATGCGGTTCTGGATGAGCCCCGTGGCGAGGCTCGCGACAGCCATCAGCAGGGTCCATCCTGCCGAGTAACCCATCGTGCGCAACCCGAAGCCTCGCCAGTGGAAGTCCACCCGGAAGAGGAACCCGGATCGTCGCCAGAACCAGCACACGGCGATCAGCTGGATCGCGATGCCGCCAGACATGACGCATCCCAGCGCGGCGATCATGGTCGGCGACCAGTCGTCGACTTCCGTGAGCCCGGTACCGCACACAGCTCCGATGACAAGCAGTCCCGCTGTCGTGGTGATGTTGTTGGCGATCGGTGCCCAGGCGTGCGGGCCGAAGACGCCCCGAGCATTGAGTGCCTCTCCCACAACCGCATACATCCCGTAGAAGAAGACTTGTGGCACGCACCACAGTGCGAAGCCCGTGGCGAGAGCAGCCTGCGCCCCGCCGTGTGGTAGCTGCAGGTTCATCAGGAGCGGGGAAAGTGCTGCTGCGACCACTGTCGCCGCCGCTGCGAGCGTGCCCCCCAGCGTGATCAGCTTCGAAGTCAGGCGATCGTCTCGTTCCGCGGCCATTCGGGGGACGAGGACGGCACTGAGGACTCCCACGGACAGCAGTGTGTAGATGCTGTTGGGGAGTTGGTTGGCGACAGTGAATGCGTCAGCGGACGCCGACGACACGGATCCGATGACCAAGACGAGGACGACGGTTCGCACGATGCCTGTGGCTCGCGACAGGAACGTGCCCACGCCGATCCGGAGACTGGCGCGGCCGACTGATCCCGAGGGGATTGCTGACATCGCGTCAGCCTAGGAGCCTGTCCGCCCCGGTTCGGCGCTTCCCGTATTGATTCAGCCAAGGGTACGTGGGCCTGTGGATAGATCCCCGATAAGGCCGAGCGGAACGGTACCGTGCTCCGTGCAAATGCATGCTCAGAAGCACTCGCTTAAAAGCGATCTTCTGGCGGTGTGACCGAAACGAGGAGCTGGACCATGAGTGCTGAACGTCGTGAGGCGATGATCAGACTTGCCGCCGCGCTCCGTGCGGCCCGCAATGCGCGGGCGTTGTCCCAGGAGCAAGTCGCACACGCTGCGGGTATCGCGGTGGCCACGTATGCCCAACTCGAACGAGGGGAATCGCGAGCGAGCCCGAACCCGACGCTGCGGACGCTCGCTCGTGTAGGGCGCGTGCTGCAGACCGACCTCGTCGCATTCCTCTCGAGGGAGGCCCCGAGTTCTGAGTGACGAGCCGCGCGTCGAGACCAGGGGATGTTCGCACGCGGCGGCGAATGCGGATCGCCGGTCGCGGCGGCGGTGCTGAAGTCGCGGTTCGTCAGGTTACGATGACGGTATATCGGCATTTAAGCTTAGGTTTAAATGCTGTAATCGCTTCAGGCGAGCACGAGTCGACAAGGAGACGGCAATGGGCTTTGCTGAAAAGATCGCGTCGGTACCCTGCGGGCGATGGGTCGTCGCGGGTGCCGTGGTCGCGACGTCGCTGCTGTTCGCAGGGTGTGGCGCCGCGTCACCCTCATCAGCGGCAGCCGGTGGCGACATGCCGGCCTTCTCCGGCCCGTACGCAGCGGAGCTCGAACAGGCGTGGCGCGAGTCGGACTCCGACTTCGTTCGCCAGGTGATCGCCGACGAGGTGGTCTCCGATCAGGAGTGGGCGGAACTCGACACGCGCATGACGGAGTGTCTGGCGCGGTCCGGGCTCGAGTTCGGCGGCTTCGACGACCACGGCACCTACACCGTCGGGCCGTCGCAGCTCTCAGGTGAGGCGCTGTCTCGGGTCGTCGATGCGTGCGAGATCAACAGCGGCGAGGTCTGGGTCCACGCCCTCCGACTCGCGATGAACGCCAATCCCGAGAACAGGCCGATCGCCGAGATCATGACCGAATGCCTCGTCAGGAATGGTGCGCTCTCTCCCGGATACTCGCCGGAGTGGTTCGACCGTGACAGCGAGTCGATGACGTTCCCCTTCCTCAACGGGGGATCGCGCATCTTCTGGCTCTGCAACGACGACCCCCAGTACGCGGATGCCGGCCCGCCCGCCCGCGCCTGAATGACGCCCATAGGGGGAAACCCGGCCGCGGTGCAAGGCCTTTGCCAGCCTTCGCGGTCGGTCGCAGACTCGGCGCATGGTCTTCATCGGATATCACGCTTCGCACGAGCAGCTTCCGCCGAGTGCCCTGCTCGAATCGGTCGTGCGAGCGGAGGCGGCGGGGTTCGACGGGGCGATGTGCTCCGACCATCTCGCCCCGTGGGGTGTGGCGCAGGGCGAATCCGGCTTCGCCTGGAGCTGGCTGGGCGCGGCCCTGGCATCCACGTCGTTCTCGTTCGGGGTCGTCACGGCTCCCGGCCAGCGCTACCACCCCGTGATCTCGGCGCAGGCGATCGCGACCCTCGAGGAGATGTTCCCCGGCAGATTCTGGGCCGCGCTCGGCAGCGGCGAGGCGATGAACGAGCACGTCACGGGCGACCCGTGGCCGCCGAAGCCCGCGCGTAACGCACGACTCCAGGCCGCGGTCGAGACGATCCGCGACCTTCTCGACGGCAGCGAGGTCACGCGCGACGACGAGATCACCGTTCATCGCGCTCGAGTGTGGAGCCGGCCGTCCGTCCCGCCGCCCCTGTTCGGCGCCGCTGTCACGGCCGAGACCGCCGGCTGGCTTGCGCAGTGGGCCGACGGACTCGCGACGGTCGCGCAGCCGCCCGAGAAGCTCGCCGCCGTCGTGAAGGCGTACCGGGATGCCGGGGGTCGCGGTCCGTGCGTGCTACAGGTCCACGTTTCCCTCGAAGACACCGAGGCCGAGGCGCTCGCTGTGGCGCGGGAGCAGTGGCGGCATGTCGCCATCCACGATGTCTCGCTCTGGGACATCGAGCAGCCGGAAGATTTCGACCGGCTTGCCGGGGAGCCCACCGACGACGACCTGCACCGGGGCGCGCTCATCTCTGCGGACGCCGAGGAACTCGCCTCCCGCATCGCGGCGCTCGTGCAACTCGGGTTCGACCGCGTGTACGTGCATGGCATCAGCACAGACCAGACCGCTTACGTCGAGCGTGCCGCCCGCGACCTGCTTCCCGCCCTCCGGAGGATGCTGTGAAGATCACCGATACGAGCGACCTGTGGTGGAAGACCGCCGTCATCTACTGCCTCGATGTCGAGACCTACCTCGATTCCAACGGGGACGGCGTGGGCGACTTCACCGGTCTTGCCCGCCGCATCGACTACCTCGCCGACCTCGGGGTGACGTGCCTGTGGCTCATGCCGTTCTATCCGACCCCGGATCGCGACGACGGGTATGACATCAGCGACTTCTACGGTGTCGATCCGAGGCTGGGCAACCACGGCGACTTCGTGGAGGTGCTGCGCACCGCCCACGACCGGGGGATGCGGGTGATCGTCGATCTCGTCGTGAACCACACCTCTGACCGGCATCCGTGGTTCGTCTCCGCGCGCCGCAGTCGCACCTCGCCGTACCGCGACTTCTACGTGTGGCGCGACGAGCCGCCGAAGAACGAGCAGCCCACCGTCTTCCCCGGGGAGGAGGCGAGCGTGTGGGAGCTCGACGAGCGCACGGGCCAGTACTTCCAGCACGTGTTCTACAAGCACCAACCCGACCTCAACATCGCCAACCCGAGGGTGCGCGATGAGATCGCGAAGGCGATCGGCTTCTGGCTGGCGCTCGGGGTGAGCGGGTTCCGCATCGATGCCGTGCCGTTCCTCATCGAGCCGCCCGAGGGCGTGGACCTCGGCGACCCGCACGAACTGCTGCGCGACATCAAGCGCTTCCTGCAACGCCGCGCGGGCGATGCGGCCCTGCTCGGCGAGGTGAACGTGCCCTACGAAGAGCAGTTCCACTTCTTCGGCGGTGAACGTGGCGGGGAGCTCGACCTGCAGTTCGACTTCGTGGGGATGCAGGCCCTGTACCTGTCGCTCGCCCGAAGCGACCCGTCTCCTCTCGTCGACGCACTCATGTCGCGTCCCGAGATCCCGCCGGAGACGACGTGGGCGAACTTCGTGCGCAACCACGACGAGCTCACCCTCGACAAGCTCACCGACGCGGAGCGCGAAGAGGTGTTCGCGGCGTTCGGACCAGAGGAGCACCAGCAGGTGTACGGGCGCGGCATCACTCGGCGACTCCCCCCGATGCTCGGGGGTGACCCGCGTCGGGTGCGCATGGTCTACAGCCTGATGTTCTCGTTGCCGGGAACCCCGGTGCTGTTCTACGGCGAGGAGATCGGCATGGGCGAGAACCCGGAGATCGAGGGGCGTCAGGCGGTGCGCACACCGATGCAGTGGAGCGACGACCGCAATGGCGGATTCTCCTCGGCTCCCCGCAACCGCCTGGTCGCGCCGCTTCCCGGCGACGGGTACGCGCCGGCGCACATCAACGTGCAGCAGCAGCGCAGCGACCCGGATTCGCTCCTGTCGTTCATCCGGCGGCTCATGAGCCGTTATCGCACGTGCCCCGAGATCGGGTGGGGGCGGCTGGAGATCCTCGACCACGACGGCGAGGGTGTGCTCGCGCACGCCGTGGCATCCGACTTCGGCCGCATGATCATGCTCCACAACTTCACCGATGTGGCGGTGCGCCTGAAGGCCGACATCGGCGCCCACGAAGACGGCACGCGACTGCTCGATTTCGACGAGGGCACGGTGATCGACATCGATGGCCGCCGTCGCGTGGAGTTCGAACTGCCCGCGTATGGGCACCGGTGGATGCGGGTGTCACCCCCCGGCGACACCCGGTTGGCCTGAGTCGCCCCTGGTTGTGGGGGAGAGGGTTTTAGGAGCGGCGCCGCGGTGCGCGGGTCAGATGAGCGAGAGTTCGCGAAGCTTCGCGGCGACGTCGTCGTTGCTGGGCTCCACGTGGTGCGTCGCGTCGGGGTAGACGACGACGGGTATGTTGGTGCGCCCCGAGATGTCACGGGCGACGTCTGCCGCCTCGGGCTGCGCCTCGAGGTCGATGTACGTGTAGGGGATGCCGAGCTCATCGAACTGCGCCTTCGTGCGGCGGCAGTCGCGGCACCAGTCGGCGCCGAACATCGTGATCGTGTTCTCGGTAGGGGTCGTCATACTTCTATTCTCCGGGATGTTCTTGGGAGCCGGCTCGACGCAGGCAAGGCGCTGTGCAGGCTTTTCGCATCCGCTCAGGGGGTCGTGCGACGATAGACCGCACCGTTTTCTGCACGCTCTCGGGGGACACCATCGACCTGTCGATCATCGTGCCGACGTTCAACGAGGCGCCCAATGTGCGGGAGCTCGTGCGTCGCGTCACCAGCGCGGTCTCCGGCATGGATGCCGAGATCGTCTTCGTCGACGACAGCACCGACGACACCCCCGACGTGATCCGCGCGGTCGCCGCGGAGGCGACCCTGCCCGTTCGCCTCATCCACCGCCCCGACCGCACCGGCGGGCTCGGCGGTGCGGTGGTGGCGGGGCTGCGCGCCGCGCAGGCCGATGCGTGCCTCATCATGGACGGCGACCTCCAGCATCCGCCGGAGAAGATCCCCGAGCTGGTCGCACGCCACCAGGCCGGCGACGTCGATGTCGTGATCGCGTCGCGCTACGCGGGCGGCGGCACCGCGCACGGGCTGGCCGACCGCTCACGGGTGATGGTGTCGAAGGCATCGACCGCCATCACGAAGGCGATGTTCCCGGTGCGGCTGCGCGAGGTGAGCGACCCGATGACGGGGTTCTTCCTCGTGTCGCGCGGCGCGATCGACCTCGACGGGCTGCGTCCGCGCGGTTTCAAGATCCTGCTCGAGATCCTGGTGCGCCGCACGTTCCGCATCGCGGAGGTCGCGTTCGATTTCGCCGACCGGTATGCGGGGGAGTCGAAGGCATCCTTCCGGCAGGGCATGCATTTTCTTGCGCAGCTGGCGGCCCTGCGGTTCGGCAAGATGTCGCTTTTCGCGATCATCGGTGGAATCGGTGCGGTCGCCAACGTCGCGATCGTGTGGGCGCTCACCCAGCTCGGGGTCGACTACATCGTCGCGGCCGTCATCGCTGCAGAAGCGACCATCGTCGGCAACTTCGTGCTGATCGAGCGTTTCGTCTTCCGTGAGATGCGCGCCCAATCGTCGGGTGTGTGGTCGCGGTTCGGCAAGTCGTTCGCGTTCAACAACGCGGAGGCGGTGATCCGCATCCCGATCGTCGCGTTCATGGTGGAGACGGGCCACATCTCCGCGGTCGTCGCCACGGCGGTGACCCTCGTCGTCGCATTCGTGGTGCGCTTCGTGTTCCACTCGCTGGTGGTCTACGCCCCCCGCAAGCCCGGACCGACCACGCCGCTGCGCGGTGCGCTGGAACGGCTCGACGAGCAGGCGATGGAGCCCGGCGAGCTCTGAGGCGTCACAGACAGTGGTTCGACGGCGCCGAGTGGGGTGGGCTCGTGCCTGGGGAGAGGGGGCGAGCCGTACTCGGCGCCGCCGAGTCTGTGAGGCCTGTGTCAGGCCGTCGCGGAACGCACGCCGAAGTCGTGGAGCGGTTCGGCGTTGACGGACTCGAGCGCGCGTCGAAGCTGCGTGCTCGAGGTGTGGGCCGTGTACGGGAAGTACACGACCTCGACGCCGACCTCGGCGAGCTCGCGCTCGAGGCGCTTGCCCTTCTCGGTTCCGCGCCAGTCATCACCCTTGAAGAAATGGGTGAATCCCACTTCGCGCCACGCGTCGAGCTTGCTCGGCTCGTTCTCCACGTGCACGTGATCGACGAAGCGGACGTTGCGGACGATCTCCACACGCTCAGCGGTCGGAATGAAGGGCGTGATGCCCTTCGTGACACGCAACATCTCGTCGCTCACGACACCGGCGACGAGGACGTCGCACTGCGCCTTGGCGTGACGAAGGATGTTCAGATGTCCGACGTGAAAGAGATCGAACGCACCTGCGGCATAGCCGATTCGAACTGTCATTTGCCCCCCAGCAATGACTCATGGCGATCCCCATCGCCTTCCCCAGAGCGCCGACCCCCGTCAGCGCCGTTCACCAACCCCCCGTCGGCGAACGAGGTTCAGCATAGCGCTAAGTGACGGGCGCCGCGCAAGGGGCCCAGCGGTGCGGAGGGTCGACTCCGCCCGCCCGCTATAGTGGGCGGGTCATCCGAGACGGCGAAGGGTTCTCGCACATGTCCGAGTTTCGCCAAGCGATCGAGCGGCTCGCCTCAGCGCAGAAATCATCGCGCGGCGCTCCCGCGTACTCGCGGTTCATCAACCGTCCGCTGGGTCGCGTGCTCGCCGCCGGGGCGTACGTCATGGGGCTGTCGCCGACGCAGGTGACGCTGCTCAGCGGCGTGGCGACCGGCGCCGGCATCCTGCTCATCGCGCTCGTCGCGCCCACCTGGTGGTCGGCTCTGCTGGTGAGCGCCCTGCTCGTGCTCGGGTACGCGCTCGATTCCGCCGACGGTCAGGTCGCACGTCTGACCGGAACCGGCTCGCTCGCCGGCGAATGGCTCGATCACTTCTTCGACGCGACCAAACAGGCGACCCTTCACCTCGCGGTGCTCATCTGCTGGTTCCGGTTCTACGATCTCCCCGACCAGTGGATGCTCGTGCCGCTGGTGTTCAGCGCGACCGCCAGCGTGTTCTTCTTCGGTGTCGTCGGGGCCGATCTGCTCCGCCGCATCAACCGCCTGCAGCACCCCGCGATGCCGGCTCCTGAGGCAACCGGCTCGACGTCTCCCCTGTACTCGCTCGCCGTGATGCCCGCCGACTACGGCCTTCTCTGCATCGTGTTCCTCACCCTGTGGGTGCCGCCGGTGTTCATCACGATCTACACGGCGCTCGCCGTGATCAACCTGCTCCTGCTCGGTGCCTCCGGCATCCGCTGGTACCGCTCGGTCGGTCGCGCCGAGGGCGAGGCGCGCGCACACGCGGACGCGAGCCGATGAGCCGCTTCTCGGGGCTTCGCGGGGCCGACGCCCGCGCGGCGGAGGTGGGCGCGCTGGTGCGCGGCGGACGCATGTTCGCGCGCGGACTGGTGCACAAGCCCCGCTTCGGAACGTCTGACGGACCGCTGTTCATCGGGCGCGGGGTGAGGCTCTCCGGCCTCCGCCACGTGCGTCACACCGGCCGTCTCGTGATCGAAGACGATGCCGAGCTGCAGGGCCTGTCGTCGGAGGGCGTGGTGTTCGGCGCCGACGTGTCGATCGGAGCGCGTACGGCGATCCGGCCGTCGAGCTACTACGGCGGCGAAGTCGGTGTCGGACTCACCGTCGGAGACCGATCGAGCTTCAACACGGGGTGCTTCATCGGCTGCTCGGGGCGTATCACCATCGGCTCCGACGTCATGTTCGGACCGGGTGTTCAGGTCTACTCCGAGAACCACGTCTACGCCGACGCGACCAGGCCCATCAAAGACCAGGGCGTGGAGCGCAGCTTCGTCACCATCGAAGACGACTGCTGGATCGGCGCAGGAACGATCGTCACGGCAGGGGTCACGATCGGACGGGGAAGCGTCATCGGCTCCGGCAGTGTCGTCACCCGAGACATCCCACCCGGGTCGATCGCCGTCGGCTCGCCGGCGCGCGTCATCCGCCAGCGCTAGCGGTCACCCCTCCGCCTGCTCGCGTCTGCGTCGCGCGAGGTCGCGACGCACATACCAGGTCATCGGGATCACCTGGCACAGGGCTACGGCGATCGCGGACCCGGCGATGGCACCGGCGGGACCGACGAGGAGGATCAGCGCCCAGGAGGTGCCGAGCCCGATCGGGACCATCAGCAGGGTCGGGACGACCTGGAACTTGAGTCCACGCTCGTCGGTCATGTACATGCCCAGTGGGTACTTGGCCGACTGAAGTGCCACGAATACGACGAAGCAGAAGACAAGCAACGGGTCGAGCTGGATGCGTCCGTCGCTGATCAGGTCTGCGAGGAAGCCGGAGAGAAGTCCCAGTGTCACCGCGAGCAGAGTGCCGCCCGTCACGAACCAGGCGAGTGGCGCCCAAGGCGAGGCGACGTTCGCCTGCGACCGTGCACGGGCGAAATACGGCCAGAGGGCGACGCCGGAGGCGGCGATCGTCTGAATGACGATCCCGAACAGCTGCATGGCGAGGTTGTACTCAGCGAGCGCGGCGACGGTCGCGAGATGGCTGAGCAGAAGCCTGTCGGTCTGCATCGCCAGTGGCAACGCGATCATCTGGATGAGCATCGGCCACGCGAGGTTGAACACCGGTACACCTCGCGCCCGGCGGAGTTTGGGGATGTCACGGATAGCGGCTCCGAGCTGGCCCTTCAGCGAGTGAGCTGCGATGCCGAGGCAGAGCGCCGACACCGCCCCGCTCGCGATGTAGGTCGCGACGGGAAGGTACGCGGCAACGGGGAGGGCGAGCGCCGCGGCAAGCCCGACGAAGGAGAGGATGAGGGGGGCCGACAGTGCCTGTGTGCCGACCTGGACGTTCGTCTTGTCGAGGCCGACCAGAATCCTCTGGCCGACGCCGAGCGGGAGCACAAGGCCGAAGATGAGCAGGCACAGAAACGCTGCGAAGGATCCGCCGTCGTCGAGCAGACCTTGTCCGAGCACGACGGGCCAGAGGTCTGTGACGTAAAGCACGGCCGATGCCAGCGCGATGACCGAACCGGAGACGATCAGGATGCGGAGCGCGGACGTGATCGTTCGCCGAACCATCTCGTCGCGGCGGGCGTCGCTGCTCCCTGCGATCGCGTTGATCACGACGGCGGCGATGCCGAGGTCGGCGAAGGGGAGCAGTTGCGGGAGCGTCGCAAGCAGCCCGTAGTTCGCGTACGCTTCGACGCCGAAATTCGTGAGGATCAGTCTGCTCGTGATGATTCCGAGCAACCCTGACAGGCCCATGACCACGACTTTGGTCGCCGCGGTCGAGCCGACCGTCGCCCACAGCCGCCGCGGGCCGCGCGCGGACGAGTCCCCCGCTTTCCCCATTCGGCTTCTCCCCACCGTGCGCCTTCGTGGACGCCCATGCATGCTATCGCGGTGCCCATGACGGCCCGGTCGCGGATGTCGACGAGCGAGATGGTGCTCAGCCCCGCCGATACGTGCGGTGGCTGTAGCCGACAGACCGCGCGAGCACGCCGAGGCCTCGCAGCGCGACGCGCTCGCCCCGGGCTCGGCGGCGGAGGTCACCGGTGACGCGTCCCGCGAGGGCCTTC